>JAFYWG010000061.1 GCA_017558115.1 Alistipes sp.
GAGTGAACTTGAAAGCACCGTGTGAAGTACCGATAGAGATAGCGAGAGAGTCGCAACCAGTCTTTGTTACGAAGTCTACAACCTCCTCAGGCTTAGTGTAGTGGCTCTCAGCTGCAGATACCTCATCCTCAACGCCTGCGAGAACGCCGAGCTCACCCTCAACTGTTACGTCGAACTGGTGTGCGTACTCGACAACCTTCTTTGTGAGGGCTACGTTCTCCTCGTATGGGAGGTGTGAGCCGTCGATCATAACTGAAGAGAAGCCCATGTCGATACAGCTCTTGCAAGTCTCGAAGCTGTCACCGTGGTCGAGGTGAAGAACGATCTGGGGGTTCTCCCAGCCGAGCTCCTTAGCGTACTCTACAGCACCCTCTGCCATGTAGCGGAGAAGTGTCTGGTTAGCGTACTGACGAGCACCCTTAGATACCTGAAGGATAACGGGAGACTTAGTCTCTGCCGATGCCATGATGATAGCCTGGAGCTGCTCCATGTTGTTGAAGTTGAATGCGGGGATAGCGTAGCCGCCATCAACAGCCTTCTTGAACATCTCGCGTGTATTCACGAGACCCAAATCCTTGTAACTAATCATATTACAAATGTTTTATGTTGTTAGAAAATATTTCGTACTTCGCTTCAAAATACAAATACTACGCAAAGGTATAAAATTTTTCAATACAATATAATAAAAAAATTAAAAAAGTGTAAACTATTCTTCACCTATGCTCAACTTCGCCATTTGTGCCTCGAAATAATATGGCAACATAAAGATAAATTCGATAATTTTTTGTATATTTGTCCGATAATATACCCATGCGTAGCGTTTGGAGTATGCTTTATAGCTGTATCTCAGCGTGTTGCATGGTAGAATATGGGTGAGAGCAGAGCTCTTACAGCGAAGATAAGCCAATAAATAAAACGAAGATATATGATTAACAAAATCAACGAGCTATTAGCTGAAATCGAGGCCTTTGCACCGCAGACTGCGGCCGACGTAGAGGCATTCCGTATTAAGATACTTGGCAAGAAGGGTACGCTTGGTGCTCTTATGGAGGAGTTCAAGACAGTTCCCGCAGAGCAGAAGCGCGAGTTGGGTCAGCGCATCAACCAGGTTAAGAACCTCGCTACCGAGCGCATCAACACCCTCAAGGAGGAGTTTGGCAATGCCGCAGCGCTCAAGGCGTCGAAGATTGACGATATGACACGTCCTGGCTCATCGGAGCAGGTGGGCTCGCGCCACCCCATCTCTATCGTTAAGAACGAGATTGTGGGCATCTTCTCACGCCTCGGCTACACCGTGGCCGATGGCCCCGAGATTGAGGACGACTGGCACGTATTCTCGGCTCTCAACTTCCCACCCGAGCACCCCGCGCGCGACATGCAGGATACATTCTTCATCGAGAGCAACCCCGATGTAGTACTCCGCACACACACCTCATCTATCCAGGTGCGCACCATGGAGCGTCAGAAGCCCCCTATTCGCGTGATATGCCCCGGCCGCGTATTCCGTAATGAGGCTATCTCATACCGTGCACACTGCATCTTCCACCAGATTGAGGGTTTGTATATCGATCGCAACGTGTCGTTTGCCGACATGAAGCAGTCGTTGCTCTACTTCGCTAAGGAGCTCTTTGGCGAGCAGGCACAGATTCGTATGCGCCCCTCATACTTCCCCTTCACCGAGCCCTCAGCAGAGGTTGACGTATCGTGCTCAATCTGCGGCGGCAAGGGTTGCGGCGTATGTAAGGGTACAGGCTGGCTCGAGATCATGGGATGCGGTATGGTAGACCCCAACGTGTTGGAGGCTAACAATATTGATCCTAAGGAGTTCTCAGGCTTCGCATTTGGTATGGGTATTGAGCGTATTGCAATGCTCAAGTATGGCGTGGGTGACTTGCGTCTATACTTCGAGAACGACGTACGCTTCCTCAACCAGTTCGAGAGCGCACTGTAATAACCAGAAATAGCAAAACCATTGGGTAACAGGGCGTTAAGACATCCGCTTAATGCCCTGTGCTCGTTAGATATGACGATGCGACACTACATATATCCACTCGTTGCGCTGTTGGCACTCATAGTGCTGACACCCTCAGTGTGTAGCGCACAGCGCAAGAGCCAGAGAGAGATAGAGCGCTCCTTGCTCCCCGACTCGCTCTCGCGCAGCTATCGCCACGCAGAAGCCGCAAAGCTCTTAAAGATTAAGGGTGACACAGCACAGGCCAAAGAGATATGGTGCGACCTTATAGCTCAGGATAGCACATACGCCCCTGCGCTGTTCCAAATGGCCATACTCGAGGATGGCTCAGCTCTCGGCTTAGAATACTCACGCCGTGCCTTTGCAGCAGATACCACAAACAAGTGGTACGGACGTAAGTATGGCGACCACCTAATATCTGCGCATAAGTTCTCGCAGGCTATACCCATCTATCGTCGTCTCCTACAGATTGCACCCAAGGATATAGACACATACTACACACTTGCTGCGCTATACAACTATAACAGCATGCCCTACACCGCTATCTCGGTGCTCGACAGCGCAGAGATACATGTGGGCTACTCACCCTACATCAGCGAGATGAAACTCGACATACTCTTAGACACATACCAGTATGAGCGAGCTATGGAGGAGGGTAAAAAGGGTGTGTTGGAGCAACCCTACAGCGCACATGCACACATCAAGCTTGCTGAGGCATACGAGCGCTCGGGACGCGACTCCTTGGCACGCATATCGTTGGAGAATGCCCTCAAAATAGATAGTGTGAATTACGACGCGCTGAATGCCCTCTCGGCATACTACGAGCGCAAGGGCGACCACAATAGCATGCTCGACTACGAGGAGCGCATCCTGACGAGCGATGCAACACCACTGAGCATTAAGCTCAACCGCATCAGCATATATACCTCAAACAGAAGCTTCTATAGCAAGAACTACATCCGCATCGGAAGCTTCATTCAGCGCTTGGCCATAGCCCACCCCAACAATCGCAAGGTGGTGGATTGCTACGCCGAGCACCTCATAGCGCTCGGAGAACTCGAGCAGGCCTTCGACTACCTATCGCGCCACCTTGCAGACGAGGAGACCACAGCACAACACTACATCGACGCCATACAGCTCGCCGCATACCTCGAGAGAGAAGAGACAACAAAGTCTCTCTTAGAGGAGGCCATAGCGCGCTACCCCACCAATATAGATATTCGCCTATACGCAGGCTACTACGCCATGGAGTATGGTACAGCCGAGGAGGCTATAGCCATCTTTACTGCGACGCTCGACATCTGCACCACAGACGAGGAGCGTAGCCAAATATATGGCAACATAGGTGACATATACCACGAGGAGGGCAACGACAACAAGGCCTTCAAGGCCTACCGCAAGGCCCTCGCGTACAACGATAGGAATGTATTGGTACTCAACAACTACGCCTACTTCCTTGCGCTACAAGATAAGGACCTACAACGAGCACTCACCATGAGTCAGCTTGCCACAGAGATAGAGCCCAACAATGCCACATATGTCGACACCCTCGCATGGGTGCTACATCGCCTGGGTCGCAACAAGGAGGCTAAGGGCATGATGAGCCAGGCACTATCGCTCAGTGCCCAGCGCGACGCCTCGCTACTGGCACACTATGGCGACATACTATGGGCCCTTGGCGAGAGCTTCATGGCCGAGACATATTGGCAGAAGGCCGTAACACAGGGCTACGATAAGGAGGCCATGGAGGCGCATATTGCCGAGATTAAGGCATCAACAGAGAATGAGAAGCGTAAGAAGCGATAAACCCTCACAAAGATGACTGCACGACTACTAAAACTGCTATTTATAATACTCCTCACCGCCACCCCACTCACGCTCTCGGCACAAAAGAGCAGCAAGTCGGTGGAGGATCAGCGCAAGCGTGTGGAGCAGTATAAGAAGAGCCTCGACAACGCTAAGCGCGAGGTTAACACCCTCAAGAAGGAGAAGTCGAGTGCCCACGAGCAGCTTAAAGCCCTCGAGAAGCAGGTTAAGATGCGCGAGGAGTATATCAGCGAGGTGGAGGCAGAACACAGCCTCGTGGAGGCTGAGATAGCGGCGATGGAGCTGACGATAGACTCTCTCAACGCAACACTCATGCACAACCGCGAGATATATGCCGAGGCCGTGCGTATAGCCTACCGCAACCATAAGCAGAATAGCAGTCGCTACTACCTATTCTCGTCGCGTAGCATCACCGAGGCTGCACGCCGCATGGCAGAGATAGAGCACATAGCCGAGAGCCGTAAGAGCCTCGCAGACACCATTACAAGCCAGAGCACACGCCTGGCGGAGGAGCGCTTAGTGCTCACAGCACGTAGCAACGAGCTCGACTCTGTGACCAAGGCACTCGATAAGGAGCGCCGCGAGTTGGAGGATGATAGGGTGGCAGCACAACGCTCATACAACAACCTCTCGAAGCGCGAGAAGGAGGCTATAAACCAGCAGCGCAAGCAGGAGAAGCTACACGAGAATGCCGTTGCCGAGCTGCAGAAGCTCATCAAGAATAACACCGTAGGCGCAAACTTCTCGAAGGCGACACGTGGTCTAAACCTCCCTGTGGAGGGTGGCACGCTCACCGAGGAGGGCTACGGCGCAACAATCACGGGCAAGGCGGGCGACAACGTGCGCACTATGCACGAGGGTAAGGTAGAGGAGATTGTACGCATGGAGCGCACAAATCACTACACCGTATACCTGAGCTATGGCGCTCATCTGGTGACATTTACCAACCTCGGCTCAGTATGCGTGAAGAAGGGTGACGTGGTGAAGAAGGACCAGAAGATTGGCACCATAGGCCGCGGCATAAACTCTAAAGGTAAGGAGTACTACTACATACGCATCGCCGTATATGAGCGCAACTCACAGAAGCAGCTCTTCGTGTCGAACTTCTTCAAGAAAAAATAGTTTTAGACTATGATACATTTTTACAAGCAAGACTGTAATTATTTGCCAGTCAACCGCTTAGCAATACGCAAGTGGATAACAGAGGTTATCCGCCGCGAGGGCTACAAGGCGGGTGAGATAAACTACATATTCTGCTCATCGGAGTATCACAGACAGATGAACCGCGACTTCCTCGGCCACGACTACTACACCGACGTCATTACGTTCGAGGACCGCGAGAGCAGGGTCGTGGACTGCATTGTTGCGGGCGAGGTATACATCGACGTGGCAACGGTGGAGGATAACGCCGACATCTACGGCGCACTCCCCTTCAACGAGATGCGTCGCATCATCGTGCATGGCGCGCTACACCTCTGCGGACATAAGGACAAGAGCCCATGGGCAGAGAAGGAGATGCGTCGCCTCGAAAACCGCTATCTCAAACTTCTACGCGAGGAGATTCTATGAGACTACGCTACGACATAGTTGTCATTGGCGCGGGCCACGCGGGTTGTGAAGCGGCATCTGCTGCGGCACGCCTCGGCTCACGCACACTGCTCACAACCATCGACATGGAGAAGATTGCGGCCATGTCGTGCAACCCTGCCGTTGGTGGCGTAGCTAAAGGACAGATAGTGAGAGAGATAGATGCTCTCGGTGGCATGATGGGTCGTATTACAGACCAGAGTGCCATCCAGTTCCGCATGCTCAACCGCTCGAAGGGCGCTGCAATGTGGAGCCCTCGCGCACAGTGCGACAAGGCGGAGTTCTCACGCCTCTGGCGCCGCACCCTCGAGAACACGCCTAATCTCTATTTGTGGCAGGATTCTGTCACGGAGATACTCCTCGACCACTCGGGTGAGAAAACGCGTGTAAAGGGCGTTAAAACGCGAATGGGCGTGGAGATTGAGGCAGATAGGGTAGTGCTCACCGCTGGAACATTCCTCGGTGGCGTTATGCACTGTGGAGCAGCGCAGGCTGCGGGTGGCCGAGCGGGCGATCAAGCCTCATATGGCATCACCGAGCAACTCGCAGCACTCGGCTTCGAGACGGGCCGCATGAAGACGGGCACACCTGCGCGCTTGGATGCACGCACCATCAACTTCGCCGCCTTGGAGCAGCAAGAGGGTGACACAGAGCCAACAAAATTCTCGTATGACCCTGATACAGAGGTGGTTAAGAATCAACTACCATGTTTTATGGTCTACACCTCAAAGGAGGTGCACGACATTTTGCGCACTGGCTTTGACCGCTCGCCACTATTCAACGGCACCATATCGGGCATTGGACCACGCTACTGCCCAAGCATCGAGGATAAGCTACGCACCTTTGCAGATAAGGAGCAGCACCAGCTCTTTCTTGAACCCGAGGGTCGCAATACCAACGAGTACTACCTCAATGGCTTCTCATCATCATTGCCATACGAGATTCAGCTCGAGGCGCTGCGCACTATCAAGGGCCTTGAGGATGTGCATGTCTACCGCCCAGGCTACGCCATCGAGTACGACTACTTTCCACCTACGCAGCTTAGACATACGCTCGAGACAAAGCTCGTTGAGGGACTATTCTTCGCTGGTCAGGTCAACGGCACCACGGGATATGAGGAGGCCGCGGCACAGGGTCTTATGGCGGGCATCAACGCTCACCGCTCACTTAGGGGAGAGGAGGGCATAGTGCTTAAGCGCGATGAGGCATATATAGGTGTGCTGATTGACGACCTTGTGACGAAGGGTGTAGACGAGCCTTACCGCATGTTTACCTCACGCGCCGAGTATCGCATCCTGCTTCGCCAGGACAATGCCGATGTTCGACTCACACCTCTGGGCTATAAAATTGGCCTTGTTGGCGAGGAGAAACACGCTAATTTGCTCAAAAAAAATAGGGCTGTAGAATCGCTTATTTCGATGCTTCGTAAGACTTCGGTCCGAATAGGCGAAATTGACAGCTATTTAATTTCGCTCGGCGAGGAGCCCTTAACGCAGGGAAAAAAGCTTTACGATATCATTTTGCGTAGTAATGTGACAATGAAGTCGCTGATGGATGTCGTGCCGAGATTGAAAAAGTATATCGAAGAGAATGGATTTACTGCAGAGGTTATCGAGCAGGCTGAGATACAAATCAAGTATCGTGGATATATCGAGCGCGAGAAATACTACGCTGACAAGATGCACCGCTTGGAAGATATCATCATTCCCGAGGGCTTCGACTATAACGCAATGCAGTCGTTAACCATTGAGGCTCGCCAGAAACTAAGCAGAATTAGACCCACAACCATCGGTCATGCATCACGTATTCCCGGCGTCTCACCTGCAGATATTAATGTGCTACTGGTAAAATTTGGTCGATAGAAGAGGGTAGCAAAGCCCGAAATTTACACCTATAAATTAAAAGCGTTCCACGTGGAACGCTTTTTTTATGGACTTATATTGAATATGGACAGGTAAAACATTCATTAGCACCACAAACCAATTTCTTGTCAGAGTGGTGTGGAAGTGGTGCATCACAAAAGAAACCACCCAGAGATAGTACAAGAAGTACAGCTGTGGGTGGTTTACTTTTAGGGATGTGCCGCTAACGCGCCACTATCACAAGAAATATTTGATGTCAAAAGGTAGTAAATGCAACGCTCGGCAAAAAAAATGCGAATAGGCTGTACTATGGCGTACTGCCTATTCGCATTTTAATTTGTTAGCGGCAGCAGATGCTGCCTTTTCACATCAAAGAATAATTACTCTACAAGCACATTCCAGTTATGAGTATCCTCTACGCGGCCATACTGAATGCCCTGGAGGTGATCGTACATCTTCTTGCAAGTCTCACCAACCTTCATACCGTAGTCGTATGTAACGTTGTTATCGAGGTCGTAGAGAGCACCGATAGGTGAGATAACAGCAGCTGTACCGCAAGCACCAGCCTCCTCAAATGTAACAAGCTCCTCAACTGGGATATCACGCTCCTCAACTGTGAGGCCAAGGTCCTTAGCGATCTCACGAAGAGTCATGTTAGTGATTGAAGGAAGGATTGAAGATGACTTAGGTGTCACGTAAGTGTTGTTCTTGATACCGAAGAAGTTTGCAGCACCGAACTCCTCAACCTTTGAGTGAGTAGCAGCGTCGAGGTAAAGAACGTTAGAGAAGCCCTTACGGTGAGCCTCCTCGAGTGACCAGATTGAAGAAGCGTAGTTACCACCAACCTTTACGTCACCTGTTCCACGTGGAGCAGCACGGTCCTGATCACGCATGATGAGAGCCTTGATAGCTGCCATACCGCCCTTGAAGTAAGGACCTACAGGAGCACAGAAGATGATAAGATCAGCCTCGTCAACAGCGCGAACACCGAGACAAGTCTTAGTACCGAGAAGTGTAGGACGCAAGTAGAGCGAAGCACCAGTCTCGTAGGGAGGAACGAAGTCGAGGTTACGCTTAACGCACTCTACACAACCCTCAACGAACTGCTCAACAGTAGGTGCGGGAAGGCAGAGGCGGTTTGCTGAGTTGATCATACGCTGTGCGTTCTTCTCAGGACGGAACAAACGCACCTTGCCATCAACACCGCGGAAAGCCTTAAGACCCTCGAAGATCTCCAAGCCATAGTGCAAACAAGCAGCCGACATGTGCATCTTGATGTACTCATCATCGGTTACCTCCATCTGGCTCCACTGACCGTTAGCGTAGTGGTAGCGAACATTGAAAGCGGTCTTGTAGTAGGCAAAACCGAGCTCTCCCCATTTAATGTTTTCCATAGTAAAAAGTTAAGTTAAATTGGTTATATTTTTATTTTAGGTTGTCTCAAATTTAAGGCTAACCCATTAACATTCAATGCATTATACTATCCTATCATAGCACCAGACATAGTCTTATCCTCGGGCTGAACAAGCACAAGACGACCAAGTGCATCCTCCGCCATGAGGATCATACCGCGCGACTCGATACCCTTAATCTCGCGGGGTGCGAGGTTAGCAAGCACAAGCACCTGACGACCTACGAGCTGCTCGGGGGTGTAGTACTCCGCGATGCCCGATACGATGGTGCGCTTGTCGATACCTGTGTCGATGGTGAGCTTAAGGAGTTTCTTTGTCTTTGCCACCTTCTCTGCCTCGAGGATTGTAGAGACGCGAATATCCATCTTCTGGAAGTCGTCGAATGTCACCTCCGCCTTCTGCTCTGTGACGTTCTGTGCCGCCTCTGCTGCGAGCTTCGCCTTGCGCGATGCCTCGAGCTTGTCGAGCTGTGCCTGAATTACGTCATCCTCAATCTTCTCGAAGAGAAGCTCTGCCTCACCAATAGTGTGACCTGCTGCGAGGAGCTCCATAGAGCCAAGCTGCTCCCAGCCGAACTTATCCACAGCGAGCATCTTGAGCATCTTCTCTGCCGAGAATGGCATGAATGGCTCGATGGCGATGGCTGTGTTTGCAGTAATCTGGAGCGCGATGTTGAGGATAGTCTTCACACGCTCGGGATCTGTCTTAACCACCTTCCAGGGCTCTGTGTCGGCAAGATACTTGTTACCGATACGCGAGTATGCCATAGCATCCTTCAACGCCTCACGGAAGTGGTAGTGCTCGATATTACGCTCCAACGACGCCTTTATCTTCTGCAACTCCTCGATTGTAGCCTCGTCATACTCTGTAAGTGTGCCACGCTCGGGAATAACGCCATCGTAATACTTCTTTGTAAGCACCAAAGCACGGTTCACGAAGTTACCGAGCACTGCAACAAGCTCTGAGTTGTTGCGCGCCTGGAAATCCTTCCATGTAAAGTCGTTATCCTTAGTCTCGGGGGCATTTGCGCACAATACGTAGCGCAATACATCCTCCTTGCCAGGGAACTCATCCAGGTACTCATGGAGCCATACCGCCCAGTTCTGCGATGTAGATATCTTGTCGCCCTCAAGGTTCAAGAACTCGTTAGCAGGAACATTCTCTGGGAGAATGTAGTCGCCATGCGCCTTGAGCATTGAGGGGAATACGATGCAGTGGAATACGATGTTATCCTTACCGATGAAGTGTACCATCTTTGTATCCTCGCTCTTCCAGTACTTCTCCCAGTCGGGTGTTAGATCCTTAGTTGCCGAGATGTAGCCGATAGGTGCGTCAAACCATACGTAGAGCACCTTGCCGTCTGCACCCTCCACGGGCACGGGGATACCCCAATCGAGGTCACGGCTCACAGCACGTGGCTGGAGGCCGAGGTCGAGCCAGCTCTTACACTGACCATATACGTTAGACTTCCACTCCTTGTGACCCTCCAATATCCACTCACGGAGGAAGCCCTCATACTTATCCAAAGGCAAGTACCAGTGCTTTGTCTCGCGCTTCACGGGCACAGCACCCGATACGGCACTCTTGGGGTTGATCAACTCGTCGGGAGAGAGCGTAGAGCCACACTTCTCACACTGGTCGCCGTAGGCCTTCTCGTTCTGGCAACGTGGACAAGTACCCACGATGTAGCGGTCTGCGAGGAATGTCTTAGCCTCCTCGTCGTAGAACTGCTCCGATGTCTGCTCGATGAACTTACCCTCGTCGTATAGCTTACGGAAGAACTCCGACGCTGTTACGCGGTGTGTGGGTGAAGATGTACGTGAGTAGATGTCGAAAGACATGCCGAGGCGGCGGAACGACTTCTCAATAATCTCGTGGTAGCGATCCACAACCTGCTGGGGTGTGATACCCTCCTTCTTAGCCTTGATTGTGATGGGCACACCGTGCTCATCGCTACCACATACTGAGATTACGTCGTGACCCTTCAGGCGAAGGTAACGTGTATAGATATCCGAGGGCACATATACACCTGCCAAGTGGCCGATATGTACGGGGCCATTGGCATATGGAAGTGCCGAGGTAATAAGATAACGCTTGTACTCTTTGCTCATATAATATCTTATGTTTCTTTACTCTAAACTGCTGATGCTTGGGGTGTAAGCACACTCTATGCTACGCACCAGCGCATAATATGAAGCAAAGGTAATAAAAATAATGTAACGATAGCCTCTTTTTCGCCAGTTTTTTACTACGATTTTTGCCTACTCTGCATCTTTTGCGCGGCTCACTATGTCAACCACAAGCAACTCGCTGTGTGTGCCTATGCGGAAGGGAGGACCCCAGAGCGAGAGACCTGTCATCACGTAGGCATGCGTATCGCCCCATTTGCGGTAGCCATGGCTCTGCTCAAAGAGGTGGTCGGTGACGAGATTAAAGGGGAAGACCTGCCCACGGTGTGTGTGGCCCGAGAGGTGGAGGTCAACGCTACTTTTCTGGCTTTCTGCAATGGCATTTGGCTGATGGTCGAGCACTATTTTGAAGCTGCTACTATCACTGGCTCTAAGCAACGAATCGAGCTTGGCACGACGCAGGTTCTGCCTATCATCTCGGCATACTATCTCCACTCCATTTATGGGACTTACAACACTATCCGAAAGTAACCGTACAGGCGTAGTTTTTAGGTAGTTGAGACACTCATCAATGCCACTTATATACTCATGGTTTCCTGCAGCCATGTAGATGCCATAGCGAGCCTCAACGCGCTCAAATTCTCGGCACATGTCAGCTCGCTTTACGGGCAAAATAGAATTGTCTATAAGGTCGCCCACGATAACTACAACATCAGGATTTTCGCCATTTATGATATCGACATAGCGTGCCAAATCTGCGCGCGTTGTGCCATTGCCGAGGTGTACATCGCTCACCGCAACAAGGCGCAGACCTCCTCCCTCAATAGGCTTATCGGTCTCTATCGTTATATGCTCCACATGCGGCGTGCGATAGTTGATATACCCCGCGACAAGCACCGCGAGCGTAAGGCCTAAAGCATACCACACCCCATGCTGGAACGAGGGCCATAACCAGTGCGCCAAATCGGCCATAGCGAGCGCCACAGCCATATAGAGCGTGAACAAGAGCCACGACGTACCTACAACATGGAGCGTGCGGTGAAGAAACTCCGGTAACGCCACATTGCGTAGAGCAAACGATATAAACATGCCGCACGCAGCGAGCCAGTAGAGCACCCCAAAGGCAACACGCAGCCACAATGGCATAAGGCTCATAGCCTGTAAGAGCCTAATAAAGATATAAAAATTGGCGCCCAAGTAGAGTGCCAATGTTCCTAATAACATGAGTATCATACGAATACTTATTAAGGCTTAACAATACCACGACGCTCAGCTTCCTCCTCCATTAGTTTGTAGGCAGCATCGTAGTCGTTGGGGATGATGCCATCGAGGATAGCATTCTTTATAATCTCCTTAATCTCGCCCACAACGCTACATGGTGGCAGGTTGTAGGTCTTCATGATGATGTCGCCAGTGATGGGCGGCTGGAAGTTGCGCACTCTATCTCGCTCCTCGAGGTCGCGCATCTTCTGGCGTACAAGTTCGAAGTTCTTGAGGTACTGGCGCACCTTGCTATCTATGCCCGAGGTTATGTCTGCCTCACATAGAAGCATCAGGCTCTCCACATCGTCCCCAGCCTCAAAGAGCAAGCGGCGCACAGCAGAGTCTGTAACCAAATCCTCCGAGAGCACAATAGGCCTCATGTGGAGAAATACCATCTTCTGCACGAAGCGCATAGGCTCGTTTAGTGGCAGGCGCAAGCGGCGGAAGAGCTGCGGTATCATCTTCGAGCCTACAGCCTCATGCTGGTGGAAGGTCCAACCCATGCGTGGGTCGTATGCCTTCGTCGCAGGCTTGCCAATATCATGCAACAACGCTGCCCAGCGCAACCATAGGTCGTCGCTACGCTTGGCGAGATTGTCGAGCACCTTCATCGTGTGCTCGAAGTTATCCTTGTGGGCATGCTTACCTCTGCGCTCCACGCCCGACATGCGCTCGAGCTCTGGCAATACATACTTCAACAATCCCGATGTATGCATCAGCGTAAGGCCTATTGAGGGCACGGGCGAGGCAAGTATCTTATTGAGCTCCACAGCGATACGCTCCTTAGTGATGATGTTAATGCGCTCCGCCTGACGCGATATACCCTCGAAGGTCTCGTCGTCGATGTCGAAGCCCAACTGCGAGGCAAACCTCACAGCACGCATCATGCGCAAGGGGTCATCCGAGAAGGTCTTATCTGGCTCACATGGAGTGCGAATGATGCAATCCTCCAAGTCCTCCATGCCGCCAAAGGGGTCTACCAACTCGCCAAACCTATCACCATTTATACACCACGCCATGGCGTTGATGGTGAAGTCTCTACGACGCTGGTCATCCTCCAACGTGCCTGGCTCGACGATGGGGTTGCGCGACTCGCGGCGATAGCTCTCCTTGCGAGCACCCACGAACTCCACCTCAACATCTCTCCAGCGCACCATTGCTGTGCCATAGGTCTTGTAGACGGCAACCTTAGCACCGCCCAACTCCTTAGCCAACGCCTCGGCAACATCCACACCGCTACCTACCACCACTACGTCGATATCCGACGATGGGCGGCGCAAATAGTAGTCGCGGACATATCCTCCCACGGCATAAGCCTCCAAGCCCATGCGGTCAACAATACGCGATATCTGCTTGAATATAGGGTTACTCAGTGGCATATATCCTCCTCGCTTACTCTCTCTCGCCACTCTTGGCACGACTGATGCAACGCTGATAGATGCCAACGGTATTCTCCAATCCCCAGTAGAGGGCATCACTGATGAGTGCATGACCGATAGACACCTCATCCACCCATGGAATGCGCTCGATGAAGTACTGTAAATTCTCGGTGTTGAGATCGTGGCCAGCATTCAGACCAAGACCCACGCGACGTGCCTCCTCGGCCGCTGCTACGTATGGCGCAATGGCCGCCTCACGATCTGCAGCATAGCCCGCAGCATATGCCTCAGTGTAGAGCTCCACGCGATCGGCACCACACTCCTTAGCCGCTGTGACCATCTCGACTACAGGGTCAACAAAAATTGAGACACGTATACCCTTGCGGTGGAAACGCTCGGTCATAGCTGTCAAGAACTCGCGATTGCGAATGGTATCCCAGCCTGCTGACGAGGTGATAGCATCCTCAGCATCTGGCACGAGGGTCACCTGTGCGGGGCATACCTCCTCCACGAGCTCGCAGAAGCTCTCGATGGGGTTACCCTCGACGTTCAACTCCGTAGCGATATGCGCCTTCAGCTCGCGCACATCCGAGTAGCGGATATGGCGTGCATCTGGACGGGGGTGTACGGTGATGCCATCGGCACCGAAGCGCTCGATGTCGAGAGCAGCCTTCAACAAATTTGGCATATTGCCACCACGCGAATTACGCACAACGGCAATCTTATTGATATTTACGCTTAACTTTGTCATATTTTCCAATCTTTAACAAAAGAAATTGGGCTTCAAGTGTTGAAACCTCAAATCCATTTACTATCTTTGCGAAAGCAAAGTTACGATTTTTTTCATTTCCGAGCAATGAACATTATACTTTTTTCTCGTAAGCAGGTAAAACATCATCCCGAGCAGTTACGCACGATACTTCGCGAAATCGAGCG
Source organism: Alistipes sp. (assembly GCA_017558115.1). Lineage (GTDB taxonomy): Bacteria > Bacteroidota > Bacteroidia > Bacteroidales > Rikenellaceae > Alistipes. The sequence goes on from JAFYWG010000061.1 coordinate 14,368, forward strand.
CTACGATATGGATTTTGTTGTTAATGAGGACCTTGCATCGGCCATAGAGAGTCTTACTGACATACGCATAGCCCCAGAACATATCTTTGGTGACAAGCCACGCGCAACGGGTGACGACGTGATGATTACCTACGGCGGTGACGGCACTCTCCTCGAGGGTGTTGCGCTGCTTCCCGCCGAGAACATACCCGTCGTGGGCATCAACTGCGGACGCTTAGGCTACCTCACCGCCGACGATGGCCAGGGCATCGAGGAGCTATTCGAGGCTATTGCCGAGCGCCGACTACGCTACGAGGAGCGACTAATGCTCACAACAGAGGGCATGCCCCAGGAGTGCTTCGCCCTCAACGAGATATGTATACACCGCTACGGCGCATCTATGATCTCGGTTGAGACGCTTATCAACGACAACTACGTGGCGACATACCATGGCGACGGCCTTGTGGTGGCAACACCCACAGGCTCAACAGCCTACTCACTAAGTGCTGGAGGCCCCATTGTCGACCCCCTATGCCGCTGCTTCGTGCTCTCGCCCATAGCACCCCACAACCTCACTATGCGCCCTGTCGTTATCCCCGACAGCAGCACGGTGACCCTGCGCATCAGTTCACGCGGTGGCGAGGCACAACTCTCGGCCGACAACCACACCTACACCCTCAATGATGGTGCCGAGGTGAAGGTGCGTTTGGCATCGAAGCGCGTGATTCTTGCAATGCCACACAATAATACGTTCTACGACACGTTGAGAGAAAAGATGATGTGGGGCGTCGATAGACGATAGTTTTTTACACCCACACTCCCCACTTTCGCAACCGTGCAACATGCTGTATTACTGCACATTATCACGTTATACGCGCTCGTGCGTGAAAAATATTGTGTATAATCTGTTGCGAATTGTGAATTTTATTGCTTAAATTTGCAAGATATTATGAGCGAAAATAGATCTATACCTAAGCATGTCGCCATCATCATGGATGGCAATGGTCGCTGGGCGACACAGCGTGGCTTGGAGCGTCAGGAGGGACACATCGCCGGAGCAAAGGCGGTGCGTGCCGCCATACGTGCTGCTGCCACAGCGGGCGTCGACTATGTCACTCTCTACACCTTCTCCACTGAAAACTGGGGTCGTCCCGAGGCAGAGATAAACGCCATCATGGAGCTCTTCTGCTACATGGTGCAGAGCCAGGTTGAGGAACTTATTAAGGAGGGTGTGCGAGTGAAGATCATGGGTGAGCGCTCACGTTTTCCCGAAAAGGTACTCTCACAGATAGACTACATCGAAGAGAGCACTGCAAAGGGGGAGACATTGACCCTCATCCTCGCCTTCAACTACTCTTCGCGCCGCGAGATGGTATTCGCAGCACAAGCCATAGCACGCCGCGTGGCCGAGGGTCAGATCAAGGTTGAAGAGATTGACGAGGAGCTATTCTCGCGTTCGCTCATGACGGCAGGTGTTCCCGATCCCGACCTTATCATCCGCACAAGTGGCGAGTATCGTTTGAGCAACTTCCTTTTGTGGCAGGCATCATACGCGGAGTTATACTTCCCCGAGGTATTGTGGCCCGACTTCACAGAGGAGGATTTCAACCGCGCACTCGACATCTACGCTGGTCGTGAGCGCCGCTACGGTTTGGTCATTCAAGAGAAAGAAGAGAGATAATAGATGAGACTATTCAGGATATTCACCATCGCCCTTGTGGCTATGTTCTCGACAGCATTTGTTGCCGAGGCACAGCAGCATGACACGCAATATACGCTTGGCGATGACTCAAACATCGGGTTTACAGACTCGGTAGATTTCGACCTCAACGCCCCCATACTCACCGAGGGCGACGGCAAGTTGTACCATATACGCAAGATCAACCTCCATGGCGTAAAGTACCTCAACCACGACATCCTTAAGTCGTCGGCGGGATTGCAGGAGGGTGACTCTGTATACTTGCCCAGCAAGTTCATATCGAATGCCATGGTGCGCCTATGGGCACCCCGCTACTTCTCCGACATCCAGATCGGTGCCAACATCGAGGGTGACTCTGTGGACCTGGAGGTATTCCTCAAGGAGCGCGCCCGCATCCTGAACTGGACAATCACGGGTGTATCGAAGTCTAAGTCGAAGGACTTGCAGGAGGAGGTGCTTAAGCTTCGCCGCAACACCGAGCTCTCGGACTATATCATCGACAAGAACGTGAAGCTCATCAAGGAGCACTACGCAGATAAGGGATTCCTAACATGTAGGGTCGACGTGCGCATCACCAACGACTCTATCTACGAGCAGTGCGTGAACGTAAACTTCGACATCGACCGTGGTCCCAAGGTGCGTGTTGGTGTAATCAACTTCGAGGGTAACGACAACTTCGAAGATAAGCGCCTACGCCGCACATTCAAGAAGACACACCAGAAGAGCATCCTCTTCTTCCAGAACCGCAAGCTCATCGAGGAGGACTATGAGGCCGACAAGGAGCTTCTTCTCGACTTCTACAACTCGCGAGGCTATCGTAATGCTACCATCCTCAGCGACTCTATCTACTACATCGACGACAAGACCCTCGGCGTAGACATCAAGGTGTCGGAGGGTAACAAATACTACATTCGCAACGTCAACTGGGTGGGCAACTCGGTATATACCACCGAGCAGCTCTCTGCGATGTTTGGCGTGCAGAGTGGCGACGTCTACGACAAGAAGTCTATGCACAAGCGCCTCGGCATCGGCAAGGAGATGAACCCCGAGGAGATGTCTATTTCGTCGCTCTACAACAACAACGGCTACCTCATGTCGCAGATTGAGCCCGCAGAGATCGTCGTGGGCCCCGACTCTCTCGACATTGAGGTGCGCATCTTCGAGGGTAAGCCCTTCACCGTAAACGAGGTGGGTATCACAGGTAACACACGCATCAACGACGAGGTCATCCGCCGCGAGCTATATGTGCGCCCTGGCGACCTCTACAACCGCGCCCTCCTTATGCAGACCATGCGTACTCTCATGGGCATGGGTCACTTCGACGAGCAGGCCATTATCCCCGATGTGCAGCCCGTGAGCGACGAGCTTGTAAATGTCAACTGGCCACTCCAGGAGAAGGCATCAGACCAGTTCAACATTGCTGGTGGTTGGGGCTCGGGCACCTTTGTGGGTAGCGTGGGTATCACCCTCAACAACCTCTCTATTCGCAACTTCTTCAAGAAGGGAGCATGGCGCCCCTACCCCTCGGGGCAGAACCAGCGCCTCTCTATCTCTGGTCAGACCAATGGTACATACTATAAGGCGCTATCGTTGAGTTTCACCGACCCATGGTTGGGTGGTCGCAGACCAAACTCATTCACCATCTCGGGATATATCTCAGAGCAGAACAACGCCTACTACGTATGGCAGACAGCCTCGATGTACTACCGCTCTATGGGTCTCGCCATAGGTCTCGGTAAGCGTATGCAGTGGCCCGATCCATACTTCACCTTCTATGGTGAGTTGGGCTACCAACACTACGGCCTTAAGGGCTGGTCGAGCTTCATCATGAGCGATGGTGTATCTAACACCCTATCGCTAAAGCTCGTCATCCAGCGCTCATCTGTCGACTCACCCTTCTACGCACGCTCAGGTTCTGAGTTCATGGCATCGGTGCAGGCGACACCCCCATACTCACTCTGGGATGGCAAGGACTACGCCGACCCCAATATGTCGGATCAGGATCGCTACCGCTGGATCGAGTTCCACAAGTGGTTGCTCAAGGCGCGTTGGTACTTCCCGCTCACACACAACCAGAACCTCGTGCTGATGCTCGGCGCAGAGATGGGATTCTTGGGTAGCTATAATAAGAATAAGGTGTCACCCTTCGAGCGTTTCGAGATTGGTGGTGATGGTATGACTGGCTACAATATCTACGGTGTCGACATCATCGCATTGCGTGGTTACGAGGATGGCGCGCTCGACCCATCTAACTACTACTCTGTGGCATATAACAAGTACACCATGGAGTTGCGCTACCCCGTCATCATGAAGCCACAGTCGTCTATCTACGTTCTCGGCTTCTTGGAGGGTGGTAACGGCTTCAACTCATGGAAGGAGTTCTCGCCATTTAAGATTAAGCGCTCGGCAGGTGTCGGCGTACGCCTCTACTTGCCTATCGTGGGTATGCTCGGCATCGACTGGGGTTGGGGCTTCGACCCAGCATATGGCAAGACAACACGCAGTGGCTCGCAGTTCCACTTCGTCATGGGTCAGCAATTCTAACCTCGCATGGCAATATTTTTGAGATTATTTCATTATATTTGTAGATAAACCTTAAAACTATAGAGTATGAAAAAGATGATTATCGCGCTTGTGGCTATGGTGATGACCGCCAGCATAGCATCGGCACAAAACTATATGGTCATCGATAGCGAGAAGGTGTTTAAGTCTGTCGAGGCATACAACGACGCCTTGGAGCAGATCGAGAAGCTCGCTACGGAGTATCAGGCCGCTGTAGACAATAAGTTCGCAGAGGTGGAGAGCCTCTACAACACCTACATGCAGCAGCGTGCATCGCTCTCGCAGAACTCGCAGCAGCAGTACGAGCAGCTCATCCTACAGAAGGAGGCTGAGGCCACAGAGTACCAGGAGTCGCTCTTCGGCACCGACGGCACACTCATGAAGAAGCGCTTGGAGCTTATACAGCCCATCCAGGAGCGTGTGTTTGACACCATTGAGAGCTTCTCGAAGCAGTATGGCTACGACCTTGTAATCGACATTGCGGCAAACCCCACAGTCCTCTACTACTCTACAAAGGTGGACTTCACAGACCGCATCATCGAGGCATTGAAGAAGTAACCCGAACACGGAAGAATATTTAAACGTAAATAATTTTAGAGATGAAGAAATTAATGAAATTGGCAATGGTCGCAGTCCTCGCACTCTCGGCCACTACAGCATTCGGTCAGAAGTTTGGTCGTGTTGACTTGGCATCTATCGTGCCCAACATGCCCGAGTATCAGGAGGCAGTTGCAAACCTCGAGACATATGGCAAGGATTTGCAGGACCAGCTCGAGCAGATTATGGTTGAGTTCAACACCTTGTATGCTAACTACGAGAAGAGTGCAGCTACTATGACCGACTCAGTACGTCAGCTCAAGGAGCGTGAGCTCGCAGAGCTCCAGCAGCGCTACCAGGACTTCTCACAGATTGCACAGCAGGACATCCAGCGCAAGGAGACAGAGCTTATGACACCTATCTACGATAAGGCTAACGAGGCTGTTAAGAAGGTTGCATCGGAGGGTGGCTACACTGCTATCTTCAGCACAGCGGGCGATCAGCCCTCTTCTGCAGGTTTAGCATACTTCGACCCCGCTACACTCACAGATATCACTGCTGAGGTCAAAAAAGCCCTCAACATCGAGTAAATTTCTTGTGAACAGGGGTCATTCTCGACCTCTCAATCAATAGCCAGAATGGGATATACTTGACGTATGTCACATCCTGGCTATTTTCATATCGAGGCCAAGCCTAACCCATTTTTACAACACTCTATCTCATGGCTCTTGGTCTGACTTATGTTGCGCTTTACAAAAATGCAACGCGCAAAGGATCGCATTCACTTAGCCTCTGTAAGGGTACCACCTCACAGCTCATCATATTCCTCCTTATAAGAGTAGGCCCAAATACAAAAAAAGGCTACGCACGTCTCTCCTTCGAGGACAATGCGTAGCACCGGACACATTAAAATATTCATTAACCAATATCGTATAAAGCCCAAAACCTTGGGGCGATATCTCAAATATAAGAGCAAGTGTAGAGGTCATTTATACTAATAAACTGCTTCTCAGAATAACCATATTTTTATATTGGCTATATGCAGCAAAAACCTCCATCAGCAACGGAGAGTCTTCCTCTCTATTACTGATGCAAAGGTATATGTTTGTGGGTGAGTGACCAAATTTTTGGCCAAAAAAGATTTCGCAAAGCGATTTTTACCCTACTGAAAATCAATGAGTTATAAAATAATTTTTTATTGTTTTTTCGCAATCCTGATAATCAGCGAGTTACACGATTATATAGTGTAAATTTTGCATTTACACCTAATTAATTGAAAATCAGCATTTAGCGGTCGCCAATAGAAGAGATAAGAAGATCGGCATCTTTTGACTCGCACTCCTTAATTTTCAGCTTAATTCTGTATTTCATCTTCGAAAGAGCCACAGGATTGGTCTCCATAAAGACGCAAATAGCACGTGATGAGAATCCAGCATAGCTATATAACACTACTCGCTGCTCCTTAGCATTAAGCTTCGAGCACTGCTCGCGGAGCTTCTGCATAAGGTTGCCGCGGCACTTATTCACAAGGTGTTCCAACTCCTCTATGCGTGCTTCGTCGCTCTTTATAGACTCGATGGTCTCACGCACCTGCTCGAATACCTTTGCCGTATGGCGCGAGGTATCGCTATGCTCGTAGTATGTTTCGCATAGGCGGTTTAGGTCGTTGAGGCGGTCGTTGTATAGCTCGTCGACAGCCTCCGACAGCGAATCCGATGTGTTGTGTGTAGTAAGCTGCAACTCATGGATAGTCTCGATATATCGCTGAATATCCCTATTCTTCTTCGATGCAAGGCCTCGCAAGAAACCAAACAGCAGAGACAGTATAATCGCTATGGTTACATATACAGCGATGTTACGCTGACGCGTTATGCGCAACTCCTGCGCCTCCTTATCGAGTGAGCTCTGCAGAAGGTCGATCTGATAGTTCAACATTGGCTGCTCTGCCGCCACCAATAGCGCCTCATCCAAGCGGGCATTGGTGCGCTCCAACCATATTAGCGCACTATCAGCATCTCCCATATTCTTATATATATGGTACTTCGCATCCTCTATAATAGCATCGTCACGATATTCCTCAGCCTCGGCCTGGGCTACAAACTGCAACGCCTCCGCGTTGTCGCCCATTTCGCTGCTTACAATAGCCCTCATCGCGTAGTAGCGCGATACGAACCAAAGGAGACAGTCGTACTCCTCGAACATATCAAGCGTCTCTTTACACTTCGCATAATCCCCCTGGTTGAGGTATATCTCGCACAACTCATGCAGCACGGCGCACAAGAAATCCATATCGGAGGTCTCGATAGCATAGTCGCGCGACTCAATAAATAGACCCTCAGCCTCGTCGTAGTTGCGCATCTTCACCGCAACCTGACCCATATTATACTTGGTATAGTAGATGTGGTATTGGAGCTGCAAGATGTTGAAACAGCCGTAGGCGAGGCTATACTCATGGTAGCTATTGGTGTAGCAGTAGCGCGCACGATATATGTCGCCCATGGTGCGGTGTACAACGCCCTCAAGACGCAAGTTTCCATAGTAGCCTATAGACTTTAGCGACTCCATAAAGGCGATTACTGCCTCAGGATATTGCTTATTGAGGTTCAACACCATGCCGTGCTGGAAGTATGCACGCGCACGGAGGTCGTGGTTATCGCTATTTTTGTAGTAGTTTACCGATATTGAGGTCAGCGAGTCGCTGGCAATAAGTTTACGATTGTAGTAACATGCCTCACTATATATCAACGCGTAGTAGGCAAGTTCCCTATTTTCGGTTATCTCACTACGATCTATACCCTCCATTATTGCGAGTGCCTCCTCGGGGCTATCCTTAAGCAGGCTCTCGGCACGCTCCACATCGTCTATATCATCCTCAGTTACGTCACAAGAGGTGGACATGGTGAGCACAAAAAGTACACAAAAGAGTGAGAACGCTCTATGAAAATTGCGATGTATAATATCTAAGATGTTGTGTATAAGGGTCTGTTTCATAATACAAAGATAGGAAAAGTATTGGCGAAAATAGAATAAAACGATAAAAATTTAGAAAAAAGGCTATACCAACTACAATTCAATAATTTTTACTAACTTTGTAAGAGAATCACTCGTGGTGAAACATCTAAAATTTTTCATATATGCGACACATCAAACTGTTAATTACGGGCGTGGCTATGGCTGCTATGGTTACGTTTGTTGCCTGCAACGAGGAGTCAAAGAAGAGTCAGGAGGAGGAGCAGCAGCAGAGCATCCCCACAACCCCCATCGAGGAGATGAGCTACACCCTAGAGAAGACATCATTCGAGCTCTGGGCACCCACAGCCGAGAGCGCAGTGGTACGCCTATATAATGGCGACACTATGGCCGAGGAGATTACCATGCAGAGGGGCGAGCATGGAGTATGGAATGCCGAGGCTGAGGGCGACAAGAAGGGTATGTACTACGCCTTCCAGGTTACTATCGATGGTAATAAACTCAAGGAGACTGCCGGCATCTTTGCCCGCGCCCTCGATGTAAATGGTAACCGCGGAGCTATCATCGACATGCGCGACACCGACCCAGCGGGCTGGAGCGCAGATAAGAGCCCCGTTGTAGACCCCACCGAGATTGTAATCTACGAGATGCACTACCGCGATATGACGGCTCACGCGAGCGCTGGTAGCAGCAATCCAGGTAAGTATATCGCCATGGCGGAGCACGGCACACGCTCTTTTGAGGGCCTATCAACAGGCATCGACCACCTCCGCGAGCTTGGCGTAACACACGTCCACCTACTCCCCACTGCCGACTTCGGCTCTATCGACGAGTCACAACCCACAAACCAGTATAACTGGGGCTACGAGCCTAAGAACTATAACGCTCCCGAGGGCACATACTCTACAGACCCTGCCGACCCCGAGGCACGCATCCGCGAGCTTAAGACATTGGTTAAGGCTATGCACGATGCTGGCCTGTGCGTGGTTCTCGACGTGGTATATAACCACACCACCGCAACCGAGAACTGCGGCTTCGAGCTCACCGTACCTGGCTACTTCTACCGCATGCGTGAGGATGGCTCATTTGCCGATGGTTCGGGCTGTGGCAACGAGACCGCAAGTGAGCAGCCTATGATGCGTAAGTATATGGTAGAGTCGCTGGAGTATTGGGTTAAGGAGTACCATATCGACGGATTCCGCTTCGACCTCATGGCCATCCACGACATAGAGACTATGAACCTTATCCGCGAGCGCCTTGCGGCTCTCAACCCCGATATTTTACTCTATGGCGAGGGATGGGCAGCAAGTGCTCCACTCTATGACGAGAGTAAGTTGGCCTTCAAGCGCTACACATATCAGATGCCAGGTGTTGCAGCCTTCTCCGACGACATCCGCAACGCCCTACGCGGCACTCTTGACCTCTCTGAGGGTGGCTTCATCCACGGCGTTGAGGGTAATAAGGAGGCGTTGAAGTTTGGTATCGTTGGCGCTGTTGAGCACCCACAGGTTAACCACACTGAGGCAGCATGGTGTGCCGAGCCACGCCAGCATATAAGCTACGTAACATGCCACGACGACCATAACCTCCGCGACCGCCTCGAGCACCTATCGCCCGATGCTACGGAGGAGGAGCGCCTCCAGATGGCCAAGCTTGCACACATGGGTGTGTTTACATCGCAGGGTGTGCCCTTTATCTTCTGTGGTGAGGAGATGTACCGCTCGAAGCGCGGCGAGAAGAACACATACAACATGCCCGATGAGTATAACGCTATCAACTGGGCTCTCAAGAGCGAGTATAGCGACTTGGTGGAGTACTGCAAGGGTCTTATCGCAATGCGTAAGGAGCACCCAGCATTCTCGTTGGGTACAGCCGAGGCTGTGCGCGAGCACCTTACCTTTATAGAGAACGATAGCGAGGCCGCTGTGGGCTTTATACTCGATAACTTGGAGGGCATCGACTCTGCAAAGCGCATCATCGTGTTGATGAACGGTTCGCGCGAAGATGTGGAGTTCGACATCCCCGTGGGCACATATAAGTGGATCTCGGATGGAGAGTTTGTCCACCCCAAGGGCATGGTACCATTTAATATTCGCTCGGGTAAGGTCTCTGTCAAGCCTATCTCTGGTATTATTTTAGCCGAATATTAATAGCAACTAAATTAAAAGATGTGCTACCCCACGATGAGGTAGCACATCTTTTTTAGTCTATGACGAAATTGCCAGAGTGGCATGGTAGCACCACTACCACAATAAATTAAGTGAAGGATTGCATCTCAATTAGGTGGGCATATATACCACCCTTGTCGAGAAGCTCCTGATGTGTACCCTCCTCAGCTACGCGACCCTGGTCGATGACATAGATGCGGTCTGCATTGTAGATGGTGCTGAGGCGGTGTGCAATGACTACAGAAGTACGACCCTTGAGAAGGTTTGTGAGAGCCTCCTGCACGAGCTTCTCACTCTCGGTGTCGAGAGCAGATGTAGCCTCGTCGAGGATAAGAATCTCGGGGTTCTTAAGCACGGCACGTGCGATGCTGAGACGCTGGCGCTGGCCACCAGAGAGCTTAGTGCCGCGGTCACCGATATTTGTGTCGTAACCCTCGGAAGCCTCAGATATAAAGCCGTGGGCATTTGCCACCTTGCAAGCCTCGATAACCTCCTCGTGTGTTGCTGTGGGGCGACCCATAAGGATGTTACCCTCGATAGAGTCGTTGAAGAGTACGGTATCTTGTGATACGATGCTCATCTTACTGCGTAAGGACTCCTGTGTGTAATCTTTGACAGACTTACCATCAAAGAGTATATCGCCAGACTTAACGTCGTAGAAGCGTGGTATAAGCTCGCTAAGCGTACTCTTACCACCACCTGAAGGTCCTACAAGAGCGATTGTTTGACCCTTCTTAATTTTGATACTTACATTGTTGATTACATCACGCTCACCGTCATAAGAGAAGAATACGTTGCGAAGCTCGATAGAGTCGTTTAGTCCCTTAAACTCCTCGGCATCCTCCTTATCCTTTACCTCCGACTCCGCATCGATGATGGTGAAGATACGCTCACCTGCTGCAACACCCTGGTTGATGTTTGCAAACTGATCGATAAACGAGCGTAGGGGGCGTGTAATCTGTGAGAAGGCGGCGATGAAGGCAATGAAGCCTGCACCAGTTATAAGATCCTTCTCTACGAGCGAGCCACCAAACACGAGGATTACAGCCACAGCCGTGATACCCAAGAACTCACTCATGGGCGATGCGAGCTGCTGGCGCTTAGCCATGCTTATAACAAGCTCCGAGAAGTGCTTATTTATACTCTTGAACTTATTGATAATGAACTTTGTGGCGTTGTAACCCTTGATAATCTTCATGCCCGATAGTGACTCATCGAGTATAGATACCATATCTGCCATGCGTTCCTGACTGCGCTTTGCGGGGTGGCGCAACTTCTTGACTATGCGACCAATGATGAGACCTACGATGGGCAAGAATACAATAGCGAAGAGTGACAACTCCCACGATATGCTAAACATGAGTACAAGGTAGCCCACGATGAGGAAGGGGTCGCGGAAGGCAACCTGCAGGGTGTTGGTGATACAGAACTGCACTACCATAACATCCTGTGTGATCTTAGACATGATATCACCCTTACGCTGATCGCTGAAGAAACCTACGTTCATCTCCAATACGCGCGAGTACATCTCGTCACGCATGCGCTGGATTGTGTTTACACGTAGGCGCTCCACGGTCATTGCCGAGGCGTAGCGGAAGAGGTTACTAAAGAGGTTCATGCATACGGTAACAATGCCGAGCAACATGAGGAATTTCACTCTATCTACCTCGCCCTCGCCGAAGAATATGCCATAAATGTAGCAAAGAAGATCTGAGAAGCCCTGCTCCGAGAACTCAATGCCAGGGAATGATGTGATGACTACCATTACCTCTTGACTTTCGCCACTCTTAAACATTGTGGTTAGGATGGGGATGATCATCGCGTAGTTGAAGGTGTTGAATAGGGCATGCAACGCCGCGAAGAAGAAGTATGGCACAGTATAACGACTCAAGGGCTTGGCAAAGTTCAAGAGTCTTAGATATGTTTTAAACATATAGTATATATTACTTAATGTAATTCAAATAGTTAGGGTATAATAAAATTACAACATACCCTCCTTTGCGTACTCCTTGATAGATGTCTCGAAGTGCTTGATGGTATCCTCCATATTCATAAAGGACTTACCACCTGCAGCATTCTTATGACCTCCACCATTGAAGTAGCGCTGTGCGAAGATGTTCACATCTATATCGCCACGCGAGCGCAAGGATACACGTATGAAGTCGGTGTGCTCGGTAAACATCGCCGACACCTTCATCTTCTTAATCTGGAGTGGGTAGTTTACGAAGCCCTCAGAGTCACCCTGCTGGAACCAGAAGCGGCGCATCTCATCTTCGGTAAGCGACATGTGTGTCACGGTGCCATTATGGAAGATTTTCATCTTGCGGTTTATGACATAGCCGAAGAGACGGGCACGACCCTCAGTGAAGGAGTTGTATACGTTGTTGTGTATTTCGGGAATAGAGATACCCTTTGATGCAAGCACCGATACCATGCGGAATACGTCAGGTGTAACGCTTGAGAATGCGAAGTTACCCGTATCAGTCATCATGCCGACGAAGATATTTACCGCCATATCCTTCGATATGCTCTCGGCACCAAACATAGTCTCCACAAGGAGTGCCACCATATAGCATGTGCTCGACGCCTCGGGATATGATATCATGAGGTCGAAGTCCTCCATGGGGTTGAGGTGGTGGTCAATCAATATGCGCTTAGCATGCTGATTCTCCTCAATAAGGTCGCTAAGGCCATCCAAGCGAGACATGGTGTGGAAGTCGAGGCAGAAGATAAGGTCGGCATGGCGTACAGCCTCTGCTGCGCGACCCGCGCTATCATTCTTGTATATCACCATATCGCCACAACCGGGCATGAAGTCGAGGTAGTAGGGAAACTTATTGGGTAGAATACATGTTACATCGTGGCCATGACGCTTCAACACCTCAGCCCATGCAAGTGATGAGCCTATGGCATCACCGTCGGGATTTGTGTGCGAGAGGATAACCACACGCTGTGGCTGCTCTATATAGTCACGAAGTTGCTCTATCTTATTTCTTGCTATCTGCATAGACATTTATATGTTAATTTCGCAAATATAGTAAAAATTAGTCTAATAAACTAATATAGAATAGAAAATAAGATATTAGGACCACTTTTCACCTCCTATGCTGCAAAAGTGTCGACAGCCTCTATTATTTCTATTTTATTCTTTTTTACGTTATACATAAATTAGAGATTTTAGAATTGAGACTTTCGTGGTGGATGTTGTCAACATTTGTTTTATATTTTTTTGTACTTATATATATAAATAATAAAATCAAATAATAATAAAGGGTGTTGATTGTGTCAATAACTTTAGACTTGAGTTTTTATCAACATTTTCCATTTTATTTTGTTACATTATTTTTTATTTTTTGTTTCTTTAATTTATTAAATATTAATAGTATAAAAATAAAATTAAACAGAAATAAACACTATGAACAAAGTGTTATCAACATATCAACATTGTTGAAATATTAACAATGGGTGCTGAAAAACGTCGATAAGTGAGTTGAAAAGATAGGGTATAAGTTTTTATCTTTTTATTTGGAAAAAGAGAGCGGCCGTATATACAACGACCGCTCTCAATTTTGCAAATCTTTTTATTGTAATTTTGCCAACAATTATCCACACACTTGTTAACACTCCGTTGGGAGCTTTTCAACAACCTTAGCGGCAATCTCTGCATAGTACTTCTCGACACGTGGATCGAAGCCACCAGCAGGACGACCATCATCACTACCCTCCATGATAGACTGGATGATAGGTATCTGACCAAATAGGTCAACACCTACAGCCTCAGCATACTGCTTAGCACCTCCCTTACCAAAGAGATAGTACTTATTGTCGGGCAACTCCTCGGGAGTAAACCATGCCATATTCTCTACAACACCCAACACCGGAACATTCACCTGTGGGTGGCGGAACATCTCAACACCTCGCACTACATCCGCTACAGCCACCTGCTGGGGAGTAGAAACAATAACAGCGCCCGAAATCTTGAGCTCGTTGATGATAGAGAGGTGTATATCACCAGTGCCTGGAGGAAGATCTATCAAGAGGTAGTCCAACTTACCCCAGCGTGTCTGGTGGATGAGCTGATGCAAGGCATTTGTAGCCATGCCACCCCTCCACATCAAGGCGTCGGTAGGCTTAATGAAGAAGCCAATGCTCATAACCTTAATGCCCAACGACTGCGCAGGAATGATATAATCCTTACCCTCTTCGTCGCGCTCAGCATCGGGAATATAACCCTCAAGACTAAACATCTTATTCTGCGAAGGACCATATATATCGGCATCGAGAATACCTACATTGCATCCTCTCTGGCGCAATGCCACGGCAAGGTTGGCTGTAACAGTAGACTTGCCTACACCACCCTTGCCAGATGCTACAGCAACGATACGACATATATCCGTAGTTGTTGTTATATTCTCCTGGCGGCGTGGCTTGGGTGCTGCCTCGCGGATGATGACCATAGCCTGGTTGTCGGGGAAGGTAGCCTTCATAAGCTCCTCAACCTGGCGCTTAATCTTCTGTGCAAAGGGGTCGCGCGCCTTCTGGAAGCGGAGTGTGATGGCAACAGAGCCATCCTCACCCCTATCTGCACGATCCACAAAACCGCTATCAACGATATTCTCGTTGGTCTCGGGGTGTATAATGCTTCTAAGTAACTGTTCTAACTGTTCGTTCATATTAGGGATAACCTATAATTATATATTATTAAAACTCAAGCTGCATCTCGCCTGGTACGATAGCCTGAATACCACCATTTGTGAGGAGTAATGGGTTTTCCATAAGGAAGTTGTGAATCTCCTCGAAGTATGTGCTATTTCTGCTAATACCAATATTCACCGTTGCCGTAGCACCCATATCCATCAACCACTGCTCGAAGGGTGTTAGGGGTGCGTTAAACTCATAAAGTGCATACTTATTGCTGATGCCAGCAAGCTCCGTAGCCTTGGCAACAGCCTCTGTGAAGCCACCAATATCATCTACCAAGCCAATCTCCACGGCGTTGCTACCACTCCATACTCTACCCTCGGCGATATTCAAAACATCCTCGAGAGGAAGGTTACGACCCTCGCTCACGTGCGAAGTAAATGTGCTATATACGCGGTCTACACCCACCATGATAGACTCACGCTGCTCCTTGGTGAGTGAGCGCAAGATGGTAATATCACCTGCAGAAGGTGATGTTGCTGCGGTGTCGGTAGTGAGGCCGAGCTTATTCTTAAGTGTATCTTCAATGTTGTAGATAACACCAAATACACCGATAGAGCCTGTGAGTGTGAGTTTATCTGCAAAGATATAGTCGGCAGGAGCAGATATATAATAACCACCACTTGCTGCCATGTCACCCATAGAGATAACCACGGGCTTGGTCTGCTGCAAGAGTGTCATCTCGCGCCATGCTACCTCCGATGCCAAAGCTGAGCCACCAGGAGAGTTAACACGCACTACAACAGCCTTAGTCTTATTATCCAAGCGTGCCTGACGCAACTCCTCAGCCAAGCGTGAGCCAAAGACGTAGCCATCAGCATACATATTACCATCCATAATCTGGCCCTCGGCGTAGATGATAGCCACAAGTGGCTTGTTCATATCCTCGATAGCGCTCTTGTCGCCTACAGATACGCGCTTAGGAGATATATTAATATAGGTAATATAGTCGCGCAAGCCGATGCTGTTGTAGAGACCATAGTCGTTACGCTTCACGCCATACTCGCCAAAGCGGTCGAACAACTCATCCTCATATGCAATTCTATCTACCATGCCGCGAGAAAGGGCATCCTCAGGAGTGTTAATCTCGAGGTTCGCAGCATAGCTCTTAAGCTGGTCTACATCCAAATTGCGGCTCGCGGCAACATCGTCTACGATGTCATTCCACATGGAGTTTGCCAAGACCTCCATCTGCAAGCGGTTCTCTGGCGACATGTTTGTTCTGAAGAAGGGCTCTACAGCACTCTTATATTTACACTCTGTGGGGCGGAAGATCTCAGCCTCGATGTCGAGCTTATCCATAAGGCCCTTGTAGAAGAGTGTTGTGAAGCCTACGCCGCGCCAATCCAACGTGCCCTCGGGGTTGATGATAATCTCGTCGGCTGCAGTAGCGAGGTAGTACTCGCTCTGAGTATATGTGTCGTCGTAAGCGATGACAAACTTACCCGAAGCCTTGAAGCGCTGCAATGCTGCGCGCAACTCCTCAATGTTGGCTGCAGAGATAAAGCCATCACCTGAGCAGTAGATACATATACCCTTGATGCGACCATCGGCACTTGCATTTTCAATGGCTGTAAGCGTCTGAAGAATGGTTACAGGCTCCGAGAGTGTCATAGTCGTAGCATCCAACGCACCAAGTGGTGATGCTGTGGGGGCGTCTGTAATATCCTCCGTGAGGTTGATATATAGGACACTCTGATTGGGTACCGTACCTGTCTCCACCTCGAATGAGAGGAGAAGCTGAAAGATGAAGAATATAACTGCACCAATAACTAATGCTGAAGTTACTGCAAAAGCAAGCAGCGAGGCTCCAAATGTTTTCCAGAAGTTCATAGGACAAAATATTTGTTTTGCACAAAGATAACAAATTTTTCCTATGGTTAGTTATACTATACTTATATTTAATAACTAGAGCCAGACAAAAAAAGCCAGAATGCGATATACATCAAGTATATCCCATCCTGGCTATTGATTGAGAGGTCAAGAATGACCCCTTAACATAAGAAATTACCAGATGATGACACGCTCCTCAACAGGCATAAACATAGCATCACCCTCCTTAACATCGAACGCATCGTACCATGTCTGAATGTTACGCAACGTAGCATTTACACGGTTGCGACCAAGCGAGTGTACGTCGTTCTTTGTGAGGTTCTCCATCTCCTTCTCAGTGATGTTCTGTGCCCAGAGTGTAGCATAGCCGATGTAGAAGCGCTGCTCGCCAGTGAAGCCGTCGATGTCAGCGGGACGACCCTCAGCCCATGCATACTCAGTAAGACCTGTGAATGCGAGGCGGAGACCACCCTGGTCAGCGATGTTCTCACCGAGTGAGAACTTACCATCAGCATAGAGGCCAGGAAGGATCTCGATAGCGTTGAACTGGTCAACGAGAACCTGAGTCTTCTTCTCGAATGCTGCGCGGTCCTCAGTAGTCCACCAATCCTTCATGTTACCATCCTTGTCGAACTGTGAGCCCTGGTCGTCGAAGCCGTGTGTCATCTCGTGTGCGATAACCACGCCGATAGCACCATAGTTTACAGCATCGTCAGCATTGGGGTTGTAGAAGGGAGGCTGGAGAATAGCTGCGGGGAAGCAGATCTCGTTTGTTGTAGGCATGTAGTATGCGTTAACAGTCTGGGGAGACATCAACCACTCATCGCGGTCTACGGGCTTACCTACCTTGCTCATAGCATCGATTGAGTACCAGCGGTTTGCCTCAACAACATTTGCCCAGTAGCTCTTATTGGGATCTACCTTGAGTGATGAGTAGTTCTTCCACTTGTTGGGGTAGCCAATCTTCACGGTGAATGATGCGAGCTTCTCCTGTGCCTTAACCTTAGTCTCATCGCCCATCCAGTCGAGGTTGTCGATGTGCTTAGAGAATGCCTGCTGGATGTTTGCTACCATCTCCTCAACGCGAGCCTTGTCGCTCTCGGGGAAGTACTTAGCAACGTACATCTGACCTACAGCCTCTGAGAGGATGTTGTTAGGCACGCTCATAGCGCGCTTCCAACGAGGACGAATCTCCTCTGTACCAGACATCTCCTTGCCGAAGAACTCGAACGATGCTACTGCGAAGTCCTCGCTCAAGTATGCAGTTGCAGCGTCGATGTAGTGTGCAGCAACATATGCGCGAAGCTCCTCAACAGATGCGCTCTTCAACACATCGAGTGTGTTAGCGAATGATGAAGGCTGGCTTACAACGATCTTCTCGATCTTACGTACGCCCATAGCGAGGAAGTATGCATCCCAGTCAACACCCTTATACTGAGCCTTGAATGCCTCGAAAGTGTAGGGGTTGTAACCCTTAACGATGTCGCGGCACTCTACGTTTGTCCAGTGCTTAGCAGCGAGGCGATCCTCAACAGCCATAACGTTGTTTACCAAAGTCTCTACGTCGCCCTCAACACCTGCAAGAGAGAAGATGCGTGCGAGGTATGTGCGGTAGCTTGCCTTGAGGTTTGCGTTCTCAGCCTCGGTGTAGTAATCGCGGTTACCCATGCCAAGACCACCCTGCTCCATGTAGAGGATTGTCATGTTGCTATCCTCGAGGTCTGCTGCGGGGTATGAGTAGAAGAAGGCGCCAATACCATCGATGTGGAGCTGTGCAATCTTGCCGATAAGCTCCTCGCGGTTGTTGATAGAGAGGATGTAGTTCAAAGTCTGACGAATAGGCTCTGCACCCTCAGCGTTGAGGCGCTCCTCGTCGAGACCCATCTTGTAGAGGTCCGAAATCTTCTGCTCTACGCTGCCGAACTCAGCCTCGGTCTGTGTCATCTCGTTGAAGAGGTCGTTGATACGGATCTCGTTGTTCTCGCGCAATACGTCGAAAGAGCCGTAGCGTGAGTACTCAGGCTTAAGAGGGTTCTTAGCCTGCCAGCCACCAGTAGCCCACTGGTAGAAGTCGTCGTTGCGAACAATAGACTCATCGAAGTTTGTCTTGTCGACACCCTCGTACTTCTTCTCGTTCTGTGTTGTTGCACATGCTGTCATAAGAAGCGCTGATGCAAGGAATAAAGTTAATTTTTTCATCTATTATAAAGTTTATTAGTAATCTTAGTCTCTATGTGGTTAGTATCCCAATATTTGCAGAAATTACTTGCGGATTGCCGCTACGCCGGGAAGTTCCTTGCCCTCCATATACTCGAGCAAAGCACCACCACCAGTAGATACGTAAGATACCTTATCTGCCAAGCCGAACTTGTTTACACAAGCTACAGAGTCGCCACCACCGATGAGTGAGTATGCGCCATTCTTCTCTGTTGCCTCAGCGATAGCCTCAGCCACTGCGCGAGAACCAGTAGAGAACTTATTGATCTCGAATACGCCTACAGGGCCATTCCAGAGGATAGTCTTGCAACCAAGGATGTGCTCGCGGAACTTTGCCTTACCGCCAGTAGCGATGTCGACACCCTCCCACTCGTCGGGGATGTTGTTTGCGGGAGCCTCCTGAGTGTTTGCATTCTCAGAGAAGTCGTCGCAGATGAGTGCATCGGGAGAGCGAAGAATCTGAATGCCACGCTCCTCGGCCTTCTTCAAAATCTCAAGCGCTACGGGGAACATATCGGGCTCGCAAATTGATTTGCCCTCCTTGCCACCCTCAGCACCTGCGAAGGTGTAGGTCATACCGCCACCGATGATGATAGAGTCTACCTTCTCCATAAGCTTCTCGATGATGGTAATCTTTGTAGATACCTTCGAGCCACCGATGATAGCGCAGAATGGGCGCTCGGGGTTCTCCATAACGCCGTCGATAGCCTTGAGTTCGTTCTCCATAACGTAGCCAAACATCTTATCCTGGGGGAAGTAGTCAGCGATAAGCGCTGTTGAGGCGTGTGCACGGTGTGCAGTACCGAATGCGTCGTTGATGTAGCAGTCAGCATATGAAGCGAGTCTCTTTACGAACTCCTTCTGTGACTCCTTAACGGCCTTCTTAGCCTCCTTCTTCTCATCCTCTGTTGCATCCTCTGCCAAGCCGCGGGGCTTACCTTCCTCCTCAGCATAGAAGCGCAAGTTCTCGAGAAGCATAACCTCGCCGGGCTTGAGGTTTGCTGCCATCTCTGCAGCCTTCTCACCCATGCAGTCACCTGCGAACATCACCTGCTGGCCGAGGCGCTCCTCGATAGCGTAGATGATCTGCTCCAATGAGTACTTTGCATCGGGGTTCTTCTTAGGACGACCGAGGTGCGACATCAAGATTACAGAGCCACCGCCTGCCAACACCTTCTTGATGGTGGGGATAGCGGCACGAATACGTGTGTCGTCAGTCACTTTACCCTCTGCGTTGAGGGGCACGTTGAAGTCTACGCGGATGATAGCGCGCTTACCTGCGAAGTTGTAGTTGTCGATAGCGAACATAACTATATTTGTTTTGGTGAATAATCAGTTGTCGGCACAAAGTTACGATTTTTTTCATATTAATCATACACAATACCTATGTATTATTAACAGAAATTACGCTCTTTTTCAGGGTAGTCTCATGCAAAAAGCGCGACAAAAACTATTTTTCACGAAAAAAGCACACTTTATCCTACACGATTGCAAAAGTTTTGCTACCTTTGTATGACGTATTGACTTTATGTTCAAAGTCGCACTACAGAAACAAACTGAAAATAACATAAACTATAAAAAATAAAACCTGAATTATGGAGAATAACAAGCTTCAGCGCGCAGCCGATAACATCCGAATCTTGGCTGCATCGATGGTAGAAAAGGCTAAGTCTGGTCACCCCGGTGGTGCCATGGGCGGTGCTGACTTTATCAATGTGCTCTACACAGAGTTCTTGCGCTACGACCCCGACAACATGGCGTACCCCCACCGCGATCGCATGTTCCTCGATCCCGGTCACATGTCACCTATGCTCTATGCTGTGCTTTCGTTGGCTGGCAACTACTCAACAGAGGATTTGCAGTCGTTGCGTCAGTGGGAGAGCGTAACACCTGGTCACCCCGAGGTAGACGTATTGCGTGGTGTGGAGAACACCTCAGGTCCCCTTGGTCAGGGTCACGCTATGGCTCTCGGTGCTGCTATCGCTGAGCGCTTCATGGTAGCTCGCTTCGGTGAGTGGATGGCACACAAGACCTACGCATTCATCTCTGATGGTGCTGTACAGGAGGAGATCTCTCAGGGCGTGGGCCGCATCGCTGGTCACCTCGGCTTGGCAAACCTCATCATGTACTACGACTCTAACAACATTCAGCTCTCAACAAAGTGCGACGAGGTTGATACAGAGGATATCGAGATGAAGTATAAGGCTTGGAACTGGAATGTTATCACAGTAAATGGCCAGTCTATCGATGAGATTCGTGCCGCTTTGAAGGCTGCAAACGCAGAGACAGAGCGTCCTACACTCATCATCGGTAAGACCATCATGGGCTACGGTGCACGTAAGGCTGACGGCTCAAGCTTCGAGAATATGGTATCTACACACGGTCAGCCACTTACAGCTGCTGGTGCCGATATCGCTGCAACAATCAAGAACCTCGGTGGTAATCCCGATGAGCCATTCGCAGTATTCGAGGAGTCGAAGGAGGTATACGCAGCGCGTAAGGAGGAGTTGCGTGCTTGGGCTAAGGAGATGCAGGCTACAGAGGCTGCATGGCGCAAGGAGAACCCCGCACTTGCTGAGAAGATGGATAACTTCTACTCTGGCAAGCTCCCCGAGATTGACTACTCTGCTATCAACATCAAGCCCGACGATGCTACACGTTCAGCATCTGCAGCTATGCTCGGTTACTTTGCAGAGCATGTTGAGAATATGGTCGTATCATCTGCCGACCTCTCTAACTCAGATAAGACCGACGGCTTCTTGAAGAAGACCAAGGCATTCACTAAGGGTGACTTCAGCGGTAACTTCTTCCAGGCAGGTGTTGCTGAGCTCACCATGGCTTGCGTGATGAATGGTATGGCTCTCCACGGCGGTATCATCCCCGCTTGCGGTACATTCTTCGTATTCTCTGACTATATGAAGCCCGCGGTGCGTCTCTCAGCTCTTATGGAGAAGCACGTTGTATATATCTGGACACACGACTCATTCCGCGTAGGTGAGGATGGTCCTACCCACGAGCCCGTTGAGCACGAGATGCAGATCCGCCTCATGGAGCACTTGCGCAACCACTCTGGTGAGCGTTCAATGCTCGTACTCCGCCCTGCGGATGCTGAGGAGACTGTAGCAGCTTGGAAGATGGCTTTGGAGGAGAAGCGTCCCGTTGCTCTCATCCTCTCACGCCAGAACATCAAGTCGTTGCCCGCATTGAACGGCCTCTCACGCCGCGAGGAGGCTATGAAGGCTGAAAAGGGTGGCTACGTAGTTATGGAGGCACCTAACGCTAAGGTTACCCTCGTAGCTACTGGTTCTGAGGTGTCTACATTGGTTGAGGGCGCTGAGCTCTTGGCTGCTGAGGGCATCGCAACACGTGTTGTATCTATCCCTTCTGAGGGCTTGTTCCGCGACCAGCCTAAGGAGTACCAGGCTGAGGTGTTGGGCACATTGCCACGCTATGGTATGACCTCAGGTTTGTCTGTTAACCTCCGTGGCCTCGTTGGCGAGGAGGGCTTCATCCACGGCTTCGACCACTTCGGTTACTCAGCACCTTTCAAGGTACTCGACGAGAAGTTTGGTTACAACGGCAAGACTGTAGCCGAGGAGGTTAAGGCAATGCTTAAGTAATACATTGAATCTCATATTTTAACAGAGCCCGCCTATATTTTTAGGCGGGCTTGTTAAAATAGATTGTATCCAAACTTTTACATAGAGTTTTGTATGATTTCGGAGTATATAGTTATTTCAGTTGCATGCATTGCTTTAGTTATAATAGCCATATTAGTAATGGCTTTATGGCGCAACTACGCTCGCAGAAAAGCCTCAAAACTCATTAACGAGATTATACAAATTGCACACTATTGTAAGCTGAGTAATGCTGCATCTTCTGTGTCGGAATCAGAATTCAATTTCAATATTAAATCTGAAATAGATACAAATTTCACGAATGCAGTAATCTCACTATCGGATATTCAACATTTCAAAAATCATTATCTACCGACCTATAGTAAGGCTTTGAATTGTCGTTCTTTACATGAACATTTAAGGTTAAGGCTTCCAGATGTCATAGGTGTATTTATCAGCGAATGTGCGACAATTGATAAATATATTAAAGAGCATAATGACATATGTATCAATGCTATTTTATATACGCATAAACATTTTTTTGACACTTGTCTTAAATATCCGTTGGATAGACAGCAAAGAAGGTCTATTGTGTCGGAAGAGGATAACTGCTTAGTTGTAAGTAGTGCAGGTAGTGGTAAGACATCATCTATTATTGGCAAGGTAAAATATCTTACTAACATAAAGGGTATTCGTCCCGAAAGAATACTCCTTATTAGCTATACAAATAAGGCTGCTGCGGAACTTACAGAACGACTTGATACGCCTGGATTGCGAGGATATACATTCCACAAATTAGCTCTTGATATTATCGGTAAAGCTACGGGAGTAAAACCATCTATATGTGACAATACCGACTCAGTTTTCATCGAATCTTTTAGAAGTCTCACAAATACAACAGCCTATAAAAACAGTGTAATTAAGTATTTTGCTGATTATCAAAAAATAGAATCGGTTAGCGAGGTATGCGAGAGCGAGCGTCGTGAGCAATTATCGGAGCTCAAAAAGAAAGAGATTAAGGCGATGCTACCAGATATGGATGGTCGAACTATCTATGTGCGTAGCGAACAAGAGGCACAAATATGTTTCGCTTTATCTAAATTAGGAATTAAATTTAGATATGAAGAGCCATACGAATTCGACTTAGCCGATGAAAAGCACTCGCAATACCATCCCGATTTTTCAATTTACTATCCCCACTTTGGTGAGACGAAGCGTATTTATTTAGAGCACTTTGGCATAAATGAACAGGGCTTAGTTCCTGCGTGGTTTGCAAAGGATAAGAACATATCATACGAAGAGGCAAATAAGTTGTACAACGATGGTATAACATGGAAGGTTGAGGCTCATAAAAAGCATGGTACAACCCTCATAACGACAACCAGTGCAGATTTTCAGTCGTTTAATATTACGGACAAGCTTAAGGAGCTTCTTCACGGTGCTGGAGTACCTATTATAGAAGTTCCTGATGAAGAGTTGTACGAGTTGGTTCTGCCAAAGGGAAGTAAGCGCGAGAAGGCTTTAATACGTCTTATAGCTACCTTTGTAACGCTCTTAAAAACAAGTTGCAAATCTGTAGACGAGGTTTTGCGTATGATAGAGGCCAATGGGGACAAGCGCAGTGGGTTTATTGTAAAAGATCTTTTCTTGCCTATTTATACCGTATACGAACAGGTGCTTAAACGGCGAGGACAGATAGATTTTACCGATGCGATAATTCAGGCTACAAATTTGTGCAATACTATGAGTATTGCCGAATACGATTATATTATAGTTGATGAGTTCCAAGATATATCAGTAGATAGATATAATTTCTTGAAAGCACTACGCAAGGGAACAACCTTAGCAAAACTTTACTGTGTGGGTGATGATTGGCAGTCTATATACCGCTTTTCAGGTAGCGATATGTCTCTTTTCAATCAATTTGCAGACTATTTTGGACTAACTGAAATTAATAAGATTGAGACTACATATAGATTTGGAGAGCCTTTGGTATCTCTATCTGCAAACTTTATACAACGCAATACCGCTCAAATTACAAAGCAGATACGACCTTTTGACATAAATGCCAAGACAGAATTAGCATTTTGTGGGTATGATAAGAGTTCGTATTGCAGTCGGTTAGAGCAAATCGTATCCTATATTCCAAAGGATAAAAGTGTGTTTTTGTTGGGACGATACTCTTTTGATGACATATATCTATCAGGATATTACAAGTGTGTAAAGGAGAATGATAAATTCTACTATGTCATTGGGGAGAGAAAAATAGAGTTTCTTACAGCACATAAATCAAAGGGGTTGGAGGCTGATTATGTGATATTGCTACAATGTAATAGGGATACTTATGGATTTCCCTCTCTTGTAAGCGATGACCCTGTGCTGAATTATGTTCTTACCCAAAGTGACCGCTTCCCATTTAGTGAGGAACGAAGATTGTTTTATGTTGCAATTACACGAGCAAAGGAAAAAACAATCGTTATGTATGATTGCAAGTCTCCCTCTGTGTTTGTAAACGAATTCTTGCATCCTGAGAGAGTTGATAAAAATAGTTATGAGAAGCACCCTAATTCGCAAAAGCGATGGACTCGTAGCGAGGATGCTTTCTTATTAACTTTGCATAGGGAGGGCAAATCGATCAAGGAGATTTCATTGAAGATGGGCAGAAGTCAAACAGCCATAATAATGAGATTAGGAAAACTTAATAGTTAAATATAAAATGGTTTAGATGCGGCCTGTCACAAAAGAAGACCCCTCGGGATAGTACAAAGAAGTACAGCCCGAGGGGTCTTACTTTTGGAGATGGGGCGCAGATGACCCCTTATCACGCTAAATTACAAGTTGCCGAGTTTCTGGTTGGTCTCGCGGATGATGCTCATTGTTGACTCATCCTCCACGAAGATAGAGTTAAGACCCTGCTGCTCCTGTGCTGGGTCACCCGTGTAGTCGTCACCCTTTGCCCAGTACTCGTGGTCCTCGACATTTGTCTCGGCGAAGCCACCCCAACTCCAGAAGTTGCAACCAGCAAATACGCCACCCTCCTGTCGTGCCTTGACGATGAGGTCGAAGACAAACGTGTAGTACATATCGCGACATGTTACGGGGCTACCCTTGTGGAAGTCCATATTATCGCGTGGCATGCCAAACTCCTCAACCACAACGGGTTTGCCAATCTTATTTCCGAGCTCGAGGTGCATGTTGATATACTCCTCGGTATTCTCGCACGACTGCTTCAAATCCTCGCGCATGGCGTCACCGCGCATCCACTTCCAGTTGTATGGCCACACGTGGCAGTTGATGTACGACACCTCGTCGATGGCGTGAATACGCTCGCAGAGGTCCATATCCCACTCACAGCCGTAGAAGCCCTCCGAGCCTGTCGAGATCATATGGTTGGGGTCGAGTGAGCGGATGAGCTTCGCGCTGGCCTCAATCCACTGGGCGAAGGCCTCCTTGTTGTCCACGTCACGGCTGCTAAATGCGCGTGGCTCGTTCGAGATCTGCCATGAGAAGATTGCGGGGTCGTCGATATACTTAAGGCCTGTGTAGCGGTTGGTGCGCGAGACGATGAAGCGCACGTGGTCGTAGAAGAGGTTCTTCGCGCGCTCATTACGCACGAACTCGCCCGCGAAAGTATTATATGAGAACCAGCCATCTACGCGGGGCACGAGCACGGGCTCGTTGTTTGCCCATGCAACATACTGTGTGTAGCCACCGCTCCACTCCCATGCGTTGTTGAAGTAGAGCACTGCGGTCATATCGCGCTTGCCGAGCTCCATCATAAGGAAGTCGAGACCTGCCAATACGTCGTCGTTATATACACCGGGCTGAGGCTGGAGGTTGGGCTCAATCTTGCCCAAGAGGCCATTCTCTCCCTCGCCACCTACCAAGATGCGGAGGTTGTCGATACCGTTAGCCTTCATAAAGTCGAGCTCGCGGCAGAGGCGCTCGCGGTTGCCACCCTCACCCTCCGAGCCGAGGATTGCACCATACCAGAAGTTTGTACCTACAAAGTAGTAGGGCTCGCCATTGCGGATGAACTGACCATCCTTGACGCTAATAAATTTGCTTGCCTCGGGCTCGGCGTTACCCTTTGGGGCGCAGCCTACAGCCATCATCACAGCCGCAAAAATCGCGGCGAGGCATACCTGTTGAAATCTCTTCATTGTAATAAGGGAATTCTATAATTAGTTAATAAATTTTCGTTGTGAAATTTGTTGGCAAAAGTAGGTAATTTTTTTGAAAAATTACTGCTTTTTACATTTGTAAAATTAGACTATCTTGTGTACTTTTGTAGGGTGAAATTGCGTCAATATCCCCCGATGTCAATGCTCGGAACTATAACTCGTTGGCATACAGATTATTGCAATGAAGCATCGAGTGAAAATAGAGCCATGATAAGTGGCTGTTTTCGCACGGTAAAGATTACTCAACCAGGAAGAAAATGAAGCGTATTATACTATCCGGTGGTGGTACCGGAGGACATATATATCCGGCAGTTGCCGTAGCAGAGGCTCTGAAGCGCAAATTTAGTGACGACGTAGAGCTACTTTTTGTAGGTGCAGAGGGCAAGATGGAGATGGAGAAAGTACCCGCTTTGGGCTACAACATCAAGGGTCTCCCCGTGGCAGGTTTGCAGCGTAAGTTGTCGCTGAAAAACCTCGCATTGCCATTCAAGGTGGCAGCCAGCGTGCGCCGCGCTAAGCGCATCATCCGCGAGTTTAATGCCGACATCGTCGTGGGCTTTGGTGGCTATGCCTCTGCTCCCGTGCTTTGGGCAGCACAGCGCCTCGGCGTGCCCACGCTGATTCAGGAGCAGAACTCCTATGCTGGCCTTACGAATAAGTTGCTCTCGAAGCGTGCTAAGCGCATCTGCGTGTCGTACGACAAGATGGAGCGCTTCTTCCCCGCTGACCGCATCGTGATGACGGGTAACCCCTTGCGTGGTCGCTTCACGGCAGATGGCGCAAATCGTGGCGAGGCACTTGCCTACTACGGCCTCAACGACACTTTGCCCGTGGTGTTGGTCGTGGGTGGCTCGCTCGGCACGCGCACCCTCAACGAGATGATGAAGGCATGGATACTCACGCTCGGTGGCAAGGCTCCCGTGCAGGTTATATGGCAGACGGGTAAGTTCTACGAGCGCGAGATGCAGGAGTTCCTTGCGGCGCACCCCACGAAGAATATCTGGCAGGGTGCCTTTATCGACCGCATGGACTACGCCTACGCAGCAGCCGATGTGGTGCTCTCGCGTAGTGGTGCCTGCACCGTGTCGGAGTTATGTCTCGTGGCGAAGCCTACGATCTTTGTCCCCTCGCCCAACGTCTCGGAGGATCACCAGACGAAGAACGCCATGGCACTTGTCGAGAAGGGTGCTGCGGAGATTGTGCGCGACAGCGAGGCTGTGGCGCGCGGCATGAAGGAGGCTGTGGCCTTGGCTATGGATCGTGAGCGCCTTGAGCGCCTCTCGGCAAACATTGCAAGCCTCGCCATTGTGGACTCTGCAGACCGTGTAGTAGCGGAGATAGAGAAGATTTTAACGAAGTAAGAGCATGGAGCGTAACTATACGAAGATATACTTCCTCGGTATTGGCGGCATTGGCATGAGTGCCCTTGCGCGCTACTACATGCACGAGGGTTACCGCGTGGCGGGCTACGACCGCACCGCTACACCCTTAACGCGCGCACTCGAGGCTGAGGGTGCCGAAGTGCACTACGAGGACGACATCGCGCTTATCCCCGAGGATATGCGCTCGGCAGAGGATACTCTCGTTATCCTCACTCCCGCCATCCCCGCCGACCACATGGAGTGGGCATGGCTTCGCGAGAATGGCTTCCACATCGAGAAGCGCTCGCAGATACTCGGACATATCTCCGAGGGTAAGCTCTGCATGGCTGTTGCGGGTACGCACGGCAAGACTACTACCTCGACGCTTGCAGCATGGCTCAACCACGCCGCATCAAAGGAGGGCAGCGCACTCTTGGGTGGTATCTCGCGCAACTTCAACTCCAACCTCTCGCTTGGCGAGGGTAAGCGTTTGGTAGTTGAGGCCGACGAGTATGACCGCTCCTTCTTGCGCCTGCATCCCAACGTTGCCGTTATCACGGCTGCCGATGCCGATCACCTCGACATCTACGGCACTGCGGAGGCTGTTACCGAGGCCTTCGAGGAGTTTGCATCGCAGATAAAGGGGGGTGGCGCACTTATCCTTAAGCAGGGCGTAGAACTTAAGTTCGACACCGCTACACGAGCGCTCTATCGCTATTCGTGCGACAATGGTGGCGATTTCCACGCAGAGAATATATCGCTTATCGAGGGCGGTCACTATCGCTACGACATCGTCTTACCGGATGGTCGCATCGAGGGTTGCACGCTCGGCATCTTGGGCAAGGTACACATCGAGAACTCGGTGGCTGCGGTGGCTATGTTGTGGTGTGCCGCAAAGATAGAGGGTAAGGAGTTCGATAAGGAGGCAGTGAAGGCGGCTCTCGCAAGTTTCGAGGGCGTAAAGCGCCGCATGGAGGTATACCTCAACACCCCAGAGTTGGTATATATCGACGACTATGCCCACCACCCCGAGGAGTTGCGCGCTACCATAGAGTCGTTGCGTGGCATCTTCCCTGGTCGTAGGTTGTTGGCTATCTTCCAGCCCCACCTCTACACACGCACGCGTGATTTCGCTGCGGAGTTTTCGGAGGTGTTGACGTTGTGCGACGAGGTTATCATGGTGCCCATCTATCCTGCGCGAGAGTTGCCCATCGAGGGTGTATGCTCTGAGATGATTGGTCGCAATTTGAGGGTGGAGTGGCAGCTTGTGGAGCGTGAGGCACTCGCCGAGCGACTTCGCGACATGGAAACAGATGTGGTAGTGACATTCGGCGCGGGTAATATCGACGCCGTATGTGAGGATATATACAAGGCACTTAAGAGCAAGTTGTAGGATGCAGAAGGGTTGGACACATAAGCTATTGGGTTATGCAGGCTATGGCATATTGTTCGTAGTCTTCATCTCGGTTGTTGTATGTGCCGAAGTGCTCAACCGCAAGCACCGCGCTACGCAGCCCATCCAGAGCCTTAAGGTGACAATCACCGAGGGTGCCTCGAGCCCCTTGGCCGACAAGGAGAGCATAGAGCGCTGGATAAGGGATGCAGAGCTACTGAAGCCCAATACCACGCTCGAGAATGTGGACCTCGCGACTATAGAGCACCGCGCTGCAGAGCACAATGCCGTTGCTAAGGCCAATGCCTATGTGGACTACGAGGGCAATGCTATGCTCGATGTGGTGTTGCGTGAGCCCATTGCGCGCTTGCGTGCCGATGGCTACGACCTCTACATCACCGAGGATGGCTTTCTGCTTCCCACGGTAGCCGACCGCACAGCGGCTGTGCCCGTGATAACTGGAACTTATCGCCCCCTCTTCCGCCCAGGATATTCGGGCTATGCGAAGAGTGTGGTTGCCGACTCTATAGCTGTGCTCGACAAGCTTATCAAGAGTTTGGAGGATGATAAACTTCCAATCTATCGTCAGCTTGACGACAACGACAAGGTGCTCCGCGAGGCACTTAGCGAGAGCGTGCGTAAGGGCATATTCATGTCCGATAGCGAGTACAAGGTCTTGCTTGGCGACTTGGAGAGCCGTAAGGTTGTGGCGCGCGAGCGACATACAGCAACAAAGCGTAAGCTCGAGGCTCAGATTGAGGCTCTTGCCATGGAGCAGGATGTGGCGCGACAGAAGCAGAGCAGCGTGAGGGCTGCGGGTGAGGACTTCGATGCCTTGCTCGGCTTCTTGAAGCACGTCGACAACAACAAATTCTGGAGCGCAGAGGTTGTGCAGATAATGCTGGCTGGAGGTAACGGCAAGCGCATGGAGTTGCGCTTTGTGCCCCGCTCAGGAACCTTTGTCGTGGACCTTGGTGCGCCGAGTGGCTACGACACAAAGCTATCGAACCTATATAGATTCTACACCAAGGGTCTCGACAATGTAGGTTGGAATAAATATAGCAGCATCAGCCTCCGCTACAGCGGACAGGTGGTATGCCGCTAACACACAATGGAAATATAAATAAAAACAACATAGAAGATGAAAGAGAGACAGATTGTAGCCATTGACGTGGGCTCATCTAACGTAGTTATCGCCGTAGGTGCGATTGAGGATGACGGCCGCGTAAATATTCAGGGCATAGTATCGGAGCCTATCGAGGGCATCGATGCAGGCCGTGTGGAGAATAGCGAGACTGCAGGTCGTGCAGTAAAGGCGGCTAAGGAGCGTATAGAGCAGGAGCTAAACATCAAGATTACGGAGGCATACGCAGGTCTCTCGGGTGACTTTGTGCGCTGTGTGCAGGTCACAGACTATGTCTATGTGCAGGATGATGGCAGCAACCAGGTTACCGAGCGTGACCTCGACGACCTCGACCGCCGTATGCGTAGCGTTAAGCTCCCCGACGACCGTGAGGAGATCCTATCGATGGAGGCTATTCGCTACACCATCGACGATAAAGTTGTAGATATACCCGTAGGTGCTTATGGCCATATGCTTAAGGCAACCTACAACTTTATACTTGGTGACCGTGCTATGCGCGACCGCCTCAACCAGTGTCTCATGAGACAGGGCATCAAGGTCAAGGAGTTTGTGCCCAACGCCCTTATCTCGCACCTCTCTGTAGCTACGGATGAGGATATCGAGGAGGGTGCAGTGATTGTAGACCTCGGTGGCGGCGTTACGGATGTGTCGGTGCTCTTGCGTGGCAAGGTGCGCCACATAGCATCTATTCCTATCGGTGCTGATGCCATCAACAACGACATCCGTGCATATGGCATCCCCGCAAACTATGTCGAAAACCTCAAGCGTCGCTATGGCTCGGCCCTCACCGACTTGGCTACCGACGATAAGATTGTCTTCCCTGTGCGCCGTGGTGTGCCTAAGAGTATCCTTCGTCGCAACCTCGCAACTATTATCGAGGCGCGCCTCAAGGAGATTGCCGAGTGGGTACGTCGCGAGATTAAGGAGGCGGGTTGTGGCACACGCTTCTCGCCCATCCTTCTAATCACGGGTGGTGGCGCCGAGATGCAGAACATCGAGACACTCTTTGCACGTGAGCTCGGCATTGACGAGGTGCGTGCTGTATATCCCGAGTATGGCTTTACTGAGAATTTGACCGATGTTATCACCACTACGGCATACGCTACCGTGGCGTCGCTCTTGCGCTTTGGTGCAGAGCGTGGCACATGTTCTGTTGCTGTAGGTACGCGCGTTATGGCCCCTGTAGTTGAGGAGAAACCCGAGCGTCCCGCAGTTCGTGTTGTAGCGCCCAAGGCTGAGCCCGCCAAGGTTGTGGAGCCCGAGCCTGAGTCCACACCCGAGCCAGAGTCGAAACCCGCCACAGCACCTAAGCCTAAACCAGAACCAATAGATTATCAGGACCCATTTGATCCAGGTACTGGTGAGAAGCCCAAGAAGCTCAGTTTTATGGAGCGTGTTCAGCAGAAGATGAACAAGCTGGGTAGTGCGTTCGTAGGCAAGGAGGATGATAAAGAGGATTGGTAAAAAAGGAGAAACAAAGATATGGAGAATATGAATGGAAATATGACCGACGACTTGGTTAAGGCTATCGCCGGCGACAATATATCGAACTTCGAGCTCGACTCTGAGTCTAACATCATGGTTATTGGTGTTGGTGGTGCGGGTGGCAATGCCGTAAACCACATGTACAAGATGGGTATTACGGGTGTAAACTTCGTGGTATGTAACACCGATGCCAAGGCTTTGAGCAACTGCGATGTCAAGAACAAGGTGCAGATGGGTCCCGGTCTTGGTGCGGGTAACGACCCTAAGCGTGGTAAGGAGCTCGCAACAGAGAGTGAGGAGCAGCTTCGTAGCTTGCTCGAGACCTCGGGTGTGAAGATGCTCTTCATCGCAGCAGGTATGGGTGGTGGTACCGGTACTGGTGCTTCGCCCGTCATCGCAAAGCTCGCACACGAACTGAACATCCTCACCGTGGCTGTAGTTACAATGCCCTTCCGCATGGAGGGTCCTAGTCGCTACAATAGCGCTGTGGAGGGTGTCAGCGAGCTTAAGCAATGGGTGGACTCAACACTCGTTATCGACAACGAGCGCTTGCGTATGCTCTATGGTAAGTTGCCACTTAAGGAGGCCTTCGGCAAGGCCGATGATGTGTTGAGCATGGCGACTAAGGGTATTGCGGAGATTATCACCGTTGAGGTGGCCTTGGTACGTGTCGACTTTGCTGATGTCGAGAAGGTCATGCGCAAAAGCGGCCGCACACATATGTCTATGGTTAAGGCTACGGGTGAGAACCGCGCCTTGGAGGTTGCCGAGGGTGCTCTTAACTCTTCGCTCCTCGACGACAACAACATCAATGGCGCTAAGGAGATCTTGATTAACTTCGCCGTGCGCGACATTGATAACATTACTCAGGACGACATCACCATCGCTTTGGAGTGCATCCAGAAGCATGCAAGCTACAAGGATGAGGATGGTAACATCCACGCTGCCGATATCATCTGGGGTGCTTGCCAGAAGCCCTCGTTGGGTGAGGACGAACTCGAGATGGTCATCGTTGCTACGCGCTTTGCTGATGGCGAGGATATCAACATCGAGACTACATATGTTGAGCCTGTAACACCTTTCGACACCCAGCAGGGTGGCGTTGTGGAGCCGCAGCCGGTTGTCAATGAGCCACAGAAGCCTATCACCCCCGAGCCTCGCCGCGAGGTTATCATCACACCTCAGCAGGATAGATATCGTCAGGTGGGCCTCCAGAAGCGTGAGCCAGCATATGTGCGTCTCCGCTCGCAGTTTGAGGTGGAGAGCGACTCACAGCAGAGAGTAAACTACCAGCAGCAGAGCGTAGCGCGCGAGGAGCGCCCCGCATCTGAGGGTGGCTTTGGTGAGCTTCAGTTCTAAGTAATACGAAAGTCGTAATGTTTAACATTCTGACAACTGCCGACACACTCTCCATCGAGGCGGACTCGCTTGTGGTTACCACGGCGCCATCGGGCGTTGAGGCCGCGGCGACGAGCGCTACGGAGGTGGCGGCCATAGCACTAAATAGCAATATAGACCTTGGCAATGTGGTGTTGTACGCCATCATTGCCTTGGTGCTTATTCTCTTTTCGGCAATGGCATCAGGTTCGGAGGTGGCATTCTTCTCGCTTACGCATAGCGATATCGATGAGTTGGAGTCGAAGAATACGGTGACCTCACGTCGCGTGCTCGACCTGCTCTCGAATCCCGACCGACTGTTGGCAACAATACTTGTGACCAATAACATGGTCAACATCTGTCTCGTTATCATGGCCACGCTGCTTGTGAACGAGATATTTACCTTCGACGGCATCTGGCAGTTTATATTCAACACCATAGTCATCACCTTTGTGCTTCTGCTCTTTGGCGAGATATTGCCCAAGGTGGTGTCGCAGGCAAACCCCGTGAGGGTGTCGCAGATGCTCTCTGGACCGCTTAAGCTCTTGCGCTGGGCGGTGTACCCCTTGGCATTTATCCTTATCCGCACCTCGAGCCGTGTGAGTCGCCTCGCTACGAAGAATGCCGAAATATCGATTGAGGAGCTTGCCGATGCTGTAGACCTAACGGAGACGGGCTCCGTTGAGCAGCAGAAGATGCTCTCGGGTATTGTAAACTTCGGACAGACAGAGGTGGTGGAGATTATGCACTCGAGAGTAGACATCACGGGCTTGGAGTACGACTCGGACTATGACGAGGTGCGTAAGGTGATTGTGGAGCAGGGCTACTCGCGCATCCCCGTCTATGGT
Source organism: Alistipes sp. (assembly GCA_017558115.1). GTDB lineage: Bacteria > Bacteroidota > Bacteroidia > Bacteroidales > Rikenellaceae > Alistipes. The sequence continues at coordinate 48,443 of JAFYWG010000061.1, forward strand.
GACGACCTCGACGATGTGCGTGGCATACTCTACGTCAAGGACCTACTCCCCTACATCGCAGAGGCTACAACCTTCGAGTGGCAGAAGCTCCTGCGTAAGCCCTACTTTGTGCCTGAGCACATGATGATTGACGACCTCTTGAAGGAGTTCCAGAAGAATAAGATTCATATCGCCATCGTGGTAGATGAGTATGGCGCAACGCAGGGTCTTATTTCGTTGGAGGATATCCTCGAGGAGGTTGTGGGTGAGATTACGGACGAAAGCGATGAGGATGAGGATAAGCTCTATGAGAAGATTGGCGAGAGGAGCTACATCTTCGATGCCAAGATTCATATCGGCGAGTTCTTGCGCGTAATAGGCTTCGACGAGGATAGCTTCCAGGATGTTGAGGGTCATGCCGAGACGTTGGCGGGTCTAATGATGGAACTTAAGCGCGACCTACCGCGTCGTGGCGATGAGCTTGAGGCACATGGCGTGAAGTTCTTCATCGCAACGATGGATGGCCGCCGCGTGGATAAGATTAAGGTGGATATAAATGGTTAAACTTATAGTAGAGGCTATACCTCCCATATATCTCTGTTGCGATGCGCTCATCATGGCGAGCGACGTGGCCTCGGCCTCGCGCTTTCAGAACGACAGACGCCGCCGCGAGCACCTCGCATGGCGACGTGTGGTGCGCAGTGAGTTGGGTCGCAACGTATTGATAGAGTACAACGAGGTGGGAGCACCTGTGGTCGACACACCAAATACGCATATCAGTGTGGCTCATGGTGGTGAGAGGGTTGCTGTGGCCTTTGCGGATGAGCCTGTGGGTGTAGATGTAGAGTCTTTGGATCGTAACTACGACCGGGTGAAGTCGCGCTATATGAGCCCCGCGGAGGAGGCGCTTTCCGAGATGGAGGAGTGGCCCGCAGTGGTGTGGACAGCCAAGGAGGCGGTATATAAGCTCTATGGCCAGCGCGAGGTGGATCTAACCGAAGATATACGCATCACGGCCTTCGATGCCGAGCGTATGCAGCTCAATGCTTCGGTGCGCGAGAGGGCAGACATCGTAGTCGAGGCTCAGATAATAGAAAATAGTGTGGTCGTATCAGTAGCCACATATAAATAGAGAAAAATGTCATCAGTACAGAACAATACCGTTTCACTCGGTACCGACTCGCTCGGTAAGCTCTTGGCGCGATATGCCATTCCGGCAATCATCGCCATGGCATCGTCGTCGCTCTACCACATCATCGATAGTATCTTTATCGGTCATGGCGTGGGTGGCTACGCAATCTCGGGTATGGCCATCACGCTGCCCATCATGAACATCGCTGCTGCCTTTGGTGCGATGGTGGGTGTGGGTGCTGCAGCCCGCATATCTATACGTTTGGGTGAGGGAAATAAGCGCGCCGCAGAGCAGATTCTCGGAAATGCCGTATTGCTAAATATGGTGCTTGGTATATCTATCATGCTCATATTCCTCATCTTCCTCGACCCCATCCTCGTCTTCTTCTCAGGCGGTCAGGCGGGCGAAGAGACACTACACTATGCGCGCGAGTTTATGCGTGTGATTATGTTTGGTAACATCGTCACACACCTATACCTCGGCCTCAATGAGCAGCTTCGTGCCTCGGGATACCCCCGCAAGGCGATGTTCATCATGATACTCTCGATGGTGATATGTACCATTTTGAACCCCTTGTTTATCTTCGGCTTCGGCTGGGGTGTGCGAGGCTCGGCTATCGCTACGGTCATCTCGCAGGTCATCTGTCTGCTTATCCAGATACACCACTACACCTCGAAGAAGAGCTTCTTGCGCTTCAGGCGCGAGAGCTTCCGCTTCAAGCGTAGCATCGTCATCAACATCATCTCTATCGGCATGGCACCCTTCATCCTTAACGTGTGTGCCTCGCTCGTTGCGCGCTTCATGAACACGGCGCTCTTGGAGTATGGTGGTATGGGTGTCGACGATGTGATACAAGCGTCAGCCCCTATTGAGGGTGGCGTGGGTGATATCTATGTGGGAGCCTACGGCGTTATGAACCGTGTGATTCTGCTCTTTATCATGGTTGCCAACGGCTTTAACCAGGGTATGCAGCCTATCGTGGGCTACAACTATGGCGCAAAGCAGTATGGCCGTGTACTAAAGACGTTGAAGTATACTATAATCTGCGCTACGTGCGTCACTACCTTCGCCTTTGCCATCGGTATGCTCTTCCCAGAGTATGTTGCGGCACTCTTTGTTGAGGGTGGCAATAGCGCTGCCGACCAGGCTATGATTAGGGTTGTGGAGCAGGGTTTGAGCATCGCGATGATTATGTTCCCCTTGGTGGGCTTCCAGATTGTTGCGGGTGGCTTCTTCCAGTATATCGGTCGTGCCCCCATGGCAATGCTTCTTTCAGCGTCGCGACAGTTGTTGTTCCTGTTGCCGCTGTTGCTCACGCTTACTCCCCAGTTTGGTGCTGTGGGTGCGTGGATGTCGATGCCTATTGCCGACTCGGCATCGGTGCTTGTAGCCGCCACGCTCCTCTTTATCCAGGTGCGCAAACTAAAGCGCATGGAGCGCGAACAACTCTTCCACAGATAATGGTTATACCTTATATATTATAGTAGAGTCCCACCAAATTGGCGGGACTCTTTTTGTTGCAACTCTATCGCTCGGGCTTGATATCCTTAACGCGAAGCTGCTTGCTTACTGTGCCACGATAGTGGTTCTCGACAATCTGGTAGCACACCGAGATGGGCTTACCACCGCGTACCCACTCGTAGTGTGTGGGCTGCTGGAAGGCGATAGCGGGGATTGTCGTATGTGGCTTCTGACGCTGCATCAAGTCCATGCGCAAGTGGTCGCACTCAACGCCCACAAGCTTCGCATCACCGCGGTTGCTTGCACCTGTAGTCATAAAGACTGGAGCGCCATTTCCAGGACCAAAGGGCTGGAAATTGTTCAGATGACGCTGGAACTGATCCGTAATGTCCGAGAACAACAACTCGCTATCGATGTCCACCTGGGGAACAAGGATGTTGGGGTCGATATTCTCTTCCACATAGTCGTTGAAGCGCTTGGTGAAGGCCTCAACATTCTCCTCCTTCATCGTGAGACCCGCAGCGTACATATGTCCACCGAAGTTCTCCAACAAGTCGGAGCACGACTCAACAGCTTGGTATAGGTCGAAGCCCGCAACCGAGCGTGCAGAGCCTGTAACGAAGCCGTTAGACTTTGTGAGCACAACCGTAGGACGATAGTAGGTCTCGATAAGGCGCGATGCCACGATGCCTACGATGCCCTTCATCCACTTAGGATTGTAGATGACAGTGCTCTTGAGAGCCTTAAGCTCGGGATGAGACTCCACATAGTCGTGCGCCTCCTGCGTAACGTTGCGGTCGATAGACTTACGATCCTGATTGAACGAGTCGATAACCTCGCCAAACTTCGCAGCCTCCTGCTCGTTACCCTCGATAAGAAGGCTCACAGCAGCATGACCACCCGAAGGTGCAGCATTCTCATCATCCTCATCCATACGCATGCGTCCCGCAGCATTGATGCGTGGACCAATCTTGAAGACGATGTCGTCGATGGTGATGTTGTGACCCTCGAGACCACAAATCTTGATTATCGAGAGCAATCCCTTCGACGGCGTAGAGTTGAGCTTACGCAATCCGTAGTATGCCAAAATGCGGTTTTCATCCACAAGAGGCACGATGTCTGAGGCGATACTTACGACCAACAAATCCAACAAGGGCTCGATCTGCGAGAATGGAATGTTGTTGCGTCGTGCATAGGCCTCGACGAGTTTAAAACCAACGCCACAACCCGACAACTCATCGAAAGGATAGTTGCAGTCTGTGCGTTTGGGATCCAATACAGCCACTGCCTGGGGAATCTCCTCGGCAGGTAGGTGGTGGTCGCAGATGATGAAATCTACGCCACGCTCTTTGGCATAGGCCACCTTTTCAACGGCTTTGATACCGCAATCCAAAGCTATGACAAGCGTTACACCCTTGCGCAGTGCATGCTCGATGCTTCGGATTGATATGCCGTAACCATCGACATATCGGTCAGGAATGTAGAACAACAAATTTTTGTGTCCTATCTGGCTTAAGAACTTGTAGACCAGCGCCACGGCAGTGGTTCCGTCGACATCGTAGTCTCCGTAAATCATTACCTTTTCGCCAGCCTTCACTGCCCTCTCGATGCGCTCCACGGCCTTGTCCATGTCCTTCATTAGGAATGGATCGTGCAAGTCGCGTAGCGATGGCGAGAAGAACTTCTTGGCCTTCTCCATGGTGTCTATGCCCCTCTGAACCAGTAGGTTGGTCAACACAGGCGACATGCCGAGCTCGGCTGATAAAGCCTCCACCGTAGCGCGATCGCCTTGTGGCTTGACAACCCATCTTTTCTCTATGGGCATAACTTCTATTTTTTATATTTAACATTTAAATTTTTCGTTAGGTGATTGATAAACTTGGGCTTAACCTCCTCCATCGTTACCTCGCGGCCAGTCAACGTCGTGAGTGAGCATACGCCACGATCGGTAAAGCCACATGGGTTGATCAGATGGAACCAGTTGAGGTCCGTTGCGACGTTCATAGCCAAGCCGTGCATAGTTACGCCATGAGATGCGCGCACGCCAATGGCGCAAAGCTTCTCCAAGCGGTTGCCGGGGCGGGTGATCCACACACCCGATGCTCCCTCCGAGCGGTGAGCCTCGATGCCATACTCGGCTGCGAGGTCGATGATAGTCTGCTCGAGGGCTTCAATGTAACGTCTTACGCCCAAACCTATTGCGTCGAGGTCGACAATTGGGTAGCATACAAGCTGTCCTGGGCCATGGAAGGTGATGTCGCCGCCGCGGTCAATGTGATAGAACTCCGCGCCGAGGCTCTCGAGGTACTCCTTCGAGCAGAGCATATTCTCGGCATGACCACTCTTTCCGAGGGTGTAGACGGCGGGGTGCTCAACGATAAGGATGGTGCCACGAGGCTCGTCCTCCTGGAACTCCTTGTTGAGCTTCTTAGTGCACAAAGCATCGAATAGCGAACGCTGCAAATCCCAGCACTCGCCATACGACATGGTCTGTAAATCTCTGATTTCTACTTCGTGTTGCATACCTTCTTCACAGCATCTAATGCGGCATCAGCCAGGTATGACGAGCGCACAAGGGGTGCGCTGGCACAATAGCTGAAGCCCATGTCGAGAGCTGCAAGTCGGTACTCTTCGAACTTCTCGGGAGTGATATACGCCTTAACGGGGTAGTGCTCCTTTGTTGGTCGAAGATACTGTCCGAGGGTGACGATGCTCACGCCCACTTCGCGTAGGTCTCTGAGTGTTGTCAACACCTCCTCTTCGCTCTCGCCCAATCCGACCATAATACCGCTTTTTGCCACTGCTCCGCTATCGGCGATGTGCTTAAGTGTCGCCAACGATGTGCGATACTTAGCGCGCGAACGCACCTCGGGAGTTAGTCGCTCAACGGTCTCGATATTGTGTCCCACGATGTCGGGACGCGATGCCAACACCACATCGAGTAACTCGGGGCGGGCATCCATATCGGAAATAAGGAGCTCTATAGTTGCGTTAGGATTATCACGACGAATAGCCTCGACGGTGCGCGCCCAGATGCGTGCTCCATGATCTTCGAGGTCGTCACGTGTTACAGATGTAACCACAACATGCTTTAGGCCCATGAGCTTTACGCTCTCGGCAACCTTGTCGGGTTCTGCCTCATCGGGTGGCAACGGTCGTCCCGTCTGCGTTGCGCAGAAACGACAGTTGCGTGTACATATGTCGCCCAAAATCATGAAGGTAGCGGTACGACGGCTCCAGCACTCCGCCTTATTGGGACACATTCCGCTGCTGCATATGGTATGCAGGCAACGTCCCTCGACGATTTGCTCCACCTCCGCACTATCCGCCGTACTTCTTAGGCTAATCTTTAGCCATTCGGGCTTACGCAGATGCTCGTATTTTTCACGAACCTTCGGCATTTTAAGTTCACTTTTTTCCAATTGATGCAAAAGTATAGAAAAAAAACAAAAATTGCAAAATTTTTCAGTAAAATGTTGCGTAGCCCACAAAACATATTGTAAGAAAATGAAAAGCTGCATGTCTCAAACTTGCCTAAAAAGTGGGTAAGTAGATATTTGGATTATAGATATATTATTACTAACTTTGTTCCATAAGCGGATAAATAACCATAGCTATGAGCCAAATCAAAGCAACAATAGAATCGGTCAACAACCTAATAGTAAAGAATGGGGAAATGAGTTTGAGTATTCCCCCCTACCAGCGACCCTATCGATGGAATAACAAGAATGTCAGACAGCTGTTAGAGGATATTCTTGTGAATAAAAGTGCGGGAAAGGAGAGGTATCGCATAGGTAGTGTCATACTATACAAGAATAGCGAAGAGAGCACGCTCGATATTGTTGATGGTCAGCAGCGTATAACCACATTGCTCCTATTGGCAAAAGCCATTGGGGATGATTCGTTTAACAGCCTGCTCTCTACACTTAAGTATAATCACAACGATTCGCGATACAACATTGTCCAGAACTTCAATTATATAAAAAAGTGGATAGATGAGCATTCGGCTCTAAAAGATGATTTTTGGCGCTATATAAAAGATAACTGCGAGTTTGTGGTGATTGTTGTGGACGACCTCTCGGAGGCATTCCAGATGTTCGACTCTCAGAATGGTCGAGGCAAGGAGTTGGAGGCATACAATCTTCTCAAGGCCTACCACATTAGGGCGATGGAGCAGGACACGTATGAGCAGAAGGTGGCGTGCGACAAGCGCTGGGAGGCTGCCACAATGTACGATGCAACACCTACGATTGATGGCGATCCAAACATTGATGTCCTAAAACAGATATTCGACGAGCAACTCTATCGAGGTCGCATATGGTCGAAGGGGTGTGAGGCACAGAAGCTTACAAAGGCCGATATAGAAGAGTTTAAGGGCTTTACAATTGATAAGAATCATAATATTTGCTTTCCTTTCCAGAACCCTTCTCTATTGCAATACCTAACAGAGAAGTTCTATAGGAACATTTTGGCCGGAACAATAGCAACGCAGCCGCGCTTCAACTATGGTGATGGTGAGAATATTGATCCATTTGTCAGCATCACGCAGCAGATTGTCAACGGTAAATCTTTCTTCGACTATGTGGAGACATATGTAGAGATTTACAAGCAACTTTTCATCCAACTCAAGGGCTTCCAATTGAAGGAGTTTAAGGCATTCTTCTATAAATATTGCCTTAACTATGGTGCGGAGTTAAAGGAGTGTAAGGAGGAGTTATGCTTTAAGCCTAAGGGCTATGCGAATCGTTCTGGCGACAAATATCTGCTCGAGGCATACAAGACTGTGGTAATGCTACTATTTGATAGGTTTGGCGAGAGTGGCTTGAATAGATATTATGAGGTGCTATACAAGCTCATCTATGTCGAGCGAGTGGTTTCGAGCCAGGTGCGTAGTGATAGTGTCGCTAAGTTACCAATACCTATCATTGCGAAAATCAATCAAGCTCAAAACTTGGCGGACCTAATAGCGTTGGAGAATATGTGGGAGGATAGGTTTAAGGAGGCTAAGGTATTGATTGCTAAACCATCACATAAAGACATCAAGAATATTGATGATATTAAAAAGTTATTGGGATTTACGTCTGAAAATAAATAGTTAGCATTATGGCAATTGAAAATTTAGAGAAATCATCTGAGAATTTAGAAAAGAGTATCGCTGAGATATTCGATGCTAACAGTAGATATGTCATTCCGCTATATCAGCGTAACTACGCTTGGGGTGAGGACCAGATCGAGGCGCTTTTCCAAGATATATATGAGGCGTGGAACTCAAAGACGGATCAATACTATTATATCGGTAGTTTGGTTGTCTTGAAGCGTCGTAATGGTGACTACGAGGTTATCGATGGTCAGCAGCGTCTTACCACCTTGTCGTTGCTTACAAAGATGCTTGGCATTAGCACTAAGCCTGTGCTAACCTATGAGTCTCGCCCCGAGGTTGAGAGATTCTTCGAGGAGTTTTATGCAGGGGTTGAAATATCTCAAACGTCACAGACCTACTATCTGCGTGAGGCGATAGATATCATCAAAAAAGCTAAGATTGATGTAGGTGGCGCTGAAAAAGAAAATGGGTTTGAGAAGTTGTGCGAAATCAAAGATTATCTCGAACATAAAGTGATACTTGTCAGGGTTGAAATACCCGAAGATACGGACGTTGCATCATACTTCGAGATAATGAACAATCGTGGCGAGCAGCTGCAAAAGCATGAGATTCTAAAGGCGCGATTGATGAATGTCTTGGACGAAAAGTATCACGCAGAGTTTGACCTTATCTGGACGGCGTGCTCCAATATCGACACCCCTATCCAGCAGTGCTTTGTTGCTACCGATAGAGCAAAATACTTTGGCGAAGAGTATAATACATTCTGCTTTAATGGGTTGACAGAGTGTGGAGAGAATCCTAATGATGTGGAGAGTGGCGATACGCAGCCAACAACGATTGACGATATCCTTAAAGCGGAGAAGATTCAAAAGGACGAAAAGCGCGATGACGCATACAAGAATAGCGATAAGATAAGCTCTATTATAGACTTCCCCAACTTCTTGATGCACGTGCTAATGCTATATGCAAAGAAGGAGTCACATAAACAAGAAGTCAAACTTAACGAGAAATTCCTTTTATTATGTGCTGATGAACTATTTGGCAAAACGCCAAATAAAGACATGGTTAAAGGGTTTATAGCATTGCTATTTAAGTGTAGAACTCTCTTTGATAGATATGTTATAAAAGTAAAGGGTGTGCAAGATGATGAGGAGTTTAAGTGGGTATTGAATAAACCTAATAAAGGTGTATATAGTGACAAGGTTTCAGTCAAGTATGATAGTAATACGTATGGTGACACTCCGCAGCAGTCGCACGTCATTATGGCGCAATCGATGTTGCAGGCGACATTCCGTCAGCGTATCTACAAAAATTGGCTGCAGAATCTCCTTGAGCATCTCGATAAGCAAGACTGCGCACTCCATGAGATTAAGGCGGAGAGCATACTCAAATGCCTCCACAAACATATGAAGAATCATTTTGACGAGTTGAAACTAAAACTAAATTTCGATGAAGAGATAGGGCTGCAGGATGGTCAGAAATATAAGTGTCTGAATATGGGTGTGAATACGCCGCATTTTCTGCTTAATTTTATAGATTACCTCTATTGGGTTGAGTATATAGTGAAGCCCTCATTAGAGGGAAAGAGAGATCCACGCAGAATTGAAAACTTCGAGTTCCGTTATTATAACTCTGTTGAGCACCACTTGGCGCGTAAAAAGGCAGAGGAGAAAAAGTTGGAAGGTATTGTAGATTGCCTCGGTAACCTCTTTATGATTAGCAAAAATGCCAACTCTCGCCTTAGTGATAGAGATGTGAAGGAGAAGGTGGAGATGTCGAAAGATGGCAAGATGGGCGCAAATAGACAGATTATATATAAGACGACTAAGGATAATAATTACAATTGGGGTGAGCGCGAAATCAAAGCCCACTATGAGGAGCTTAATCAATTATTGAAAGATGAAAATATAGATACACTTCTAAAGTTAGGGTGTTAGCATAACAAAAATAACTCAACGTGGCTATCGAGCTATACTCTATAATATTGACACGACTACGTTTACACAACGACAAAACACAAACTAATATGAGAAGATTATTAACTTTAACGCTATTAGTCTCGTTCATGGGACTATGGTCATGTGCCTACGATGACACCAATATCTGGGAGAGGGTCAATGACCACGAAAATAGAATTAGTAAACTTGAGCAGCTCTGCAAGGAGATGAATAACAACATCTCTGCCATGCAGACCATTCTGGAGGCTGTGCAAAATAACGATTACATTACGAGTGTAACCCCTATCGAGGTAGATGGCGAGACTATCGGCTACACCATCACATTTACCAAGTCAGCCCCCATCACTATCTACCACGGCAAGGATGGTGCAGATGGTAAAGATGGTGCAGATGGCAAGGATGGAGCTGATGGCAAGGATGGTTACACCCCCATTGTTGGCGTACGTCAGGACGTTGACGGCATCTACTATTGGACTCTTGATGGCGAGTGGCTCACCGACGAGCAGGGCAACAAAATTAAGGCTGTAGGCATTGATGGTGCAGATGGTGCAGATGGTGCAGATGGCGAGGATGGCAAGGATGGTGCCGACGGTGCTAATGGTGAGGATGGTAAGAATGGTGAGGATGGAGCTAACGGCAACGATGGCAACGATGGCAATGATGGCATCACCCCATTGCTCAAAATCGAGAACGACTACTGGTATATCTCTTACGACGATGGCAGCACATGGCATGAACTTGGCAAGGCCAAAGGCGAGGATGGCAAAGATGGCAAGAACTACTGTGAGTTCTTCGAGGATATAACCGAGGATGAAGAGGAGGTTGTCTTTACGCTTGTTGATGGCACGGTCATTCGCGTGCTTAAGGATAAACCATTCAGCTTGGAGCTTGAGACCGACCGCTTTGAGTACTCTACAGGCATGACCTATCATATCGGTTTTACCATCACTGGCGCTACTCTCGATACCGTTATCGAGGTTATCCCATCGAATAACTTGCGTGCATATGTAAGCAACTACAGAATCTATGATGGCGTTGCTACGGGCGATATCGTTGTTGAGATGCCCAAGGCAATCCTTGAGTATGCCACCGTTGCCGTTATCGTTAGCGATGGTCGCAGCAAGGTTATCATGAAGGCTATACACTTCGATTATGATGGTAGCGAAGATATCGAGAGTGGCATTCTCTATGTTACCAATGGCGAGGCGTTCAACTTCCCCAAGGAGGGTGGCGAGCTTCAAATCGACATCCAGACCAACATCAGCTATCGCGTTGAGATCGACCCCAACATCCAGGAGTGGCTTAGCATCGCTGATACGCGTTCAACACTTCGTGAGGAGTCTCTAACGCTCTATGCAACAGAGAATACTGGCATCTACCGCCACGGCTTCATCTACATTGTAGACGTCTCTAACAACCATATTGTAGAGACTATCTACATTTCGCAGAACTCCGACGAGGTCTACTACGAGGAGGTCATCCTCTTCCACGAGACATTCAACAGCTATATGGTTTCAAACTTCGATATCAATAAGGATGGTGTTGTTACTCGTCTCGAGGCTCTTGAGGCTGTAAACATCACTGTTCCCTCCACTGTCGCCGACCTCAGTGGCTTGGAGTACTGTGTGAACCTCAAGCACCTCAACATCAGCAATAATAGCAAAGTTACGTCACTCGATACCTCGACATTTGCGCTTCTCGAGTCGCTCAACATATCGCGCTCGTCAATTGCAACTATCGACCTTAGTCGCAATCCTCTTTTGAAGAGCTTTAACTGCTCAGGTTCAAAGGTTTCGGCTGTCGATCTATCGGCTAACAATAAGCTCGAGACAATCGACTGTTCGTCGCTTGGCTCTCTCGCCAACAACACCCTTATCCTTGAGAATCACCGTAGCTTGACAACGCTAAATTGCAGCAATAGTAAGTTTACGATGCTCAATATTTCGGGCTGTCCCGAGCTTTATGAACTCAACTGTAGCACCAACTCTATCACCGAGCTCGACATTACAAAGTCTCCAAAGCTCGAGGTTCTCACAATGAACAACAACGCCATCTATGAGCTTGACTTGAGCAAGAGTGTAGAACTCCGTAAGTTTAATTGCTCATACAACCAGCTGCGCTCTTTGGATCTTCAGGCTTGTATGAAGCTTCATGAGTACAACTTCGACCGCAACCCCTTGCAGATATTGAATTTAGGCTCTGTGCCACGACTTAAGAGTGTTAAGGTGCAAACATACAATTCTACTGACTATGACTTTGCAATTAGCGGTTTGGAGATTGAGTCTTTTGAAGTATCAAATATCGGCGACGATTATTTCAAGAATATTATTTTTGATACACCCAACATCAAAAGTGTATATGTAAGTAGTTATTCGGGTACTGATATTGACTTCTCGTCTATACCATCTGTAGAGACCATCAAATTGGATGCCAAGAATGTTTACAACATTGATATAACCAAAAATTCAAATTTGAAGAGTTTTGAGTTCTATGGAAGTAGTAACCCAAATATCAAGAAGATAGACTTCTCTTACAACTCTGAACTTACAAGCGTTAAACTTACTCATTGTGGTATCACGGGCCTTGATCTCTCAAACAACTTGAAGGTGACAGATGTGAAACTTTTAGCTAAAAATTGTAAGTATATTAATTTGGGATATAATCCTGTGCTTAAGGAACTTGATCCACTACTTGATGGTAGTGGCATGTATAACCCCAGTAATGAGCATGACGACCTTATAGTTATAGCACCGCTACTTGAGTCGCTCACTTTGACTGAGTGTGGGGGTTATGTAGATGTTACGGCATGCCCAAATCTTACATACTTGAAGATTTCACCCGACGCTCATACAACTACTATGCAGGCGCTTGACTTGAGCAATCAGACAAAACTTCAATCACTTGTACTCGAGTATCAGCCTAATATGCCCGAACTGCAGTTGTGGCATTTGGCGAATCTTGAGAGTGTAACCATCACCGGTTGCCGTGGTTTGAGTAATCTCGACTTGTCGGGACTTAAGAACTTGACAAGTGCAACAATCAGCAGCAACGATAACATGGCAGAACTTAACTTGAAGGATTGCCCAGCACTAACAACGCTCAAATGTTATAACAATAAGATGCTTACCGAGCTTAACCTCAAGTTCTGTCCTGCTATCACAGGACTTACCTGCTACGGCAATAGCAAACTCTCTGTGTTAGACGTCAGCGACTGCGTAGTGCTCGAAACCCTTGACTGCTACTCTATGCCTATTGAGAAGCTCGATTTGAGCAACAACCCATTGTTGACAACGCTCAAATGTTATTCGACACTGATTGAGAGACTTGACGTGAGCTGCTGCCCATTGATAACAAGTCTCGACTGTAGTCCTAATGACAATCTTACAACGCTATATATGGCCGAGGGTCAGACAATCGGTTGGATTAACAACAATAGAAATAATAGTTACATCCCCGAGACTACGGAGATTGTGTACAAATAGTAACATCTCTATTTAGTAATAGAATGAAGTTGTCTAACATGTTATACAACTTCTTACAAAAACGGGTCTGTCCAACAATAAAGTGGACAGACCCGTTTTATTTCGGGATTATACACATAAGACTTGTACCGACTACGTCATTCTATATTTGCAGGAGCAAAGCGACTGTGGGACTCTCCTCGCAGTCGACAAGCGACAACGTACATAGCGTATTGTCATTGAGGAGATGCTTCGCTCCGCTCAGCATGACATTCAGAGTGTGGTGTTACTTACTCTGCCTTCAAACTTATAGCGAAGCCGCCGCCGGGGGCCATGACTATATTTAGTGTGTCAGCGGATGTAACGTCTGCCTGCTCAATAATATAGTCTGTAGGGTTGGTATCCCAGCTGGCGTTGTTGCCATCGCGGTAGAGGGTTGCACGGTAGGTGCGGTCGGCGTCGAGGAAGTCGAGCGACAGGCTCACCTCGCGGCGCTCGCCATCGGTGATGCCACCCACGTACCAGTCGTCGCTATACTTATCCTTGCGTGCGGTGACGACATAGTCGCCAATCTCGCCATCCAAGCACTTCGTCGTTGCCCAGTCCACAGGGACATCGCGGATGAATTGTAGGGCATCGTCGTGCTCGCGGTAGTTCTCGGGGAGGTCGGCAGCCATCTGTATGGGGCTATAGAAGACAACATATTGTGCCAACTGGTGTGCAAGCGTAGAGTTCACAAAGAAGGTGTAGTCATACTCGGTGTTTACCGAGCCGTCGGCCGTAGCCGCAGCCTTGTTAATAGTATTATGGTAGCGGAGGTCGAAGATGCCTGGCGTGAAGTCCATGGCTCCGGCTACGTTACGTGTGAAGGGCAGTGTGGGGTTGTGGTCTATGCAGTTGCCGGCATTCCATGCGTGCCACTCCTGGCCGCGCATGCCCTCGGCCGACATAAGGTTGGGGTAGGTGCGGCAGATGCCCGTAGAGTGTATAGGCTCGTGGATGTCGATACATAGCTTGTGGCGTGCGCCATCCACCACGGTGCGGTTGTAGTGGTCTACCATCTCGCGGTCGTAGTGGTTGAGTCCCTCGATGCTGCCCACATATCCCGTCTTGACGTTGTTCACGCCGAGAGCCTCGTAGAAGGTGTAGGCATCCTCCATCTGTAGGTCGTAGTTGCTGACGTTGGCATATGTCTCGTGGTGGCCTATAAGCTCCACGCCACGTGCCTCGGCATAGCGGCAAATATCCTCGATGTCGAAGTCGGGGTATGGGCGCGAATAGTCGAAGCGCTCACCCCAGCCCCAGCCTACGTTCCAGCCCTCGACGAGCACACCGCCAAAGCCATTCTCCGCAGCAAAGTCTATATACTTCTTGACATTCTCGGTTGTCGCAGAGTGGGGGTACTTGCCCTCCATATCCCATATTGAGACCTTGAGGTGCATCTCCCACCATACGCCGACATACTTCATGGGTTTAATCCACGATGTATCCTCCAACTTGCAGGGCTCGTTGAGGTTGAGTACCATCGATGACTCTACCAGTGTGCCCACTCTGTCGCCTACGATTATGGTGCGCCAGGGTGTAGAGAAGGGTAGCTCCACGTGGCTCTTAACATCGTCGTTGCCAGATAGTTCCGTGGTAAATGTGCGCTCTTCGGCATCGAAGGCGAGGGCCATGCCTGGGTATGACCATAGCGCCGCCTCATGTAGCGCGATGTAGTTGCCCGCGGGGCTCTTCATGGCCACGGGTGTAGCCACGCCACACTCTAAAATATCCTTCACACGACCCGCCGATTGCTGCATGGTCTCAGGGGTGATGCCCGACAGCGGTGTGTGCATATAATTAAACTCAGCATCGTCGTCGCTGCCCGCCATCCAGTGTGCCATGCAGTCCGAGGCCATGCGGAACTCGGTAGCCTCGCCGTAGATGTCGCACTCACCCTCGCCATGGAGTGTGTAGCGTAGTGCCACGCCATCGTCGAAGGCACGAAGGGTGATGTCGATGCTCTCTCCATCGCTATTCTGTAGCGTTACAACCAACTCGTTGTAGTGGTTCGCAATCTCGGCATACTGACCCCATACGGGCTCCCACACCTCGCTGAAGGTGCTACGCTGGGTCTCCACCACCTCAAGGCCCTCGTCGAACTCGCCGCACGATGTTGCGATGCTGAGCTTCGAGGGTGCTATAATCTCCTCGCTGGCGAAGGTCACGCTGTATAGCGCCTCGCCCTTTTCGTTAACCTCGAATGTCACCTCGGTGCGTCCGTCGGGAGATTTTAGGCTCTCGCCACCCGATTTACTCTCTATTGTCGCGCAGCCCATCAACAACACAATGGCCGCCACAACCGATGCTATCCTCTTCATACTCTTAGGTTTAAAAAGTTAATTAGGCAAATGTAGGAAAAATTGTGGGATGTGCAAAATGGTAGGTACAAAAAAAATAGTGCCCACAATGTGGACACTACATTTTTGTGAGATGTTGTAGAGTAATTACTCGAAATCCAACTCCTCAGCAGCCTCAATAGCAGCCTCTGCATACTCAACGGCCTCAGCGAGATCAGCCTCATCAATAGCCTCAGCAGCCTCAAGAACAGCCTCGCAGCACTCGCCGTCGCACTCGTCGCAGTCGCCGTCGCACTCGTCGCAGCACTCCATTGCCTGAGCCTCCTCAGTCTGCTCCTCAGCAGCCTTCTGCTGGCCGCCACATGCTACCATTGCTACAGCAGCAAACATAGCTGCAAATGCAAATACCTTCTTCATAATTTTTAAAAATTTAGAATTGTTAGTAATCTTTTTACCGCACAAATATACATATTTTTTTCTGATTACAACTTTTTTAGGCTAAAGTTTGCATAAAGATGCCTTGATGTGTGATTTTTTTTTTGTTCAAGAGACTTAAGAGACAGAAGGACCAAAGAGACAAAAGAGAAGTCGCTATCAACAGAAAGGTCCGAGCCATCCCTTTGGTCCCTATCGTCTTTTTCGTCCCTTTCGTCCCTATCACACTACCCCTCCTAACCTTCCGTTTCATGTTTCACTGTTTCATAACATAGGGAAATGAAACAGTGAAACATGAAACATGCTCTCTAACTCACCGCGCGCCTTTACTCATTTTGTAGGCTATCAGCCACCTCTATAACCTTGGCGCGTGTGTTAGCCAGATCCCTATATTTTATAACTTCGCGCTTGGGGAAGAGCTCGGGGTACTCGCCCACGAGTTGCTGCATAAGCGTGCTCGCCTCCTCCAGCGTCAGGCAGTCGCCCACAGAGACCTTGAAGTAGGGGCTCTCGTAGACCATATAGGCGTTGATATGTGGGTGGTTCTTCTTGAATGTCTCGAGTAGGCTCTTGGCCGTGTCGCCAGCATACTGGCCGTTATCCGAGAAGATGACGATGCGGTAGCCCTCCACCTCCTTGCGGCGCGTTTTGGCCTCTATGTCGCTAACGGCGGAGCTAACACCCTCGCTCTCTACTACGCGCACCATAGCGCCATCCATAGTGCGTGACGAAAGTTCCGACCTCTTATTCTCTATGCGCTGCGCCTGTGCCTCGGGCGTGCCAAAGGTCACAAGGGCAAGTGCCGTAATCATTATGCTTAAAAGAGCTCTCATAGTCTATAAGTTTTTGCGTTGTTATCTGTTTAAGTATTGCTCCAACCCTTCGAGTGCTGCGGCAGCAATCGGTGCGTTGGCAAGTAGCTCGGTTATGGCTACACCCTCGGCCTCGGCGTTACGCCTAATGAGGCTTGTGCCACCCCTTATGCGGTAGTTTAGCGTGATGTCACTCTCGGTCTCGAGGGCACGCCTGAGTGTGCGATGTAGGGCAAAGCTGCTTCGGGCGTTGAAGCGCAGTGGGATGAGCACTTTCGAGGTGCGCCTACCCCTAACCACCACCTTGTCGCGTAGCGATATGGTGACCACGTTCTCGCCATCCTCGACGACATCTATCTCGGCGCGGCTAACAACAAGCCTATGGCAGGTGTCGTTGTCCACCTCGATATATAGGTTCATGCCCGAGGTGGATAGGTGCGTAACGTCAACCACGCCCACGAGGCTCACACCCTCGGCCATGCGCTCCGAAAGGGGCTTGCACGCCCGAGTTCCGTGGCTACACGTCATGAGCGCAACCGCGATAAGCACAACCCTACACAACCACTTCATACTCTAACGCCGCTACTTTACCGCTTCGTATATGTGTGCCACGCCAAAGCTCTGCTTGCGTCGCTTTACATCCTTGAAGCCCACACTCTTAAGTATCTCGACGAAGCGCTCGGGAGCGGGGAACTCATCGATAGACTCGGGGAGGTAGACATATGCCTGCTTATCCTTCGATATCATAGCGCCAATGCCTGGGAGGATGCGGTGTGAGTACTGGGCATAGAACCAGCGTATAAGGCGATTCTTGGGCACCGAGAGCTCCAACACCACCAACTTACCACCCTCACGTAGCGTGCGGTGTATCTCGCTGAGGCCACGCTCGAGGTTTTCGAAGTTGCGCACGCCAAAGGCCACGGTGGCGGCATCTATAGAGCCTGTCTCCACCATTGTAAGGTTCTCGGCATCACCCTTCTCGAGCATGATGCGCTCCTCCAATCCCTGCTTCTGCACCTTGCGGCGTGCCACAGCGAGCATCTCCTCCGAGAGGTCGATACCCAGAATCTGTGTGCGGTCTACGCGCTTTGCCATGGCTATGGCAAGGTCGCCCGTGCCTGTGGCTATATCCATGATTTTTACGGCCTTTGCACGGCGCACGATGCGCACCACCCTACGTCGCCAAATGCGGTCGAGGTTGAAGGATATGATATGGTTTAGCTTGTCGTAGCTGGGGGCGATGTTGTCGAACATCTCCTCCACCTGAGCCTTTTTTGTTTGCTGGTCGTTATATGGTTTCATACTCCGAAAATTATTCATAACGCATTGTCTCTGCGGGCGATATGCGCGCCGAGAAGGCTGCGGGAAGTAACATTACTATAAAGGTTATAACTATCGTAGAGGCCGTTGCCACACCCCACCATCCCCAGCATAGTGACGCTGGCACCGCATCGAGCATGTACTCCTCGGCTGAGAGGGGTATAAGGCGGTAGTAGTGCTCGGCAAGAGCTATGGCGATGCCCGTCGCCACGCCCCATGCTACGCCGCGTAGCACGATGAAGAGTGCGCGGTAGAGGAATACCTCTATAACCGAAGCGCGACGCATGCCGAGGGCTCGCAGTTCGCCAATCATGCGCTTACGCTCAAAAACGATGATAAGCAGCGCCGTAGTCATGTTCAGTAGCGCTACGATGATCATGATGATGACAATCACCACGGCGTTCACATCGTGTGTAGCCAGCCAGCTGAAGACCTCAAAATATATGTCGTCAATTGCAAAGGCGTAGGTGTCCATCTCCTCCATAAAGTATATCTCGAGGCGGTGCTCGTTGTACTCTGCAGCCATCGCCTTGCGGTCTACGCCCTCACGTAGCCACACCTCATAGCCCGTAATAAGGTTGTTGTCGCCCTCGTATAGGCGTGTTACGTTGCGTATGTCGGTGACGATATATGTGTTGTCGATAGCGTCTACGCCCGTGCGGTAGATGCCCGCTATTGCAAACCTATCGCGTAGAGCCGAGCCGTTAGTGTCGATGAATACCATCTCCACGCGGTCGCCCACCTCCACATCCATCTTCTCAGCTATGCTCTGGCTCACGAGTATATCCTTCGAGCGGGGCTCTCCCGTGAGGCGGGGTAGCTCACCACACACAAGGCTCTCGCGGTAGAAGTCGACATTATAGAGCGAGTCGATGCCCTTAAGCAGCACGCCCACGATGTTGTCGTCGCTCTTAATGACGCCCTCCTTGCTGCGGTATACGGAGTAGCGTTCCACGCGCTCATCATCCAGCAGATGCTCTATGGCATCGCTGCGCTCTATGGCTCTGCTCGATACTATGCCATAGCTCTCGGGTGCGGTGATTACGACGTCGCTCACCATGCCTGAAATCTTGGCATCGAGCTCCTCCTTGAATCCCACGACCACCGAGAGGGTCACGATGACCACGGCGAGGCTCACGGCTGTTGCTATGGTAGCCACACGCTCCATAACACCCGCCTTGTTGCCCTGGCGACGGCTCGATAGTCGTCTGGCTATGTAGAACTCTGTGCGCACTGTATATTACGTTGGTAATTAACATGCAAATATAGGCATAATTGTCGAAAAATCGCAATGCGTGGCCCATAATCCTACCAATGGGCTTGGTATTGATACGAATAGGGTATAACGAGTGATGGGTCACCCGCCTCGGCGAGCAACCCATCCTCGCTATACCATAGTGCTACTATAGTAGATCGAAGCGGTCGTTGTTCATAACCTTAACCCACGCCTCGACAAAGTCGCGAACAAACTTCTCGCGGTTGTCATCCTGGGCGTAGAACTCGCAGTATGAGCGAAGTATAGAGTTAGAACCGAATACCAAGTCTACGCGTGTCGCGCTCCAGCGCTTCTCACCCGACTTACGCTCTACGATGTCGTATAGACCCTCCGATGTTGGAATCCAGTTGTAGCGCATATCGGTGAGGTTTACGAAGAAGTCGTTCGAGAGCACGCCCTCGCGGTCGGTGAATACACCATGCTTGGTGTTGCCGTAGTTAGCACCCAGCACGCGCATACCGCCAATGAGTGCTGTCATCTCGGGTGCTGTGAGGCCCATGAGTTGTGCGCGGTCCAAGAGTAGGTGCTCCGAGCGTCTGTCCATGCCACACTGTAGGTAGTTGCGGAAGCCGTCGTGGCGTGGCTCAAGGTAGTCGAACGATGCTGCGTGGGTCATCTCCTCGGTTGCATCGCCACGGCCTGGTGCGAAGGGAACGACGATGTCGTAGCCTGCATCTTTAGCTGCTGCCTCCACTGCTGCGCTACCTGCCAAGACGATGAGGTCGGCAATGCTAATCTCGAAGTCGAGGTTCGCTTTGATGCGCTCCAAGGTGCTGAGCACGCGCTCAAGACGCTGTGGCTCGTTGCCCTCCCAGTTGCGCTGTGGCGCAAGACGTATGCGTGCGCCATTTGCACCACCGCGGTAGTCCGACTGGCGGAAGGTGCGTGCGCTATCCCACGCCGTTGCAATCATCTCCTGGCGTGTGAGGCCAGAGTCGAGGAGTAGGCTCTTGAGCTTAGCAATCTGCTCCTCGCTGATGTTGTAATTGCCCTGTGGCACGGGATCCTGCCAGATGAACTCCTCCTGTGGTACATCTGCACCGATGTAGCGGCTCTTAGGTCCGAGGTCGCGGTGTGTGAGCTTGAACCATGCGCGAGCAAAGGCTCTCTCCATAGCTGCGGGGTCCTTGTAGAAGCGCTCGCATATCTTGCGGTACTCGGGGTCGAACTTGAGTGCCATGTCGGCATCTGTCATCATTGGGTTGCGGCGTACGCCCTCAATCTGTGCATCGAGAGGCTTGTCCTCTTCGCGGATGTTGATAGGCTCCCACTGCAATGCTCCTGCGGGGCTACGCTCCAAGCCCCACTCGTAGTTCAGAAGTAGGTGGAGGTAGTCGTGGTTCCAGCGGTCGGGGTGTGTTGTCCAAGCACCCTCAAGACCACTTGTCACGATGTGACCAGGACGCTTGTCGGGATTCATCCAGCCGAGGCCCTGACCCTCGGGGCTGTTTGCCTCGGGTGCTGCGCCGAGCTTCGAGGCGTCGCCATTGCCGTGTGCCTTACCCACGGTGTGACCACCAATGATGAGTGCCACGGTCTCCTCGTCGTCCATCGCCATGCGCTGGAATGTAAGACGTACGTCGTTAGCCGTCTTGATGGGGTTGGGCACGCCATCCACACCCTCAGGGTTTACATATATAAGACCCATCTGCACCGCTGCCAAGGGCTTTGCGAGCGACTTACGCTCCTTGTCGTCGGCATAGCGATTCTTGGTGGGTGCGAGCCACTCACTCTCGTTACCCCAGTTGATATCCTTCTCGGGGTGCCATATATCCTCGCGACCGCCCGAGAAGCCGAGGGTCTTGAAGCCCATAGACTCGTAGGCCATGTTGCCCGCAAGAATCATGAGGTCGGCCCACGAAATCTTGTTGCCATACTTCTTCTTAATAGGCCACAACAGACGGCGTGCCTTGTCGAGGTTTACGTTGTCGGGCCAACTGTTGAGGGGTGCGAAGCGCTGGTTACCGGTACCGGCACCGCCACGACCATCGAAGACGCGGTATGTACCTGCAGAGTGCCATGCCATGCGAATCATCAGACCGCCATACTGCCCCCAGTCTGCGGGCCACCAATCCTGTGGCTCTTTCATGAGCTTTTTGAGGCCCTCTTTTACGGCCTCAAGGTCGAGACTCTTGAATGCCTCGCGGTAGTTGAAGTCAGAGTCGTTGGGGTTACTCTTTTTATCGTGCTGGCTTAAGATGTCGAGGTTGAGTGCCTCGGGCCACCAACCCATCACTGAGTCGTGTACTGAGGTGTTTGCTCCATGTGGCATCTGATTGTCAGCCATACCCTTGCCGTGGTTAAACGGACATTTCATCTCCTTATCCATAGTATCTGTAGTTTAGTGTTGTTTTATAGAGTTGGTTTATATTATTTTCTGTTTATATTTGCAAAGGTAATAATTTGATTTTTATTAAAAGAATATTTTAGTAACAATTTTTGGTTAAATAATCGTAAATAACTACAAATAGTTATCCAAATGGTAGACTCGGGTCGCTATTTTTGGGGAGTAGCCTATTTTTTCGGAATTATATACATTAGGCTTGCACGTTAAAAGGTGTGAGATTCCCACGCATTTGTTTTGTTCGTCATTGCGAGGAGCGTAGCGACGTGGCAATCTCAAAACAAATGCTCGGAATGAACGAGTTGTTACGCGCCTAAAGTATATAATTCAGATTTTTTTTGAGATGAAAATAGAGGTGAACAAAATGAGATTGCTCGAAATATATAAATATAGGTAAGGTGATAGCAGAATGACAAAGACGAAGAAAATCATTATTGAGGATAAAAAATAGTTTAAAAATATTTTTGTTTTTATTAATTTTATAATACTTTTGCGTAAACAAATTTTTAATATTGGTGACTATGAGAATTTTTAACCCCTTGTTCCTATATGCAGCCATTATGTTTGCAGGCCTGCTTATGGGATGTAAGAATGACCCTGTAGTTGATGATCAGCCTCAGGGAGGTAGTGAGAGAGTTATCAACATCGGCGATACAGCGATTAATATCGATGCCGAGGGTGGTGACTACACAATTGAGCTAACTGTGACAAATGCCATTGGCAGTGTTGCAGTAGCGGCAAAGTGCGAGGCCGAGTGGATTACCATTGGTGAGACATCTAACACCTTTGTGAAGTTCAAGGCTGCGTATAACACAGAGGAGAGCCCACGAAAGGCAACGTTGACTATCAAGTATCCTGAGGCGAAGGATGTGGTAGTTGAGGTAACTCAAGCAGCGATGAGTGGCGAGCCCTTCACTTTCGAGATTAGGAATGTAGGCTATAATAAGTTTACGTCGATTGTAATGCCTCAGAATGATGACAACTACTATGTTTTGTATATGTCGAAGGTGTCATATTTCCAGGATATGGGCATCACGGACGAAGAGACACTCTTTACTGACGACTATAACTTCTTCTCGCAGTATGCAACTGCCTATGGCTATAGCATTCAGGAGTTTATGACTCAGTTTGGTCTTGCCTTTAAAGGTTATATGGCAATGGAGTGGACAGCCCTCTCGCCAGCCGAGGATTATGCAGTCTATGTATATGGCGTGAAGTTTAACGAGGATGGTAGCGATTACACCGTAACCACCCCAGTCTTCTACGAGCTGGTATCTACGCCTATCAACTCTTTCGGTATACAGCACTTTGATATTGATATTGATGTAGATGGTCCAGATGCAACAATTAGCATCAATCCAGGCGGGGAGTCAGACTACTACCAGACAATGATTGTTGATGCAGATAGCGAGCTTTATCTTGCTGAGGGTGCAGTTGTTGATGAGGAGTATGCAGTGCTTGTATCGAAGAATTGGATGAGCTACGTGAACTCTTATATGGGTTACTATGATATGAGCCTCTTAGAGGTCCTCACAGAGAAGTGTAAGATGGGTAAGCAGACATGGACTGAGCCCCTCATTGCTAATAGAGACTATATGCTTATTGTCTTTAAGGTAGATGCTATTAGCGATTTACCTATGCTCTCGACAATTCCCGTTGTTAAGAACTTCTCTACGGGCGATGTTGCAGCAACGGACATGAGCTTCGACATAGAGGTTAACGCCTGCTATACATCGGTTTTGGATATCACTATCACCCCTTCAAGTACTGAGCCGTTCACGTTCATGAGCATTAAGAAGTCGAAGGTAGAGGAGTACACTACCGATGAGGAGATTATGAACTATCTAATTGATGGATACTGGCTCGAAGAGTATAGCGGTCCATGTGGCTACCACAACAGCTCCCTCTCTCCCGATACAGAGTACTCTATCTTCGTCTTTGGCTATCATGGCGGTGTAGCGACTACAGGCCTTACACGCCTCGATGTTAAGACCGAGCCCGTAGCACCCGCCGTAAATAGTGTGACAGGTATCGTTACCTATGGTCCATACGACCCTGTTGAGGTTGCAGCTCTCGACCCATCGATGTCTTACTATGAAAGTTATGCGGGCTACTTCTTGATGCTCCACTGGATCGAGATAGAGAACGAGCAGCATGAGGGTGTATACCACTACATCTATGACACAACAACAGTTGAAGCGTGTGGCGACGAGTGGGTATATGAGGACCTTATAGCATACTCTTACTCTCCACTCATGATTGATGCTGGTGCATATGGCACAGAGTATGTTATTGCAGGTGTAGTTCAGGACTACCGCGGTAACTATAGTGACATGGTCTACAGTGAGCCATTTACCTACTCAGCCGACCAGATGCGCGACGCCCAGGAGTTCATCGATATCTTCTATGGCAATACTCGCAGTGGCAATGTTCAGGTGAGCCTCGTTGGTCGCAACAAGATTGAGGCGCTTCCCGCAGCGAAATAGCGAGGTTTAAAGACTCTATATTTGGGGGTTGTCCAGCAGTTTTTACTGTTGAGGCAACCCCTAACTATATGCCCTATATTGGGGTTGTTAACAACGTAGTGTTAATAAGCGGTAATAACTTGTAATAATTTGTGCGCAAAAAATCATTGTTCTATGGTTAAAAATTCCTAAATTTGTGCTTCGTTAAATCATTCGCTATGGCAAAGCAGTATAACAAATATTCGAAAAACAACCAGGAGGCCTACGAGAAGCTCACGGGCATTGAGGGTACTATACCCCCACAGTCTATCGAACTTGAGCAGGCGGTGTTAGGTGCATTGATGCTCGAGCGCGACGCTATCATTGACGTTCAGGAGTATGTCAAGGCTGAGACCTTTTACCTCGAGGAGCACCGCACCATTTTTAGGGCTATCCAGGCCCTCTCGGTGGAGATGAAGGCTATCGACCTCTACACCGTGACCGAGCGCCTAAAGTCGCAGCGCGAGTTGCAGAAGGTGGGAGGTGCGGCATACCTTGCCGAGCTCACACAGAAGGTGGCATCGGCGGCACATATCGAGTTTCACGCCAAGATCATCGCACAGAAGTATGTGCAGCGCGAGCTTATCCGCTCGGCTACGGAGATTGAGCGCCGTTCGTATGACGACGAGGTCGACGTAACGGAGCTTATTGGTTTTGCCGAGCAGGAGATATTCCGCGTATCGGAGGGTAACGTGAAGCGCTCGGTGCAGGTGGCATCCGACATCCTTCGCAAGGCACTCCAGCAGATTGAGGAGGCCTCGAAAACTGCGGGCGAGTACAACGGTGTGCGTTCGGGCTTCACCGACATCGATGCCGTGACGCTCGGTTGGCAGCCATCGGACCTTATCATCATCGCGGCGCGTCCCTCAATGGGTAAGACCGCCTTCGTGCTCACCATGGCGCGTAATATGTGCGTCGAGCTAAAGACGCCCGTGGCATTCTTCTCTTTGGAGATGTCGTCGGTGCAGCTTATGAACCGACTTATCGTTGCCGAGACTCAGCTCAACTCTAAGGACTTGCGCACGGGTAACCTCACCCCTGCGCAGTGGACACACCTCGAGTCGCAGACCGTGGAGCTGGGTCGCTCACCACTATACATTGACGACACGCCTGCGCTCTCGGTCTACGAGTTCCGCTCGAAGGCCCGCCGTCTAAAGACACAGCACGATATTCAGCTTATTATCATAGACTACTTGCAGCTTATGACGGCCTCAACACCCGAGACGCGAGGCAACCGCGAGCAGGAGGTGTCACTCATCTCGCGTACGCTGAAGGCTATTGCCAAGGAGCTTAACGTCCCTATCATCGCACTTTCGCAGTTGAGTCGAAATGTGGAGAACCGCGGTGGCTCGAAGCGTCCCCAGTTGTCCGACCTTCGTGAGTCGGGTGCCATCGAGCAGGATGCTGACGTTGTAGCCTTCATCCACCGTCCCGAGTACTATGGTCTCACCACCGACGAGAACAATATGCCTACGGCGGGTATGGCCGAGATTATCATCGCTAAGCACCGTAATGGTGAGGTTACGGATGTGCCCTTGCGCTTTATCAAGGAGCAGGCTAAGTTCGCCGATGCCGACTCTTCGGTTACGGCAGCTGTCGTGTCTCAGGGGCCAAACTATGGTCGCGAGGAGAGCTACGATGACTTCTCGTCGAGCGGCAATAGCCAGCCTCCTATGGGTGTTGCCCCTATGGGTATGTCTATGGGTATGGCGGGAGGCATACCCAATGAGTTCGACCTCGGAGCGCCATCTGCGGGCTTGGGTGCACCAAAGTCGTTCGACGATGCACCATTTTAGTTAGCGTATAACTTATTATATATCATATGTTTGTAAGGGTACATACGGGTGCTATTGCGGGCATCGAGGCCGTGGCTGTCACCGCCGAGGTAAATGTCTCAACCGGAGGCTTGGGTCTATTTATTGTGGGTCTTCCGGACAACACTATCAAGGAGAGTCAGGAGCGCATACATGCAGCCTTTGAGAACTCGGGATTTAAGCTTCAGGCGAAGAAGACTGTTGTGAACCTCGCCCCTGCCGACCTACGCAAGGAGGGCTCGCAGTACGACCTACCTATTGCCGTAGGTATCCTCACAGCTACGGAGCAGATAAATACTGATCTTTTGGCCGACTCCATGTTTATCGGCGAGCTATCGCTCAATGGTCGATTGCGCCCCGTGAAGGGCGTGTTGCCCATTGTTGCCAAGGCGCGCGATATGGGCCTTAAGCGCATCTTTATGCCCGAGGAGAATATCTCGGAGGGTGCTGTGGTTGAGGGCATCGACACCATTGGCGTGGGCTCACTGCTCGAAATATGCGAGATACTTGCGGGGCGTATGCCATGCATTGCTGTGGAGCATGCTCTTAGCGAGGAGGAGGTAGCTGCCGAGAGCGAGTATGCCGAGGACTTTGCCGACGTAAAGGGTCAGGCATACGTGAAGCGTGCATTGGAGATTGCCGCTGCGGGAGGCCACAACGTCATCATGGTGGGTGCTCCAGGCTCGGGTAAGACGATGCTTGCGCGCCGCATGCCGAGCATCATGCCTCCCATGACCTTGGAGGAGGCACTTGAGACAACGAAGGTGCACTCCGTGGCGGGTAAGATAGGTGCTCACCGTGGCCTTATCTACACGCGTCCCTTCCGTGCTCCCCATCACCTTACGTCGCAGGTGGCGCTCATAGGTGGCGGACAGTCGCCACAGCCTGGCGAGGTGTCGCTGGCAAATAATGGCGTTTTGTTCCTTGATGAGATGCCTGAGTTTGGTCGCAACGTCCTGGAGGTGTTGCGCCAGCCCTTGGAGGATAGGCACATCACTATTTCGCGTGCAAAGTACTCTGTGGACTACCCCGCGAATTTCACACTTATAGCCTCTATGAACCCCTGCCCATGCGGCTACTACAACCACCCAACGAAGGAGTGTACATGCTCTACCGCGGCGGTGCACCGTTACATGGCGCATATCTCTGGTCCGCTGATGGATCGTATCGACATACACATAGAGGTTACGCCCGTCTCTATCAGCGAGATGTCGGACACCACACCTGCAGAGTCGAGTGCCACAATCCGTGAGCGCGTGACGAGGGCTCGCGAGGTGCAGTTGCGTAGGTTCGAGGGTCTTGATGTTCACTCCAACGCCATGATGAATAGTGCGATGTTGCGTAAGTTTGCACCATTAGATAAGGCCTGCTCCGAGCTATTGGAGCGTGCCATGACCCATCTCAACCTCTCGGCACGTGCCTACGACCGCATAATAAAGGTTGCGCGCACCATCGCCGACCTTGAGGGCATGGAGCATATCATGCCGCAACATATCTCGGAGGCTATAGGCTACCGCTCGCTCGATAGGGAGAATTGGGGTAGATAGAGGGCCTGAATTTGAAACATACCTATTTATATAATAGTGGGGTTGTTCCGTGTGGAGCAGCCCCGCTACTTTTATAGTGTGAAAATAACCATAAAATAATAGTGAGGTTGTCTCTCTTTGGGCGATATGGTTTTTTGTGGCGATACACCTCATTGTGTCACATTTGCCCAGCTGCCACTCTTTGGCTATCCACGCTCCAGTAGCGAAAAATAACCTATTTCTTAAAAAACATTGCTTTTTATTTTGCGGTTTGAAAAAAAGTCTTTAATTTTATAATCCGTAAAGGCACTTAACACACATTTAAGGGTGAAAAAATCACCAAGATGAGGGGTGTGAGGGCCTGTAAAAAACCTAAAAAACCTAAAAAACCTAATACTATGAAAAACTATTCAGCAAAAGAGATTAAGAACATCGTTCTTATTGGTGCGCCTGGCGCCGGTAAAACTACCCTTGCAGAGGCAATGGCTTTCGAGGGTAAGGTGATTGACCGCAGGGGTAGCATCGAGAATAACAACACTATCTCGGATAATACAGATATCGAGCACGAGTACAAGCGCTCGATCTATTCTACAACCCTCTTCACAGAGTTCATGGACCGCAAGCTCAACATCATCGACTGCCCCGGTTCAGACGACTTCTGTGGTTCGCTCTTCTCAGCGTTTAAGGTTGGTGACGTGGGCGTTATGGTTCTCAATGCACAGAATGGTTGGGAGGTAGGCTCAGAGCTTCAGTCACGCTACGCACGCATCCTCAACAAACCTCTTATCGGCGTTGTTAACCAGCTCGATGGCGATAAGGCTAACTACGAGGCTACACTCGAGGGTATCCGCGCAAACTCATCTGTTAAGCCCGTTATCGTACAGTATCCCGTAAACCAGGGCTCAGGCTTCGACTCATTCATCGACGTATTGATGATGAAGCTCTACAAGTTCGTAGACGAGAATGGTAAGCGTGAGGAGCACCCCATCCCCGAGAGCGAGTTGGAGCGCGCACAGACTTTGAACCAGGAGCTTGCAGAGGCTGCTGCAGTTTATGATGACGCACTCATGGAGCTCTATTTCGAGAAGGGTTCACTCACTCAGGACGATATCCGTGCAGGTTTGAAGCTCGGCGTATCTAAGCGCGACATCATGCCTATCTTCTGTGCTTCAGGTAAGCGCGACATCGGTACTAAGCGTCTCATGGAGTTCATCATCAACGTAGGTCCTGGCCCATTGAAGGCTCCCGCATTCCTCTCAACTGAGGGTGAGGAGATCTTGGCTAACGACAGCGAGCCCGCAGTAGTATTCGTATTCAAGAGCCAGATTGAGCAGCATATCGGTGAGATCACATACTTCCGCGTAGTACGTGGTAAGGTGACTGAGGGTATGGAGCTTGTTAACTCTCGCACAGGCAACAAGGAGAAGCTCTCACAGCTCTTCGCAGTTGCTGGTAAGAATCGTATCAAGGTGTCTGAGCTCTCAGCAGGTGACATCGGCTGCACCGTGAAGCTTAAGGGCACACGCACAAACGACACATTGGCAGCTCCCGCCGCTCCCGTGGCTGTTGAGCCTATCGTATTCCCTGAGCCTCGCTACCGCGCAGCAGTTAAGGCTAAGGAGCAGAACGACGAGGAGAAGCTCGGTAAGCTTTTGAACGACGCTAAGTTCGAGGATCCTACAATCCTTGTAGAGTACTCTAAGGAGCTTAAGCAGACTATCATCCAGGGTCAGGGTGAGCACCACTTGAACATCCTCAAGCAGCGCCTTGCAGCTGAGAACAAGATGGAGATCGAGTACTTCGCACCTAAGATCCCATATCGTGAGACTATCACTAAGGTGGCTCAGGCAGACTACCGCCACAAGAAGCAGTCTGGTGGTTCTGGTCAGTTTGGTGAGGTACACATGGTCATCGAGCCATACTTCGATGGTATGCCCGAGCCTACTAAGTATAAGGTAAATGGTCAGGAGATCGCTGTGAGCCTCAAGGGTAAGGAGGAGTACGACCTTCCATGGGGTGGTAAGCTCCAGTTCTACAACTCTGTTGTGGGTGGTGCTATCGACACACGCTTCATGCCTGCTATCTTGAAGGGTATCATGGAGAAGATGGATGAGGGTCCATTGACAGGTTCTTACGCACGCGACATCCGCGTAGTTGTTTACTATGGTAAGATGCACCCAGTAGATTCAAACGAGCTCTCATTTAAGCTTGCTGGCCGTAACGCATTCAAGGATGCCTTCCGCAACGCAGGTCCTAAGATTATGGAGCCTATCTACAACGTTGAGGTCCTCACACCAAGCGAGTATATGGGTGCCGTAATGAGCGACCTTCAGAACCGCCGTGCTATGATCATGGGTATGGAGTCAGATAAGGGCTTCGACCGTCTCAACGCACGTGTGCCTCTTGCAGAGCTCTACCGCTACTCAACATCATTGTCATCACTCACTTCAGGTGCTGCTACATACACCATGCAGTTTGCATCATACGAGCAGGTTCCTGCCGACGTACAGGATAAGCTCTTGAAGGCATACACTGACACCGACGAAGAGTAATTTCTTGTGATAGTGGCGCATCTGCGGCGCTTCAATCAAAGCCCCGAATGGGACGTACGTCAAGTACTACCCATCCGGGGCTTTTTCATGTTAGCGCCACAGCTGCACCACTCTGACACGAAATTAGGTTGAGGAGCTAATGTACGTTGTGCTTAGAGGGTTTAATGAGTTTAGTGTCTCTGCATAGCCAGTGCGCACACTAAATTCCCTAAATTCATTAAACTCCCTTTGTAACCCTTAAAAACCCTTTACAACCTTTTCACAACCCCCTCCTCGCCCCCTCCTCTCTTTTTCCTCTCTTATGTCGAAAAAAAGTCGGGCTTTTATGACCAATCTTAAGAATTGTTTTGTATCTTTGTAGTTGATTGTGGCTATATGCTAAAATTTCGAGTAATCTTATTAACACAATAACTAAAACTTTACGACCATGTACGGAAAATTTCAGCAGCATTTGCAGAATGAGTTGGCAGAGATTAAGGCTGCCGGTTTGTACAAGACTGAGCGTATCATCGAGTCTCCACAGCGTGCCGAGATCGATGTAGCTAACCGCCCTGTTTTGAACTTCTGCGCTAACAACTACCTCGGCCTCTCTGACAACCAGCGTCTTATCGATGCTGCAAAGAAGGCTATGGACGAGCGTGGCTTCGGTATGTCTTCAGTACGCTTCATCTGCGGCTGCCAGGATATGCACAAGGAGCTCGAGAAGGCTATTGCTGACTACTTCGGCACTGAGGATACAATCCTCTACGCTGCTTGCTTCGACGCTAACGGCGGTGTATTCGAGCCTTTGTTCACAGCTGAGGATGCTATCATCTCTGACGCCCTCAACCACGCATCTATCATCGACGGTGTGCGCCTCTGCAAGGCACAGCGCTACCGCTATGCTAACGCCGACATGGCAGAGCTCGAGGAGTGCCTCAAGCAGGCGCAGGCTCAGCGCTTCCGCATCATCGTGACTGACGGTGTATTCTCTATGGACGGTAACGCTGCTCCCCTCGACAAGATTTGCGAGCTCGCAGAGAAGTACGACGCCCTCGTGATGGTTGACGAGTGTCACTCTGCAGGTGTACTCGGTAAGACTGGTCGCGGTATCACTGAGCTCTACGACCTCCGTGGTAAGGTAGATATCCTCACAGGTACTCTCGGTAAGGCATTTGGTGGTGCTGTAGGTGGCTTCACAACAGGCCGCAAGGAGATCATCGACATGCTCCGTCAGCGTTCACGTCCTTACCTCTTCTCTAACTCACTCCCACCCGCAGTAGTAGGTGCATCTATCGAGATGTTCAAGATGCTTGAGGAGAGCGATCAGCTTCACGATCAGCTCGTTGCAAACGTTGAGCACTTCCGCACTAAGATGGTTGCTGCAGGCTTCGATATCAAGCCTACACAGTCTGCTATCTGCGCAGTTATGCTCTACGATGCTAAGCTCTCACAGGACTTCGCAGCAGAGCTCCAGCAGGAGGGTGTATTCGTAACAGGTTTCTACTACCCCGTAGTTCCAAAGGGTCAGGCACGTATCCGTGTTCAGGTGTCAGCAGGTCACACTGTTGAGCAGCTCGACCGTTGCGTTGAGGCCTTTGTTAAGGTAGGTAAGAAGCTTGGCGTCTTGAAGTAATTTTTCGAGGGGTCATTCTCGGCCCATCACTAAAGTAAACCGCCCAGGGCTGTACATCATAGTACTATCCCTGGGCGATTTCTTTTGCGATAAACCAAGCCTAACCCCTTCTGACGAAAAATTCGGTGGCTGGTGATTAGGGAAAATAAGGAGTTTAAGGAATTTAAGGAGTTTAAGGAATTTAGGGAATATAGCGAGAGTGTTGGCAGAATATATTGCTTCCTCCCTATATTCCTTAATCTCCCTAATCTCCTTAAATTCTATGACCTCACTTTCCTCATAAATTTCCCCTCTCTTTTGCTCTATTCAAAAATATATACTATTTTTGTGAGATTAGATTCTATGGAGTTATAACAAAAAAACTATAATACAATGTCGGTAATTAGACTAACAAAAGAGTTCACCTTCGAGGCAGCGCACCTATTGGAGGGCTACGACGGCCTTTGTCGCGAGATTCATGGCCACTCATATCGTCTCTTTGTGACAATCAAGGGTGAGCCCCAGAGCGATCCTGAGTCACCAAAGATGGGCATGGTGATGGACTTCGGCCTACTGAAGCGCATAGTAAACGAGCAGATTGTAAGTCGCCTCGACCACGCCTTCATGATGCGTAACACACCCATGGCGGAGGAGGTATGCCAGAATCTCGGCTACAACTTCTCGCGTGTGGTGCTCACCGACTACC
Source organism: Alistipes sp. (assembly GCA_017558115.1). Lineage (GTDB taxonomy): Bacteria > Bacteroidota > Bacteroidia > Bacteroidales > Rikenellaceae > Alistipes. The sequence continues at coordinate 80,760 of JAFYWG010000061.1, forward strand.
AGCCTACGTGCGAGAATATGCTTGCCGACTTCGCAGAGCGTCTCCTTGGAGCTTTGCCCGAGGAGATTGAGCTATACTCGTTGCGCCTACACGAGACTGCCACATCCTATGCCGAGTGGTACGCCTCGGACAACTTCTAAACATCGCTAAACACCCTGCAAGATGACCAAACGTCTCTTTCTCATCGACGCCTATGCGTTGATATACAAATACTACTACGCCTTTATGGGACGCCCCATGCGTAGTCGTGATGGCATGAACACCTCGGTGGTATTCGGCTTCACGAAGTTCTTGCGCGACCTCTTAAAGCGCGAGAACCCCGACCTCGTAGGCGTAGCTTTCGACCCCCCAGGAGGTAGCTTCCGCCGCGATATATTCCCCGAGTACAAGGCAAACCGCCCACCCACACCCGAGGATATAAAGCTCTCGGTGCCCTACGTGAAGCGCCTCTTAGAGGCGATGTGCATACCCATTCTCGAGGTGCAGGGCTTCGAGGCAGATGACGTAATAGGCACACTCGCAAAGCGTGGCGCAGAGGCGGGATTCAACGTCTATATGGTGACACCCGACAAGGACTACGGACAGCTTGTCGACGACAAGTGTGTGATATACAACCAGAAGGGTGACGAAATAATATATACCGACCTCGCAGCCATTGAGGCTAAGTATGGCTTTAGCGACCCCGTATTGGTGCGCGACGTGTTGGCTCTATGGGGTGATGCCTCGGACAATATCCCCGGTGTGCCAGGCATCGGCGAGAAGGGTGCTGCGAAGCTCGTAAGAGAGTGGGGTACAGCCGAGAACATCCTCGCAAATGCCGATAAGATTGGAGGCAAGACGGGTAAGAATATTGCTGAGTGGGGTGATAAGCTGCTGCTTGCTAAGGAGTTGACAACAATACGTTTGGATGCGCCCATAGAGTTTGACGAGGCGGCACTCACCATCTGTTGCCCCAACTATACTGAGCTTAAGGCGCTCTATGCTGAGCTCAACTTCACCTCGTTCCTCCGCGACTTGGAGAATGTGGCACCCGCAGTGCCTGCGACAGATGCCCCAAGGCAGGAGGCGCAGACGCAACTTCAGGAGGTGGCACGTGCCAAGTCTGAGTCGAAGCGTCGTGCCTCGTTGGAGGGTCAGGGCGACCTCTTTGCTATGTTCGACGCACCAGTTGCGGCAACTATAGAGCCCGTTACGGAGGAGGTAGCCGAGGTAGAGGGATTTTATACCATTTCGACAACTAAGCATGACTACCGCATCGTTAATAATGTCAGCGAGTTACGTAAGTTAGTGGCCTATCTCTCAACATTTGCGGAGTTCAGCTTCGACACCGAGACTACGGGTATAGACCCCAATACATGCCGCATTGTGGGTATGTCGTTTGCTGCCGAGCCATTCAAGGCGTGGTACCTACCTTTTGGCGATGCAAGTCGTGAGGACTATATAACTATTTTGCGTCCACTCTTTGAGAATGAGGCTATTGCAAAGGTTGGTCAGAACCTGAAGTACGACATTATGGTGCTTGCCAAGTTGGGCATCGCGGTGCGTGGCAAGAAGATAGACACCATGCTCCTGCACTACCTACTCGACTCTGAGGCGCGCCACAATATGGACTTCCTCGCTGAACGATACCTCAACTACTCGCCCATATCTATCGAGACACTCATAGGTAAGGGTGCGAAGCAGTTGACAATGGATATGGTTGGCGTGGAGCGTGTTGCGGAGTATGCAGCAGAGGATGCCGACGTCACCTTGCGCCTAAAGCATGTTCTCTACCCCGAGGTGGAGAAGATGGGTATGCTCGACCTCTACCACAACATTGAGGCTCCGATGATAGATGTGCTCGCCGCTGTGGAGATGGCGGGTGTGACGGTCGATTGTGAGGCCTTGGCACGCTACGCCGTGGAGTTGCGAGATATGCTGCAACGCCTCGAGAGCGAGGTGCGAGAGTTGGCAGGTGAGCCTGCGCTTAACATCAACTCATCGCGCCAGTTAGGCGAGGTGTTATTCGCCAAGTTACGTATCACGGAGAAGCCTAAGATGACAAAGACCAAGCAGTTCTCAACCGAGGAGGAGTACTTGCAGGGCTTTGCTCACGACTTTCCCATTGTGAGCAAGATATTGGAGTACCGCGGCGTGAAGAAGCTCCTCTCTACATACGTTGAGGCGTTGCCTGAGTTGGTAAATAGGGAGACGGGTAAAATACATACTTCGTATAATCAGGCTGTTACAGCCACAGGACGACTATCTTCTACAAATCCCAATTTGCAGAATATCCCCGTGCGCGATGCTTTGGGTAAGCCGATACGTGCTGCCTTTGTGGCCTCTGATGCGAAGCACACGCTCATCGCTGCCGACTATTCGCAGATTGAGCTTCGACTGATGGCGCATCTTAGTGGCGACGAGGCTCTTATCGAGGCCTTTAAGCAGGGTGAGGATATCCATGCAGCAACGGCGGCACGCCTCTACAAAAAGGGTGTGGCGGAGGTGTCGAGCGACGAGCGTCGTAGCGCCAAGACTGCCAACTTCGGCATCATCTATGGCATCTCGGCATTTGGCTTGGCACAACGTCTCGATATCTCAAATCGCGATGCAAAGGCGCTTATAACCAACTACTTCGAGACATATCCAGGCGTGAAACGATATATGGATGATGCGGTGGCTAAGGCTACGACTGAGGGCTACGTAGAGACGATGTTTGGTCGTAGGCGCACGCTTCACGACATCACATCCTCAAACCGCACGGTGCGTGGTCTTGCCGAGCGCAACGCCATAAATGCCCCTATTCAGGGCTCTGCGGCCGACATCATGAAGTTGGCGATGGTGGAGATATACCGCCGCTTCGAGGCTGAGGGCATACGCTCGAAGATGATTATGCAGGTGCACGATGAGGTTGTCATCGACACGCTCAACGAGGAGCTTGAGAGCGTCAAGCGTATAGTCAAGGAGGCAATGGAGAGCGTAGCGACGCTTAGCGTACCTCTTATCGCTGAGGTGAATAGCGCGTCGAACTGGCTCGATGCCCATTAATAGCACTACTCTGCAACCTCTTTTGGTAGGTTCACCCTCAGATTTGGGCGCTTTGCGGGATTTTTGCAGTGGAATAGATAAAATTTATTACCTTTGTAATAGGGAGATACTACGTAGCGTTAGCTATGTGAGTAGATTCAACGATAACTAAACAAAATAGAGTCATGAAAAGGTCACTTATAATATTGCCGATTGTGGCGGTGGCACTCGCACTCTCGGGATGCACGGCGATGTTCAACTCGTCGTCATATGGCACAAACGACCTCTATAGGACAAACAACCGTGCAGAGGTTGCAGCGCAGCTCAAGGCCGAGGCCGAGGCTGAGCGTCTCGAGGCTGAGGTGCGCAGGGCACAGTGGGAGGCACGTACCGCGCAGGCATATGCCGCTGCTGCCGAGGCTGAGTACTATGCTACGATAAACGACGAACCATCGTACACAAACATCGTGGCAGACGACTACGAGAGCGCCTATGCACGCCGTCTCTATGGCTTCCAGTCGCCTACATACAAGATGCCCTCGAGCTACTACGACTTGGTTAGCAGCAGCTCGATATACTACGTTACGGCTTTCGACCCCGCCTACTACAACGTTATGGTGTCGGGAGATCAGGTGTGGGTAGAGCCTAAGTATATCACCTCGATGTTTGGCTCGTGGGGTGCTACAAATGTAACATTTGGCCTATACGCCTCGCCATGGACATATGGCTGGAGCTACCATGTCGATCCCTTCTACTACTCTACATGGGGCTATCCCCACTACTCATGGTACGATTGGAACTGGACGATATGCTACAACCCCTTCTACTACGATTGGTACTGGTGTAGCCACTACGATCCATACTATCACCACCATCACCACTATCCTGGCTATCACCCTGCGCCACCCCCACCAGGACACCACCCAGGATACCATCCAGCACCAGGTCACGGCGACCATGGACGTCCCGTTGGTCCAGGTAATTTGAATGGTACAAGCAATAGAAATACTGGCTCGTACTACACGTCGCCCACAAGCAACAAGAACTATGGCTCATCGGGTAGTCGTGGTGGCAGCGGCAGCTATGGCTCTACATCGCAGGGCTTCAACTCTACTAACGTGCGTGGCGGTAATAGCACGTCGGTGAGATATGATGGCTCGCACACACGTGCTAATGGCGTAAGTGTGTCGGGTTCGTCGAGTGGTAATAGCAACTTCCGCACGGGAGGCTCAAGCACCTCAACGTCGACAAATAATAGGCAGAGTAGCACGGTGAATGCTGGCTCATCGAACCGCAATAGCAGCAACAGCAACTTCCGTCAGGGCAGCACGTCAAACTCTTCAACACGCTCTGGTGGTCAGGTATCTAACTCCTCGTCGTCCTCGTCGCGTAGGAGTTCGACATCGAGCTCATCAAGCTATCGCTCTGGCAGCAGCTCGTCAAGTAGTCGCAGTGGCTCGTCATCGTCGAGCTATCGCAGTGGCTCGGGCTCATCGACCAGCCGTAGCAGCTCATCAGGTTCGTCATCACGCTCAGGCTCCTCTTCGGGCTCGTTCCGTGGCGGCTCATCTGGTAGCAGCAGTCGCAGATAGGACTATTTAGGGGGTATGCCGCATATCGCTGGCATACTCTCTATTGTAATATTATACTTAACGTATAAACCTTTGATTATGAAACGTTTTTACATAGCTATTATGGTGGTTGCGGTATCGCTGTTTGCTGCGCCACGCCTCTCGGCACAGGACTTCGGAGGTGTCAACTTCAACAACGAGATTTTGACATGGAGCGACGTCCACAACCTATCGTTCACGGCGCATAACTATGGTACGGCGCGTAGTATGGGTATGGGTAACGCCTTCACGGCTCTTGGTGCTGACCTTACGTCGGCTATGCTCAACCCCGCGGGTATAGGTATGTACGTGGAGAGCGATATCAGCATCTCGGCTATTGGCCAGTTCACAAAGTCGAAGACGGCGGGTAGCGAGCCCTACTACGAAAAGGGTACTGCCAAGTGGCAGCAGGACTTCTACGACCACACCGAGCGCCTCGGTCTCTCGAGTGTTGGTGGAGTGTTTACGGCATACCGTAGCACGGGAGCCTTGACGAACCTCAACGTGGGCGTCGTATATAACCGCATCGCCGACTTCAACTACAGCTCTTTGGGTGCTTCGCGCAACCAGTATGCTGTGAACTCTATGGCCAACTTCTTCTGCACCTTGTCGAATGTCGATGGCTTGCAGACAACGGCCGATGGTAAGATGGACTTCGGCAATCCATATTTCGATGGCGCAACATTGGCATACTACAATGGCCTTACAAATAAGGATGGCGAGGGTTGGTTTATCGACCGCATCGGTGGCGATGCTCTTGTTGATCAGTTCTCATCTATCGATGTGCGTGGCTCGTTGGGTGAGTACGACTTTAGCGTGGGTATGAACTTCGCAGATATCGTATATGTGGGTGCTACAGTCGGCATTCAGAGCCTCAACTATAAGCGTAGCGTCTTCTATGGCGAGAACTACCTCTATCCCAATGGCTACCCCTCATACCAAGATATGCCCAACCAGCTCGACTATATGAACTATGTGCAGCGCACACAGCTCTCAGGTACGGGAATCAACTTCAAGGTCGGTGTTACCGTGCGCCCCGTGCACTGGTGGCGCGTGGGTGTCGCATACCATACGCCTACCTATATGAATACTACACTTGTATATGGTAGTGATATGTGGTCGGATACATATAGCGCAGGCGATAAACTCAACTACGTCAATGAGGCCTCACCCCGCTTAGAGAATAGTGGCAAGAACTCGTGGGACTATACCTCACCCTCGCGCCTTTTGTTCGGTACGGCCTTTACACTCGGTGGCAGAGTCATTGTCTCGGCAGACTACGAGCATAGCTGGTACCAGTCTGTAGCTCTACACAATGCTCCACGCTATTTGGATAACTTCAAATACAACCTTGACTATAAGGGTATCTCTAAGGAGATCTTCCAGAGTGGTAGCACAGTGCGTGCAGGTGTCGAAGGCTATGTATTGCCCTTCTTGGCACTGCGTGCAGGCTATATTTGGAGCGGTAACACCCTTCGTGAGGGCTGGGAGGATCTCATCGCTGGCCACCAGATTCCCACACGCCAGGAGTTTATCACCGCGGGTGTAGGCATCAAGTTCAACCAGATGGTATACCTCGACTTGGCATACCAGTATAGCACCACCAACTATACTAAGCATCAGACATTCTACTATGTCGACCCCGTAGATGCGGCGTTGGATTTCGGCAGTAAGGTGTTCCAGGACAATGTAACTCGCCATATCGCTGTCGTAACCCTCGGTTTGCGCTTCTAAGTATAGAAAGAATGTTTAATACAGAAGTAAGAATTATGGGAAAGTATTTTGTATCTATCGTCAAGGTTAACAAAACAAAGAAGACGACAGTAATTACTGGTGATTTCTTTGATAGTAAAGAAGAGGCTTTTCAGAACGTAGCGGATTTTGAACATGAGTTATACCAAAAATGCAAGTTGGGTGGTTGTCCGTATACAGAGAATTATGGCTTTCAGTTTGAAGGTGATTTTGTATTGAGTGTTGACGTTTTAGATGTTGATACCATTGACCCTGAAAATAGTGATGAATTGACTTATACAGTGTATGCTACTCCTTGTGGCGACAATTAGTGACATTCAGGGACACCAAATTTCGTTAGAGTATTGAGTGAAAAGATTAGGGAATCTAAGGAGGGGTATATAGCCCAAAGCTCCTTAAATTCCCTAAATTCATTAATCCAGTTTCCTCTGCCTATATCTGCTTACGCATGCGGGCTACGGGGATGTCGAGCATCTCGCGGTACTTTGCCACCGTGCGGCGGGCAATGCGGTAGCCCTTATCGTTGAGGATGTCCATAAGGTTCTCGTCCGTAAGCGGGTGGCGCTTGTCCTCACTATCGATGCACTCCTGCAAGATGGTCTTAATCTCGTGGCTCGAGACCTCCTCGCCCGAGGTTGTCTGCATACCCTCCGAGAATAGCGATTTCAATAGTATAATGCCGAAGGGGGTTTGGATGTATTTGCTATTCACTACACGCGAAATTGTCGATACGTCGAGCTCTGTGCGGTCGGCGATATCCTTCAAAATCATCGGTTTAAGCTTGCTCTTGTCGCCCTCCTGGAAGTATTCGCGCTGGAAGTCGAGGATGGTCTGCATGGTGCGCATAAGGGTGTCGTGGCGCTGCTTGATAGCCGAGATAAACCACTTTGCCGAGTCTATCTTCGACTTAACGAACTGCACAGCCTCCTTATCCTCTGCCTTAATCGTGCCGTCGGGGGCCACCATGTCGCGCATCATATCGCGGTAGCGGCGCGAGATACGCACCTCGGGAATATTCGACGAGTTCATCGCAAGGCGTAGCTCGCCATCCGTGGTGTCGAGCACAAAGTCGGGGGTGATATATGGCGTGGTGTCGATGCCTCCCTCAACATGGAGGTTACCAGGCTTAGGCGAGAGTGTACGGATGTACTCTATAGCCTCGCGGAAGGCCTCCTCCGAGGTGCCGAGGCGTGCAATGAGCTTCTCGTAGTGCTTCTTGGCGAAGGCCTCGAAGTGGTGGCTAACAATCTTGAGCGCAAGGTGCTTAGCACTAGTGTCGAGCATCTGGCGGCGCATCTGTAGAAGCAGGCACTCCTGCAATGTGCGTGCACCAATGCCTGCGGGCTCGAGCTCCTGCACGACGTGTAGGATGCGCTCTATCTCCTCGACCGAGACATCCATGCTGCGTGTGAAGGCGAGGTCGTCCGAGAGCGACACAAGGTCACGGCGCAGGTAGCCATCATCGTCGAGGCTACCGACGATATATGCTGCTACGATAAGCTCCTCGTCGCTGAGCGAGCGGAAGCGCAATTGCTCCATAAGGGTCTCGCCAAGCGAGTGTGACTCGGTGATATATACGGGGCGCTGCTTGTCGTCCTTCGAGAAGTTGTTGACGCGCGCCTTATATGAGGGTGTCTCATCCTCCTTGCCGAGGTACTCCTCCACCGATATCTTCTCGGGGGCTTCATCACTGTCGTTGTGTGCTTCAACATCCTCCTCGAGGACTATGTTCTCCTCGATTTCACGCTTGATGCGCTCCTCGAGTTGCATTGCGGGGAGCTCGAGTAGCTTAATCATCTGTATTTGCTGCGGCGATATCTTCGTCTGCAGCTGGATGGTCTGTTGAAGTCTATTTGCCATAAATCGTGTAAGTCGCTAATTAAAAAACGGTCGGCCTTGGGCCGGCCGTTTTATTAGGCATATCGCTTAGAACTCTGCATTCTTTGGAGTACGTGGGAAGGGGATAACATCGCGGATGTTGCCCATGCCTGTAACGAAGAGAAGCAGACGCTCGAAGCCCAAGCCGAAACCTGAGTGTGGCGCCGAACCCCAACGACGTGTGTCGAGGTACCACCAAAGCTCCTTGCGGCTCATGCCCAACTCGTCTACTCTTGCACAAAGCTTGCCAAAGTCTGCCTCACGCTCCGAACCACCGATAATTTCGCCAATCTGGGGAAACAAAACGTCCATAGCACGCACGGTCTTGCCATCCTCGTTCTGCTTCATATAGAAGGCCTTAATCTCCTTAGGATAGTTGATAAGGATAACGGGACGCTTGAAGTGCTCCTCAACGAGGTAGCGCTCGTGCTCAGACTGAAGGTCGCAGCCCCACTCGCATGGGAACTCGAACTTCTTGCCCGAAGCCTTCAAAATCTCGATACCCTCGGTGTAGTCGAGGCGTACGAAGTCGTTGTCCAAGACGAACTGGAGGCGCTCCAAGAGGCCCTTGTCCCACATCTTGTTCATGAACTCGAGGTCCTCGCGGCAGTTCTCCATAGCGTAGCGGATGAGGTACTTGAGGAAGTCCTCAGCGAGGTCCATGTCGTCCTGCAACTCGTAGAACGCCATCTCGGGCTCAATCATCCAGAACTCTGCCAAGTGGCGAGGAGTGTTAGAGTTCTCGGCACGGAAAGTAGGACCGAAGGTGTAGATCTGGCCGAGTGCCAATGCACCAAGCTCACCCTCGAGCTGACCCGATACTGTAAGGCTACAGTGCTTGCCAAAGAAGTCCTGAGTGTAGTCTACTGTGCCATCCTCGTTGCGGGGAGGATTCTGCATGTCGAGTGTCGATACGTTGAACATTGCACCAGCACCCTCGCAGTCTGAAGCGGTGATAAGTGGGGTGTGCAAGTAGTAGAAACCGCGATCGTTGAAGTACTTGTGGATGGCAAATGCCATGGCGTGACGGATGCGGAGCACAGCACCAAAGGTGTTGGTACGTGGACGCAAGTATGCGATGTCGCGCAAGAACTCCAATGAGTGACCCTTCTTCTGCAATGGATAAGTCTCAGGGTCGGCAGTGCCATATATCTCAATCTTTGACGCCTGAACCTCTACGCCCTGGCCCTGACCGAGTGATGCTACGAGTGTACCATCAACGCGCAAGCAAGCGCCAGTGGTTACGCCCTTGAGCTCTGCCTCGTCAATCTTTGTGAGGTCTACTACGACCTGAATGTTAGCAACGCAAGAACCATCGTTGAGCGCGATGAATGCTACGTTCTTGTTGCCACGCTTGGTTCTTACCCAACCCTTTACGGTGATCTCTCTGCCGTCGCCCTCCATCTTGAGGATCTCGGCGATACGTGTAAGTTTCATAAATCTTATATCGTTTTATATATTATTTCCTCTGTCGTCTACGTTGGTATAACGTCACAATAGGTCACAAAATTACTAATTTTTTTACAAACGATTGCACACTTATCGCTTTTTTGTATCTTTGTCATAAATTAGAGTTATGAAAAAGAGCTTTTTCTATCCAATATTTGCCTTTTTGGCACTCCTCACGTCGTTCGACGTGGCCTCGGCACAGGCCGTAATTAGCCGCACGGAGTTTGTATGCTTCGATAAGCGTAACGACGCTCAGAGCGACACCCGCACAAATAACGACAAATATATCGAGCTACGCCCCACGCTCCAGTTCGAGGGTGAGGGTAGTGTGAGCGCAGTATATGAGCAGGAGATTGTAGTGCCTGCATCGTGGAACGACTACAATGCCTACCTCCACACCGAGAACGTTGGTGGCGACTACACCATCTTTGTAAATGGCACGCAGATTACTTCGGCTATAGACCGCTATACCCCCACCGAGATATACCTTTCACCCTACCTCGACCAGGGAAAGAATGTCGTTGCCGTGGTGGTTGTCGCAGAGCCATATATGGATGCCGTTGCCGAGGGCTTGGTGCAGCCCGTGCGTAAGCAGTTCGACAACTGCTACATCTTCGCACAGCGCCGCCTGGGTGTCTACGACTTCAATGTGCGCCTCCAGCCCGACTCGTTGGCACGCTTTGCGGAGCTTAAGCTCGACGTGTTGGTCGACAACTCCTTCTCTTCGGATGAGGTTATAGAGGTGGGCTACGACATCTACGCTCCCGATGGCAAACTTATGGAGTATAGCATCAACGACCTTGCGTTGGAGATGTTCACGCGCGACACCTTGAACTTTAGCCCCTATATCTACAACTCGAACCCCAACCGCTGGAGCCCAGCTAACCCCAAGCTCTACGACCTTACGCTCTATGTTAAGCGTAGCGGCATCTTGTGGGAGTATATACCCTTGAAGGTGGGCTTTGCCGATTATGGCTATACCGAGAGTGGTGAGATTACGGCATTTGGTAAGGCCTTGACACTAAAGAAGGAGGTATACAATGCTGCGGCAGATAGGGCTACTACCGAGCGTGAGATTAAGGCCTTGAAGCAGCGTGGCATAAACTGCCTCACGCCCGACTATCCCCAGCCCCGCTGGTTCTACGATATTTGCGACAGAGTGGGCATCTACGTCATTGACTGCGCCGCTGTGGCTTCGCCCTCGTGTGCAGATAACCGCGCCATTGGTGGCACACCCGCCAATGCACCCGAGTTGGTGGATGAGTACTTGCGACGTGTTGAGACTATGTACCACCGCGCACAGAACCATGTGTGTATCATAGCCTTCTCGCTCGGCAAAAAGGCGGGCAATGGTTATAACCTTTATAAGGCCTACGAGCTTCTAAAGTCTAAAGGCGACAGCCGCGCCATAATATATGAGGATGCCGATGGCGAATGGAACACAGATGTGATTGAATAAAAAGTCTATTTTGTCGTTACGCTCGCCCTCAAAATGCTCATTTGCGCATAAGTAAACTCCGCTTTTTCGGGCTTCGCAAGCCTAAAACTAGATCTTTTTCTTCAATCCCATAAAGTTGTGGGTGGTTGCAAAATAAAGAGAGCGAGGTCGATGCCTCGCTCGTTTTTTGTTGTATAGCATCCTACTCGTGGTGGTAGGGTTCGTTTTTTAGGATGGTGAAGGCGCGGTAGAGCTGCTCGGTGAAGATGGCGCGCACAATCTGGTGCGAGAAGGTCATCTTCGAGAGCGAAAGCTTGCTATTGGCACGCTGGTAGACGGCATCAGAGAAGCCATAGGGGCCACCAATAACAAATACCAAGCGCTTCGTGCCCGCCGACATGCGCTTTTGCAGTAGGTCGGCAAACTCTATCGAGCGTAGCTCCAAGCCATGCTCATCCAAGAGCATAAGGTGGTCCGAATCGGTGACAAGGCGTAGAATTGCCTCGCCCTCCATGCGCTTCTGTTCCGCAGCCGAGAGGTTTTTCGTATTACGCACATCGGCAAGGGTGGTGATGGCGAACTTAACGTAGTGGTTCAGGCGCTTGGTGTACATCGCAACTAATGCCTCGACCTCTTTCATGTCGGTCTTGCCGACAACAATCAACTCTATATTCATGGTCGCAGCCTTTAGTCGTTGTGGCGTAGGTCGAAGAACTTAACTACCTTGCGACTCATGGGTGGTGTCTGTATGCGTGAGATAAGCTCCACCGACTCAAACTGAATGTCGGGGGCTACGCGCACTTTAGAGCGGAAGATATCCTTAATCTGCTTGACAAAGGCCTCGGAGTGGTTGTTGCTGCCGATGCGTATCTGTATCTGGTCGGTGCCCAACGAGTTGGTAAAGACCTCGACGATGTAGTTCTCCACCTCGGGGATGTTGTCGAGGATGTCGAAGAGGATAGGGGGGTAGATTGTCGTGCCCTTGAACTTAATCATCTGGTTCTTGCGGCCAATAACCGAGCTTAGGCGTGCGCTATTTCTGCCACATGTGCAGGGCTCGCTCATGCGTATGCAGATGTCGCCAGTCTTGAAGCGCAACAGGGGCATAGCCTCAACGCCAAGCGTGGTGATGGTAACCTCGCCAGGCTCGCCGTCCGCTACGGGCTGGTTGTGCTCGTCCAAGAGTTCGACGATAATCAAGTCAGAGGGTATATGGCCACCACGGTGTACCTCACACTCCGTGAACGATGTCTGCATCTCGGTAGATGCGTATGTCGAGAATAGTTCCAACGAGGGCCACTTTTCGTGTATCTTAGAGCCGAGTGTCGTGAGCTCGCCATCGGGTGTGCGCAAAGCCTCGCCGATACATATTGCGCGCTTGAGGTTTGAGACGTTGTGGTCGATGTTGTTCTTCTCGGCAAACTCTATCATCTTGGTAAGGAACGAGGGCACGACGATACATGTTGTAGACTTCACGCGCTTAATGGTGTCCCACTGCAACTCAGGTATGCCATTACCCACGCGCACGATGCCCGAGCCCAACTCTCGCGCACCGAGGAAGTAGGCCAAGCCCGCCATGAAGCGGCGGTCGATGGTGGTCATAAGCTGTATGACATCCTCCTTAGTGCAACCCGCCATGGTGAATGACGATGCCTCGTTGTAGGCTAAGCGCTGGAGGTCGTTTTCGGTAAGGGCGAAGGTCACGGGCTCGCCGAGCGTGCCAGAGGTTGTGACGTAGTCGATAACCTTAATGGGGTCTACGCAGAGGAAGTCGGCGTTGTGCGACTGCAGATCCTGCTTCGAGGTGGTGGGTATCTTGGCGAGGTCCGCAATGCTCTTTATCGTCGTGATGTCGATATTGTTGCTCTCGAACATGCGACGATAGAATATAGAGTGCTCCTGCAGGTAGGCAAGAGCCTCGCGTAGTCGCTCCTCCTGAAACGCCACTATCTCCGATGGTGTTTTGTAGTGAAGTGTTATGTCCTTTATCATATCTATGACTTTTTTATTTTTCTCTCTATTGCCCTTCTCTCGGTTATGCGGGGTATCTCCATCTCCAATGCCTGCTGCCAGAGTCTACGAGCCTCGACTCTATCGCCCATTGCGCGCATGTAGTCACCCAAGATGTCGTAGGTGAGGAAGAGGTGTGGGTTGAGCGCCTCGAACTCGCGTAGTAGCTCATCCTCCACTCTGCGGCGCTCATTGGTGTGTGTGCGCAGCAGGTCGCAAAGCTCCCTGAAACGGTATATGCGTGGGCATATCTCGGCTATGGCAGCCTCGTCCGCGGCTATCGTCAACTCCTCGAGTGCGTAGCTATGCTTGTTTGCCATCTCACCACGGAATATCTTACCGATGTCGTAGCATACGAACTCGCCAAGCTGCCATGGCGCGGTAGATACCCAGAGGCGTAGCTTCGTGGGCTCGAAGACTACACTGTGGAAGGCAACGAGCTGGTTTAGTGTCTTCTCGTTGCTGAGGCCTATCTCGCAATCACCCTTGCCGCGTGTGTCGCGCAGGATGTTGATGGCGCTATGCACATCTATTGGTGCGTGGCGATCGAAGAGCTCCTGAAGTCGCGCGTAGCGGTAGGGACTATCCGATGTCGCCATGTTTTGTCTGTTGTGCTTCTGGTGTTTTAGTGCCTCGGACTGCGCATGGTTCGTGCAGAGGATGTGGCTCTTATTAGTGCGATATATCGCTGTGCACGAGGGTGTCTTCTCGATGATTGCCGCGCAGCCATCCTTAGCCGATGCCACGAGCATAGACTCCGATACGAAGCACTTAAACTGCATGGCTATGATATATGCCTCATCTATGGTCGAAGCGTGCTGCAATATGTGGCGTGCAACAAGCGAGATGGGCATTGCCGAGGAGGTGGGTATAGCACCCTCTAAGGCATTTAGCGTGATGCTTAGGCCATGCTCGTTCATGCCCGATACCACACCCATCATGCCGGGCCACGATAGCGACACAAAGCGGTAGCCAGAGGTGGGCTCCATGAAGAGCACTATCTTGTTTTTAGCAAACTCCTCGCCCATCGAGAAGTCGAAGTTGCGGGCTACGATAAGCTCGCCCGAAGCGCTGCTCTTGCCCCATGCCGCAAAGCTCGTGCAACCCACAAGCATATACTTCTGCATGGCGTGGCCTATGTCGTGGGCAGCGTGGTAGTTGAGCTGGCGCACATAGTTCGATCCATAGCGCAGATATTCGTCACTCGCCGAGAGCGACATGGCGTATATCTCGTTGCGATACTCCTCGGGGATGTGACGCGCCATATTGCGGTTGAAGAAGATGATAACCTTATGCAGAAAGTCGACCCAGCGGCGTGAGGGTATCATCTGGTGTATGCTACTATTGAATGTATCCTCCTGGTGCTTAATGAGGTCGCTGCATAGCTTGCCATATGTTGCTCCGCGCTCCACGGCCTCGCCAACGATGTGTGCCTCCCAAAGGCCGAAGCGGTTTTTGTTAAGCGTGCTCCGATTATGCTTGGCTATGGCCTCCACATCGATCTCTATCTTGGGTTCGAGGAAGTCTGCTCGATGGTACAGCACCACAGCGATGGTGATAAGTGTCACCATCACAAGTAGCAGTGCTACAACGATCCAAACGAGAACCATCCAATCCATAGTACGACGGCTTATGCGTTACCAATCTTCTTTGCCAAGTACTCCTCGCCGAGAATCTCCGAGCAGGTTACTGCCGAAGAGATGGTTGCGCCGAGGCAGCCATGTATGTTGAGGCTCTGACCCGTAATCAAGAGGTTAGAGATCTTGGTGCGTGCAAAGACGAGCGATGCCAAGGGATTGCGGCAATCCTTAACCAAGCCGTAGGCGCTACCCTCGGGTGTTGAGGTGTAGTCGCGGTAGGTGAGGGGCGATGCGGTGTGTATCATCTCGATGTTGCCCTTGAGGCTGGGGTTGAACTGCGATACGAAGTCGATAACGGCGTTGCCGAACTGCTCCTTGAATGCCTTGTAATCCTCGCCGCGACGGCCTACGGTGGTGTCGGCCCAGCGTGCGCACTGCTCAAAGGGCATGGGCACAAGTAGGCTGATAACCTCGGTGTACTCGTTGCGCGAGTTGGGCTGCATGCACATTAACACGCCAGGGATGTTGACACCCTTATACATGCCCTCCAAGCCCCAAACGTCGTCGATGTTGAAGTAGAAGTGGTTGTTGTTCTCGTACTTCACGGTGTTGGGCTTCATCAAGAGGTATGTGGTGAAGATGCCGTAGGTGTTGGCCAACGAGTTCATACGCGTGAAGAATGCCTTCTTGTAGATGGTGTTGTTCTCGAGCATCGAGAAGGTTGTGGAGGGGTGGATAGATGATATGACCCTCTCGCCATACAATCTCTCACCCGATGTCAACTCCACATACTCCGCCTTGTCGCCCTCGAGGTGAATCTTCTGCACGCGGGCATTGAGGTGCACCTCGCCACCATTACGCTCAATCTGGCGCACCATGAGGTCGGCGAGCTGCTGCGAGCCATCCTCAAAGGCGTAGGCACCCTGAATATATGAGTGGGTGATAACGCCATACTCATACATCGAAGTGGTGAGTCTGTTGCCAGCATAGAGACCCGTATTTCCTGCCATGACGTTGCGCAGGCGGTCGTTAGAGATGGCCTTCTCAATCTCGCCATATGCCGAAACAGAGGTGTAGTCCTTGCCACCACGATTGTAGAGTTTACCTTCGCGCAACACCTCAGGGGCGATCATGTCGCCTATGTTCTGCATCTTACCCACGATGGTCTCGATACCCTTGCGGTCCTCGGGAAAGCGCGATGCGAGAGTGTCGACGAAGCGCTCGTTGCCCGAAGCATGGCTATACACCTCGCCATCCATAAAGTGGAAATAGTCGAAGCCGTCGTCGCTGAGCTTTCTGAGGCGTAGGTCGTCGGTGATGCCGAAATATTTGAAGTATTGGTGCATAATCTCGCCCTCGCCCATGCTGCCTATGTAGTGCATGCCGGTGTCGAGAGTGCGACCGTGGCGTTTGAACGACTGCAAGCAGCCGCCAATGACGCTGTGCTGCTCGAGGACACATACGCTGAGACCCTCCTTGCTAAGGATGATACCACTCGTAAGGCCGCCGATGCCTCCACCAATAATTATAACATCATACTTTTTCATTATCTCTGAGTTTTAATATATACAGCGTTTCAGAACTATGCTTCCAGAATTTGCTAATCTCAATCTCCATGTTGTGCTTAAGGGCAAATTCGCGCATCCACTCCTCGCTTACGAAGCATAGGTCGGAGGTGGTCTTGTTGAACTTAAGAAGCTTTGTGCTCCATAGCTCGGTGAGCTCTATGAGGTTGTGGGCTTTGCTATGCGATGTGTTACCGTCGCGCACGATGATGCAACCGCCCGGGTTGAGGCTATTGATAGCGCGCTCCAACACGCTCTGCTGGCTCTCCATGCTGATGTAGTGTAGACTATCGCTAAAGAGTATGTAATCCGACATAGGGAAGTCGATGCTACACATGTCGCCACACATAAACTGCACCTTGTTGCGACGTCCGAGGAAGGAGTGGCGTGCAACCTCAATCTTATGCTCGTCGTAGTCGATGGCGTATATCTTACGCTCGGGGGCAAGGCTACTGAGCATGAAGTCCATCTGTGCATTTCCCGCGCCCACGTCGGTGATTGTGGCATTGCGAGGTATGAGCCTGTCGTAGAGGTCGTAGTAGCCATCCATGCGGCACTTAATCCTCATATACCACTCCATAACGGGGCCCTTGTATATGTAGTTGCGTATGATTAGCGACCTAAAGTATCGGTTGTGTGTGCGACTAAACTCCTCACACATAGCGTTGTACTCCTTGACAAAGTGGCGGCGTAGGCTCTTTGCCTGCTCCTGGTATGTTGCGCCGTAGGTGGTATCGCCATGCTCGATGCGTGGCAAGATGCGCGTAGCCATGATACCGCCATTTATGTAGAATCCCTGGTGCTTTGCGGCGAGGTAACCTGCGCCATAGATGACAACAGGCAATACATCCACCTTGAGCAACTGAGCGAGGTAGAAGGCGCCCTTGTGGAAGCGCTGTATAGAGCAGTTGGCAGAGCGTGTGCCCTCGGGGAATACCACTACGGAGTAGCCCTCTGCGACGCGCTCCTTGATCCTCTCGGCCAACGCCTCGTAGCCATCGGCAGCGTGGTGGAAGTCGGCATATCTGATTACACTGCCGAAGAATGGCGAGTTCCACACCCAACTATTTGTCACCATAACGACCTTCGGTGTCAGGGAGAGTAGGAGCAGAATATCGGCAAACGACTGGTGGTTGGCGATGATAACTGCAGGCCTATCGAAGCGCTCCTTAGTGGGGTTCTGGCGCACGGTCTTCACGCCAATGAGTGATGCGACAAATAGGCGTATGAAGATATGTACGGCGTAGTGGAATGCCGCCTTCTTGCTGCGGCGCTTGATGGGTGTGAGCCTAAGCACAAAGATGCATATCTGCAGCACGACACAGCCCAAAAGGAAATAGACGAAGGTGTATATAGTGACGAGCACCACACCAAAGGTGTAGGGTAGCTTGCCCTTTGTGGTTTGGCTGGTTACAAAGATGCGGAACAGAAGTGGCTGTATGGTGTAGGATACAAGCACCACGATGCTAAGTCCAAGCACTGAGATGAGGGCGATAGACTTTAGCGCAGGGTGCTCCGCGAATATCAGCACACCCATGCCAACAATAGCGGTGAAGGCGGAGAAGAATATCGCCGTCTTATGTGCGCCCAACACCCTCTTACCGCTCTTATACTCGGCCAATAGTCCATCCATTATGAAGATGCTGAAGTCGTCGCCTATGCCGAAGATAAAGGTGGCAAGGATGATGTTCACGATGTTGAACTTGATGTCGAAGAGCGCCATCATGCCCAAGATGAGTGCCCAGCTTATCGCCATGGGGAGGAAGGTGAGCAACGTGAGCTCAATGCGGCCATACGATATGAAGAGTGCCACAAAGACAATCAACGACGATACAAGCAGGATGTAGTTAAAATCGTTGCTTGTGGCCTCAACCATCTTTGCAGAGAAGTAGCTGCGGTCGATAACGGTAGTGTTGGGCAAGGCATCTATCTCTTTGTAGAGCTCCGCTTTTTGCTCCTCGGCAACAACCACACGGCATAAGAGAGACGAAAACTCCTCGCTGTGCGCCACCCACTCCGCAACGATGGGAATAGAACCTATCTCCTCGGCGCTATAGCCACATGGGGTGTACTCACGGCTAATAAGCTCCTCGAAACGAGCAAAAGCTCCATGCTTGAAGCCCTTGGCCGTAGCCACCTCCTCGAGTGTAGCAAGGGTCGTGGTGCGGTGCTCATTCCAGAAGGCCTCCCAGCGCGCTATGCGCATCTCCTGCTCCTCGGCAGGGATAACGAAGTTTGCAATCGTAACGACCTCGTCTACAACGCCCTCTGCATGACGCTTGCGGAGCAGTTCGTCGAGTGCTGCATACTCCTCGGTTGTGGTAGCAAGGCTCGCTCCACCCGTAACGATATATACGTCGTTACTCTGGTCGCCCAATATCTCCATCGAGTGTTCCTCGCCCTTTATGATATGCTCGGGGACGTAGTTTATGTTTGACATATCCTCGTCGAACTCCACCTTGTCATAGAAGAAGAGTGCACCTATGGTCAGCAACATGATGGGTAGCACAATCCACTTATTGGCCTCATAGTGGTAGCCAACAGCGGTCTCAATCCTCTCTAATAGCGGGCTACGCTTCGTAGAGTCGAAGCCACGCAGGAAGTGGGGTAGGAAGACAAGGCTAAAGAGTGTGGTGCCGATGAGCGAGAATACGGAGAAGAGACCCATATCCTGAAGCAGGGGCGACGAGGTGAAGATAAGTGCAGCAAAGGCACCTATCGTGGTGAAGCAACCTATGGTCAAGGGGCCAGTGAGCTCCTTAAGAATCTCCGTGGGCGATGAGCAACTGTTGAGGTGCGCCACGATGTGTATCGAGTAGCTTAGTGAGATGCCTATGATTACCGTGCCAGCACCTATGGCGATGGTAGAGATCTCGCCCTGAATAGCCCATACACAGGCCAAGGCGAAGAGCACACCAAAGATTGGAGGTATGATGATAAGGGGTATAGAGCGGCGGTTTCTAAAGCTAAAGAAGATGACCGCAATGATGATTACAAGGGCTATGATACCCGTAATCAAAGAGTCCATCTTTATCTGTCGAGCGTTATATACCGCAACGATGGGGCCACCGATAACCTCGAGTTCTATGCCCTCATGCTCTGCACAGCTCTCTGCATGCTCCAAGCCGCTCACCAAAGCGTCGTTGGCGCCTGTGTCGCCCATGCCATTGGCGGGCTGTATGAAGATGAGCATAGTGGATAGATCTTCGGTGAAGAGTCTACCCTCGTATATCTGATACTCCATATCGGGTGCGAAGGCCTCGAACTCCTGGAGTAGGGGTGTGCCAATATTTATGGGGTCCTGCATCACCACGTCGCCCACAACCATGCCTGAGGGCGAGGTAAGAAGATTGTAGACGTTGTCCACCGCAGCCTCGATGCTCTCTTTATTGAGGTTCGCTTCGAGTGCAGCATAGTCCTCATCGTCGAGGAAGATGGGTAGGTTGTCGTAGACGAAATCGGTGCAGGCGTTGATGGTATCCTCGTTGGCATGTGACGTCACAGAGCTAATAAGTCCATGCTCCACCATGGGCGCTATTTCGGCCTCGAAGCGCTCGGCAGCGGCGATCATAGCATCGGCATCGGTGCCATTTATCATCACTACGATCTTATCCTTGACCGCAACATTGGCAAACGAGGCGCTCTTCTTGTCGTTGTCGCTACCGAAGAAGTTGGTGATATCCTCCTGGAACGACATCTGCGACGCCATGATACCACAGAGGGCTATAGTAGCAACGAGCACGACATAGAATGTTACTCTATGTCGCTCAAACCACTCGTATATGTATATGAATATTCTACTCATGACTCACGTTACGTTTACACTTCTTCATTATGCAGAGCGCTATGATAAATGCTATGACACCGAGTATAAGACCAAGGGCCACGCTACCCACGAAGTACTGGTTGATGTCCTGCATAACCGTCTGCTCGGATATATTCTCAAGGCGCGCATAGTTCTCTATGCCAAGTATCTCGGCACCAAGCACCATGCTGCAATAGAGGATAAGGGGGATGAGTGGCGGTATACTCACGCCAGTAAATGCCGCTGCCACAATCTTGTTGAGTCCGAAGATGTGTGCCAGGACGCCCGCAACGATATACTGCCAGCCCCATGTGGGTAGCACGCTGCAGAACACACCCAGGGCGATTGCCAACGATAGCTTGGCGTTAGACTCCTTGCTGTGTATGACATGCTTAGCCATGAACTTCTTAACGTTCGATGGCGAGAGCTGGCGGAAGAAGCGCCAGGGGTAGTAGAATATAAGTGCGTAGAGCACCAATACGGTGTTAAGTATGCTGATGCGTGTGAAGTCCTTAAAGGGGCGGAAGTGCGATACACGCTCCTCAACTGGGGGATAGTATACCTTGATAGGCACGTTCTCGACATTTATGCCACGCCACGCAGCACGCACGATAATCTCCACCTCAAACTCGTAGCGACGCGTGAGGAGGCGTATGTCCTGAATAACCTTTAAGGGGTATAGTCTGTAGCCCGACTGCGTGTCGGTGAGGCGCTTACCCGTCTCTACCTTATACCAGAAGTTCGAGAACTTATTGGCAAAGGTATTCTTCGATGGCATGTTGTCTGCCGCGAGGTTACGCGCACCCACAAGGAGGCTCTCGGGCTCCTCCTCAATGCGCTTGATAAATACGGGGATGTCGTCGGCATAGTGCTGACCGTCGGCATCTATGGTTATGGCGTACTCGAAGCCCCACTCGTAGGCACTCCTAAGGCCGAGCTTTAGAGCGTAGCCCTTGCCCTTGTTCTTGGCATAGGCTATGACCTTGATGCCCTCGATTGCTGCCAGTACCTCAGCGGTGTTGTCCGTAGAGCCATCGTTCACAACAATGACATCCGAGGCATACTCCTTAACCTGGGCAATGACCGTAGCAATGGTGCCGACATTGTTGTATGTCGGAATAATCACGGCGCACTTAAGGGCTTTAAGTCTCTCGCGGGGTGTAAGCATAGCACTCTCCATTATCGTATCTCGGCACGTAGTTTGAGTACTGTCTGCTGGTTGTCGCAGCGCTCCACCGTAGCCTTGAGCTTAGTGTCGCTGAGCGATAGGTTGATAGCTATGCGCAAGCCCTCCTCGGGAATGAGCGCAGAGACATATTTGCAATCCTTTATCGAGGCGAATGATACTGGACGAGAGAGTATCTCGCCGAGTGTCTCGCGGATGATAGTAAGGGTGCATACGCCAGGTACAACGGGCTGCGAGGGGAAGTGTCCCTCGTAGATTGGATGCTCCTTAGCTAGTGTCACAACCACGTTGTGCTCACCCTCGGCGGGTGATGTGATGCTGTTGGTGGTATAAAAATTACCCTCTAAACGCATAATCGTTATATCTTAAAAAGTTGACCATCAATGGTCACGTTAAATCTCTTATTTGTAAACAGGTACATCGTATAATCGCCCGACTTCTCGACCATCTTGAGGCGATTTATCGACATATCTGCGCGGTTAAATATAAGCTCCACTTCCGCAATCTTTGCTCCTAGTTTGCCGCGCTCGGGTTTTAGCACCACTCGCCACTCCGTGTCGCTCTTGGTGATAGAAGGGACGAAACCCTTTGCTATGTTGGCCATGTCGCCCTTCATGCAGGCTGTAAGCATTGCGCTTAGCTGCTTAAGCATAGGGTTGGAGCTTGTGCTACGCTTTGTTACGCTCGCGCCACTCTTCATCTCGAACCACTCCGCCGAGAGCTTTATATAGTCGCCATCGTCGAACGATAAGAGTATGTTGTTGGGCTCGAGGTAGTAGAAGTCGCCCTCCTTTGTTACAACATCTGTCAGCACCGCCACTTCGCGTCTCTCAGTCAATGCGGCATGGATAGATGTTACGTTCTTGTTCCTTGCCTTTAGCTCGCGCTCGAACTCCTCCTGGAGGCTCTGTGCCGAGGCGCTGAGGCCCACAAAAAGCAGCAGCGCAGTAAGTAATAACCTAATCCTCATAGACCTGTATATTTAGCAACTCGTCGAGGGCTACGAAGCTATAGCCTCGTGCTCTACCCTGAGTAATGATATCTTCAAGGAGCTCCTCCGCGCCCTCGCACCTGTCGTGCAGCAGGATAATGGCGCCGGGGTGTAGTCTCTTTATAACCCTCTTTGCCACGCTCTTACGCGATGACCTACGCATAGTGTCGTAGGAGCGTATGCTCCAGCCTATGACGTTGTGTCCCAGGGCGCTCATCGCCTTGCCTATAGCGGGAACGGTGACACCGAATGGGGGTCTAAAGAGGCGTGCGCGGCGACCTGCAGCGCGATAGATGGCATCGGAGCAGGCCATGATGTTATCCTCCACCTTAATGCGGCTCCATAGTGGGAACTTAGCATCGTGCGAGAGGGTGTGGTTTGCCACGATATGTCCCTCGCCTACCATGCGGGCAACAAGCTCGGGGTGGCGCTCAACATTTTCGCCTACAAGGAAGAACGTAGCACGCACCTCGTGGCGTTTGAGTACGTCGAGTACCTTTGCCGTATTCTTGGCGTGCGGGCCGTCGTCGAAGGTGAGGGCTACGCACCTCTGCTCGGTTTGACCCTTGCAGTATGCCTTAACATAGACATTACTACCCACATCTGCCGATGCCCACACCAAGAAGATGTTGGCTGCGACAAATAGCGCTAAACAGACGAGGAGTATGGTGACTATGATAGACATCTTACGACAATAACTGTGGGTGTTGCACCAAAATATTCGTTGTATATAACCACTTCGGGCGTTCCCTCCGCCACGAGCTTTACAGCCTCGGCAAAGCATTGTGCCGACGAGGTGGGGTAGAGGCCATACTTCGCGTAGTTATTATATATAACGTGTGTACGCTCATCTGTAGCATACTCCGCCACGACCTTTTCGTGCGATAGGTTCTCTGCGGGGAATGCCAATGTCGAAACCTCTGCTATGGAGCGCTCGTTGCGCTTAGCTCCAACTATTGCGAACATCGCACCCTCGCCACATGCCACCTTGCGGAATAGTCCCATGCGCTCCATGATGCGACGCTGTGAGGGTGTCTCCTCGTCGAAGGCGCCGAGTAACATATGCTCGCTGTCGCCATCCTCGGCGCGCATCATAGCATCGAGAAGTGCATCCTCGAAACTGTGGCTGCGGTTGACGTAGGTGACGTTGTAGCAGTGGTTGTGTCCCAAGAGCGCAATCTGACCACCTACGGTGTTGAAGGTGCTCTGGATGAAGGGTGTGGGGTTGAGCAGCTGCTCCTTATCAACAATGACGTTGCGCAAGAAGCGCTCGCTATCGGCAAGGCAGCCCCAGCCCGTAGCGGTGATGATGCCGTCGAGGCTTGCGATACCCTCAACGCCACCTACCGTTTCAATAGCTGTGGTCACGGCGCTCTTAATCACGCGACTCATGCGGCGGCGAAGTCCCGCATCGGGGATAAGCACCTTTATGTCGGTTGTTACATCGTGGTTGGTGACCACGCGCTCAATAAAACACCTCATAGTCTATCGTGTAAAGAGTATTGAACTGCAGTTGCCACCAAAGCCAAATGAGTTGCTAAGCACGCACTTCACCTCTCGGCCCTCCTCAAACTGAGTGACGGGCTTAAGGTTGTAGGCCGCTATAGGCTCACTAAAGTTGTGGTTGGCATATCTATAACCATGCTTAAGTGCCATGACCGAGAATACCGCCTCGATGCCTCCTGCTGCCGCGAGCGTATGTCCCGTGTAGCCCTTTGTCGAACTAAAGGGTGGCACGCTCTGGCCAAAAAGGCGTACAAAGGCAGCACTCTCCGATGCGTCGTTGTTGGGTGTTCCCGTGCCGTGGGCGTTGATGTAGTCCACCGCGTTGGGCTCGATGCCCGCCATGGCAACAGCATCTGCCATAGCCATGTAGGCGCCATCACCCTCTGCCGAAGATGCCGTCTGGTGGTGGGCATCGTTGCGGTTGGCGTAACCAGCCAAGTGGCAGATGTAGTTTGAAGCATCCTCCTCGCGCTGCAGCACGATATATCCAGCACCCTCGCCAAGGTTTAGTCCCGCGCGCGTCTCATCAAAGGGGCGGCAGGGCTTCTCATCAAGTATCATCAACGACTTGAAGCCATTGAGCGTAAAGGCACTTAGCGCATCGCTACCGCCCACAACAACCATATCTACGATGTTGTGTTTTAGTAGTTTTGCTCCTATGATTATGGCATTTGCTGCCGAAGAGCAGGCTGTGCTGAGTGTCGTTCTGTATCCCTCGATGCCGCAGTACTTAGCAATGACATCGGTGCTTGCTGCGCAGTCGTGCATCCTCGCATCGCGCAACCTGCCCGCACCCTCATCCTCAATGAAGCGCTCGAAGAAGTGCTCTGTGAGGTCCATACCTCCCACCGAGGTTGAAGATACGAGGCCTATGCGTTTGGGATTGCTCCTATCTACGCCCTCAAGAGCTTCGCGAACGGCGAGGATGCCCAATAGTGCGGTGCGTGATAGATGCTCGCGGGGTGATATTGCAAGGAGTTCGTGTAGCTCCTCGTTGCACATAGCAAGCTCGCCAACGGGGAGTCGATGGCCTGTTTTGAGGAGTGTGGGGTGTGCAGAGATGCCACTTGCACCCTCGCGTAGCGACGCAAGGTTGCGCTCGACACCCACGCCGAGTGCCGAGACAACTCCTACACCTGTCACAACAATAGCCATACTCCTACTTGCGGTTGGCGCTGATGTACTCGGCAAGCGTCTTTACAGAGTAGAATACGGGCTTTGCCTCAGCAGAGTTTGCGAGCTTCACGCCATAGTACTTCTCCAAAATGAGGATGATCTCGAGTGCGTCGATAGAGTCGAGACCGAGGCCCTCGCCAAACAATGGCGCCTCAGCATCGATATCTTCGGGTGTGATCTCCTCCAAGTTAAGCTCCTCGATGAGGTGCTCCTTCAACTCCTGAATAAGCTGTTCCATAATGATTTACGCTTTTAATAGTTTTATATTTACTTTCCAATTTTCGTTTAGGTAGTCGCACCAGCCTGCGATAACCACGTCGGCATCGCCACGTTCGATGAGTGCGCGAGCATAATCCTCCTCCACACCACGATCCTCGTTGTCGATGAAGAAGGTGTTGTCGCCCTGAATCTTATGACGTATGCACATCTCGCCAGCTGCAACATTTGCCAACGTGTAGACAAATGCTGCGGGTGATGCGCCCTCTGCGAGGTGCTGGTTGAGAATGCGCTGGTGGATGACGTCGGCATCCATCGACGCTGTGCGGTTAGTAAGCACAATGGCGCGGCGCGTAGGCTCAACCTCTGCCATATTCTCCATGGCCAAAAGACGTTCCACGGCAACGTACAACGCCTTGCTCATGTCGCTCATCTTGTAGAACTTCATGTTACTCTCACCGAAGCTCTTAAACTCGCCACGGATAAACTCGGCAAATGTCAACTCCGACTGTGGTAACGCATACTCTGCTACCACGCGTGCTGAGCGTGTGCACTCGGGGATAACCCTTGTGCGGGGTTCCATATCGAGCACAATAGCGGCATTGCAGCCACCAAAGCCCGAGGCACTCTTCACGCAGCAACGACCACTAATCGCCTGCTCCCTGTTAGAGAGCGTTAGGGTATGTGGGGTATCCGACGATGTAAAGCCCTTAGTACCAAAGATATATCCTGCTTTTAGCTCCTCGGCGCTGATGATAGTCTCCACAACGCCCGAAGCACCCAACGTGTGGCCGATATATCCCTTGAGGCTATTCAGAGGCTTATCCGTAAGCTCTGCCCATGCCACAGCTTTGCTCTCCATCTCGTCGTTGTAGCGTGTCGCTGTGCCGTGGGTATTCACAAAGCCTACATCCTCCTTCGTTACGCCCGCCTCACGCATGGCGTTTGCAATGGCGTAGTACAAGCCATCTCCCGTACGCGAAGGGCCTGAGATATGGTTGGCATCGTTCGATATAGCACCACCGGCAAGGCGTATCTTGGCCTCGTCGGCAAGAGCCTCATCAGTTGTGAGTAGCACCGCACCAGCAGCCTCGCCCAATGTGAGACCATCGCGCTCGGCGTCGTAGGGGCGACAGGGCTGTGAGCTAATAGACTTAAAGGATGCGAAGCCCGCGGTGATAAACTCCGAGAGGGCATCGCCACCCGCCACGATGACATGCTTCGCCTTAGACGACTGCAGCAACTCGCGCGCTACGACAAAGGCCGAGACACCCGAGATGCAGGCATTGGAGATGACAATGGGGCGGCGTGCAGCGTTGTAGCGGCGTGCTATAGCCTCCGCAGATGTATATATATAGGTAGCCTCAGCGATATTCTCGCAATCCTCGGCCAAGAGGTCGATATTTCCCTTCGTGGTAGAGAGAACCAGCTGAACATCCTCGCTATGGAGCGATACCGCCGAGTCGGTGAGGATGTTGTCCAACTGCTCGATAATCATCGACTCGAAGCATGAGTAGCCCTCAACAATCTTCACTTCCGACCTTCCAGCATACATGCCGAAGGCCTCCTCATACTTTAGTCCGCACTCACCACGACGCATAGCCGCAAGCGTCTCATATTTGTCGCCCAGTGCTGTGCGCAACGACGAGGCACCAAGGTATATCTCTATCTGTTTAGCCATCTTTGCTTCCACTCTTCAAAAAAGGTTGGGTTGTTCAAACACATATTTCCGTCGCTGTCGACGAATACCTGCACCGAGCTGCCACGTGCTACAAGCGCACCATCGCACTCGCGGTGGATGATATACTCGAAGCATAGCTTTGCTGCGGCGGTGTCGATGAGGCGTGTCTCGATGATTGCGACATCGTTCACCGTAAGTGGTGCCACGTATTGCAGCTGTAGGTCAACGATGGGCGCGGTGTAGCCATTAGCATAGAAGTCGAGGTAGCCGATGCCAGGGTACTTGCGACCAAAGGCCTCGCGACCATCCTCGAAGTAGCGCACATACTCGCCATGCCACACAACCTGCATAGAGTCCACCTCGCTAAAACGCACGGTGGTATGTGTGGTGTTTGTGAGAGCGGGTGTCTGGCTTCCTATCTTACGATTTCGCTTCATCCGTATCTAAGAATATCTTCATTTTGCATGTGGCAATCTCAACATCGTTCACTCGGCACACGGCGCGAATAAGCGTGATGTTGAATACCTCCTGTATAACCTCGATGGTGGTGTAGATGGTGTCACCTACCTTGGGGTGTGCCGCGATGGCAAAGTCGTTAACCGAACCGATATAGCCGATAGGGATGGGGCGGTTGAGAGTGTTGAAGATGTGTCCAACACGCGCCGCTGCTGACTGCGCTATGTGCTCGATAAGACCACACTCCGAGAGGGTGGCGTCATCCACAAAGATGTTATCCTCGCGTACGGTGAGCGAACTCTTTGACACGCTCTCCTCGATGCCAAGGAACTCATCCACCATCACGATAGGTGCACGCTGTGGTATAAGATCGATAATATTAGCCATTTCTCTTCTTGCAAATCATGATTGAGTGACCAAGGCCCAAGCCATCGACAATCTCCTCAACCTCGAGGCCAGCGTTGTTCACGCAGCGCTCCATGTCGTCGGAGTGGTACATCTTGCTATTACCGTTGGCCAATGCCGTAAAGTAGATGCTTGTGAGTGTCAAGCAGTAGGCTGCAGTCTCATACTTCTGGCGATCCCAGAATGTCTCCATGATGTAGAGGCGTGAGTGGTCATCCATAGACTCCGCAGCACGACGGCAGATGCTTGTTACCTCCTCCTCCGAGAAGCAGTCGAGGAACTGGCTCATCCAGATGACGTCGAATGCTGGAGTGGGGAACTTAACGCTCTCATCCAAGAGGTTGCAGCCATAGCCATGGATGCGGTCGGCACCCTCCTTGCCGGCTGTCTGCTGGCGCATCATCTCGAGCTGCTGGGGAAGATCCATGATCGTAACCTCAACATCCTTGTTGTGACCTACGCACTGCATAGCCCAGCGACCTGTGTTGCCACCTACGTCCAACAAGCGCTTAACCTTGCGCTCGCCGTCGAAAATGATCTTCAACGCCTGGGCGAAAGACTCGTCAGAGTAGAAGTGGTCGAAGCCGAACCAGCTCTTCTGCACCTCTGCGGGGAGGCTTGAGAGACCCTCATAGATGGTGGGCCACTCGCCAAACACCTTCAAACCCGCGGGCTTGCCCTCTTTGAGTGCCTCCTCGAGGTGGAAGAGACCCAAGTAGTTGACATCGTGGTTGAAGTTCATGTTGGCACGCGCCATGGGGTCGTTAAGTAGGAACCATCCCGCCTTCGAGATAGTATATTTGTCATCCTTGGTCTTTACAGTACCAATCGAGAGCGACGCCTCGAGCAACACCTGTGCGGCGTAGTTCGAGAGACCCGTATGCTCCACGATCTCGGCCTGTGTAACGCCATTGCGGTTGTTCGACAAATACTCCAAGATGCCAAACTTAACCATGAGGCGAGAGACCTGAAATACCATGGGCGCAAAGGCAATCTCCTGTGCGAGACGCTGAGCCTCGAGTGCTGTCTGATGCTCCTTGCAATAGACCTTTTCAAGCGGTTGTGTGAGCTTCATATATATAATTTTAAGGTATCTCCTACTGAATTAGTAGTTTCTAATTAATGTTCCAAAAATCGTAGAAGTTGAACCACTGGCGTGGATACTTCCTTGCTATTCTATCCAACGATGCGGCGTACTGCGCTACAAGCTGCTCGTGGTTAGGTCTTCCCTCGAATATCGCCTCCTCGAAGATGAAACGATAGGTGCGTCTCCTCTCACGCATAGCGTAGTAGAAGATGACGGGCACACGACACTTCGTAGCAATCTTAAAGGGGCCTGAAGGCAACAGCACCTCGCCACCAAGAATCTCGGTGCGTAGGGTCTGCTCGCGGTTGACAAACCTATCGCCATTGAAGCATATATACTCGCCATTGTTCAGCGCCACCTTCATCTCGAGCATGGCACCTATGGCATCCTGGTTCACAGCAATGATTTTGAAGTCATCCGTGCGGCTGGTATTACTCTCCACCACCTCCTTGATGCGCTGGTGCTCGGCATCGAACATCACGATGTTTATGCGCTTGCCGTAGGTGCCAAAAAAACCAGCACCCGACTCCCAGCAGCCTACATGTGCGCCAATCATGACCACACCCTGGCCACTATTGAGAATCTCCAAGAAGCGCTCATAGTTGTCAAATTCGTAACGGTAGCGTTTGGCAAGGCCCGCCTGCATCGCCATCTTGTCGATGAGCGTCTGGCCAAAGACGTAGTAGTGGCAGTAGAGTTCCCACACTGAGCGCATCATACCCAGCTTGCGGCGCTCCCTATTGTATGCCCATATGGCTCGCGTTGCCTTTGGTGCAAAGGGGATAAAATAGAATACGATAAAGGCCAAGAAGCAGTATGCACAGCGAATCCCGAGAAGACGTATGGTATACACAAAAAACTGATAACCAAACTTACCTCCTCGAGACTTGCCACTCCACTGCTTAGCTTGACTACTCGCCATTGATCTTGCGGTTCAAGAGATCGTAGAAATCCTTGAATGTAACGATACCCACGAAGTCGGGACCTGTAAGCGTTACACCAAAGTGCTGCTCAACCAAGACAACAACATCGACGAAGTCGAGGCTGTCGAGGCCCAATGTATCCTTCAATGAGGCATCGGGAGTGATGGTTGCGGGATCGATCTCAAACTCTTCTGCAAGGACCTCTGAGGCCTTCTCAATAATTTCTTCGATTGTCATAGTAGTAAATGATATTCAATTATTTAAACTTTTTTACAATAAGTGATGAGTTGGTGCCACCAAAGCCGAAGGAGTTGCTAAGGAACATGTCGAACTCCATGTCGATGCGCTGGGTGGGGATGTTGATGTTAACAGATGCCTCATCGGGCTCCTCGAAGTTGAGGTTCGGAGCGATGAAGTTGTTCTGCATCATAAGCATAGAGTAGATAATCTCACTCGCACCCGCCATCCACATCTCGTGGCCTGTGAACGACTTTGTGCTTGCCACGTAGGGCTTGTGCTCGCCAAATACCTCGGCGATAGCCTTGGCCTCGTTCAAATCACCTACGGGTGTAGATGTGGCGTGGGCATTGACATACTTGATGTCTGCAATGTCGACACCCGCATCGCGGATAGCCATCATCAACGAGCGCTTAGGACCGTCGACGTTGGGCACAGAGATGTGGTCGCCATTAGATGAAAAACCATAGCCTACGACCTCTGCGAGGATTGTAGCACCGCGCTTTACGGCCGACTCGTAGCTCTCGAGCACAAGGCTCGCTGCACCACCACTGGGTACGAGGCCGTCGCGATTCTTGTCGAAGGGGCGTGATGCCTTTGTGGGCTCATCCTCGCGTGACGAGAAGGCGTTCAGTGCGTCGAAGTTACCCATAGAGTACTTGTTTACCTCCTCGGCGCCACCACAGATAACACACTCCTGCAATCCCTGCTTGATGAGCATATAGCCCAAGCCAATGGCGTGTGAGCCGCTGGCGCATGCACCCGACACGGTGAAGTTGATGCCGCGAAGGTTGAAGATTGTAGAGAGGTTCATCGTGATAGTAGAGTTCATGCTCTGGAAGATGTTGCCAGAGCCCACCAACACGGTGTTCTTCTTCTCGCGGATGATGTCCGTACCGGTAATTACCGCCTCGGCGCTACTATCGTTGCCGTAGAGGATGCCCACCTCGTTGTTGAGCAAAAACTCCTTGTCGATGCCTGCCTGAGCCAGGGCCTCAACAGTTGCTACGTAGGCATACTGGCCATGCTCCGAGAGGCAGAGACGCTGTCTGCGGTCGAGAGCACCCTTAAGGTTGGGCTTCTCCAAGATGCCGCTGAGGGCCGACTGGTAGCCCATCTCCTTACGCTCGGGGACAATGCCGATGCCCGACTTGCCCTCGAAGAGCGACTTAGCTACCTCCTCCTTATTTGTTCCGATGCAGGAATAGATACCCATTCCTGTGATTACAACTCTATGTGACATATCAAGTGTAGATTCCTCCGTTAATAGAAATTACTTCGCCTGTGATGTATGCTGCGGCATCCGATGCCAAGAAGGCAACCAAGTCGGCAACCTCCTCGGGCTCGCCAAAGCGACCCGCAGGTACGAGCTTCTTGAGCTCCGCCTCGTTCAAATCGGCGGTCATATCGCTCTTGATGAAGCCTGGAGCTACGGCATTTACCGTTACGCGCTTCTTAGCAACCTCCTGCGCCAAGGCCTTAGTAGCCGCAATGAGGCCACCCTTAGCTGCAGAGTAGTTCACCTGGCCAGGCATACCCTTGATGCCCGAGAGCGATGCTACGTTGATGATGCGACCCCACTTCTTCACAAGCATATCCTTCACAAGGGGCTGTGTGACGTTGTAGAAGCCGTCGAGAGAGGTAGAGAGCACGCTGCGCCACTCCTCCGCGGGCATCCACATCATAAGGTTGTCCTTGCGGATGCCAGCGTTGTTTACCACAACCGAGATATAGTCGTTGGGGTGCTGTGCCTTCCATGCTGCAAGGGCGTCGGCCACAGCTGCGCAGTTGCTGACATCGAAGGGGAGCAACTCCGCCCTGCCTCCATTTGCCGTAATGTCATCGAGCGTCTTCTGTGCCGCATCGACGTTGGATGCGTAGTTGATGATCACGACAAAGCCCTGTGACGCCAACTTCAGAGCTATGGCGCGTCCAATGCCTCGGCTAGCGCCAGTAACAAGGGCGTAGCGTGCAGCAGTGTTAGTGTTTACTTCGTTCATATCTGAAATCGTTTTACTTCTTAAGCAACTCTATTACCGCAGCGATCTCCTTGTACTTGGGGCTATCGACAACGAACGTGGGCACAACGGCGCGAATAGCGTCGTAGAGGCTGCGTGTCGCGGGTGCGAGTCTATCTGCGATCTTGAGGCAGTCAACAGCCTGAACAAGGGTGATCATCTGGATAGCCATAACCTGGTAGCTGTTCTCTATAACACGCTGACACAAGAGTGCCGAGTTGGTGCCCATAGAGACGATGTCCTGGTTGTCGTTGTTGTTGGGTATAGAGTGTACGTACATGGGGTTTGAGAGCGTCTGGCACTCCGCAGTTGTGCTTGTCGCAGTAAAGGCGCAAGCCTGCATGCCATAGTTCAAACCGAGTACGCCAAGGTTTACAAATGGGGGAAGAATGCCGTTGATGCGGTCGTGAAGGAGGTAGTTCATCTGGCGCTCGGTGAGCATCGTGAGCTTCGTGATGGCAATCTTGAGCTTGTCCATCTCGTACGATACGTAGTCGCCATGGAAGTTGCCTCCATGGATTACAGTCTGGTTCTTGGGGTCAACAATGGGGTTGTCGTCCGCAGAGTTAATCTCGTTGAGAAGCACGCTCTCGGCACTTGCCACGGCGTCCCATACAGGGCCCAAAATCTGAGGGATGCAACGCAACGAATAGTAGGGCTGCACCTTGTGCTCGAAGGTGCTCTCCTCGCTACGACGATATAGCTCAGCCTCGCGGTTGAGGAGCATCTTGCTGCCTGCGGCCAATTCGCGCATAGCCTCAGCAATGGCGTTCTGACCCTTGTGGTGCTTTAGACCATTAAGCGTCTCCGACATAAAGTCGTCGTACGACGATGCAATCTCGTTCATCAATACCGAGGCCTTTGTTGACCAATCCAAGAGGCGCTTAGCATGGAAGAGATTGACAAAGCCGATACCTGTCATCACCGCCGTGCCGTTGGTTACGGCCAAGCCCTCGCGGATAAACATCTTCAATGGCTCTATGCCCAACTCTGCCATAACCTCGGCTGTGTTGCGGCGCTCGCCATTGTAGAATACCTCACCCTCGCCAATAAGTGCCAAGGCGATGTGTGCCAACTGCACGAGGTCGCCACTTGCACCCACGCTACCGTGCTGTGGGATGACGGGGTAGATGCCGCGGTTGAGGAACTCTACCAAGAGCTCGCAGGTTGCGATGTTCACGCCCGAGTGAGCCTGCATGAAGGTCATCAGACGTGCCAACATTGCGGCACGAACGCAGATGGTGGGAAGGGGCTCGCCAGCACCTGTAGAGTGGCTGCGGATGATGTTATACTGAAGCTCGTTGAGGTGTTCGTCGTCGATGCGCCACTGTGCCATGGGTCCGAAGCCGGTGTTGATGCCGTAGATGACCTTGTCCTTAGAGAAGGCCTCCAAGAAGTGGAAACACTCAATGATGCTACGGCGTGTAGCCTCGTTGATCGCTACGCTATCGTTGCCCTCGATGATTGATCGAACCTCGTCTATTGTGAGAGTATTGCTAACTGTTGTCATTGCTTGATGTGTTATCAATGCATGTTAAATTATACCATTTGTTCGAGTGGAAAAAAGTACCACTTGCGAACAGAAAATATCACGCAAATATACTAAAAAAAGTTCAAATCGGAGTCTTGTTTAGTAATTATTTCGCATTGGCCAATGCGTGTGCTCATGTGTGCGTGCGAAAGCTTATTGAAAATCAGATGGTTATACTGGGGGTTGTATCGGGCGTTTCTGACTTTAAGGCAGGCGTAACGTTTTAATTATTCGCGAGTTAGTGATGATAAAAGGTGGTTGTGTGATGAAACGACCTGCGAGGGTGGGGCTTTCATGTGTATTTGGCATGTGAAATTTAGGCCAATAATTGTTGTAGAGTATGAGAGTGTAATATATGAAAATTGGTCAATTTTTCCACATGTATGTTTGCGCAAAAAGGGCGTCTGCAACTCTTGTTGGACGCCCTTGTGCTGTGCCCTAAATGGGGCAGTGTATGTGAATAAATTAGAGTTCGAAGCTACTCTTAGTGGGGAACTTTTTATTGAGGAACTCCACCATGCGGCGACGCTGCTCGTCGGTATTTGTAGAGCCGTCGTTCATGCAAAACATCAGCGGATTGTACTTCTTATACTCCTTGTCGTAGTCTGGCAGGTGTATCTTAATCCAGCGCGAGTCGGCGGCACCATGACCCGTAAAAAGCACCTTGAGGAACTGTGCGGGGTTCTTCACGCGGTTGTATCGGCCCACCAAGCGGAGCTTAGCACCCTCGGCAGCAACGGCATAGTAGCTGACGAAGCAGCGCTGCATATCGTCGTTGGTTCTGAAGCGGTTGTGTGCCGTGGACTCCCACGCCTCGGGCATAAGGGCTACGCACTTCTCGAAGTCGCTCTTGCGGTAGGCGTCGAGGTTATGGTGTGGCTCGTGGCAGATGAGCTTGCCCCAGCGCTCCTGGACGAGTGTCTGCATGCGGTAGACGGTCTTATAGTAGTTACCTCCCTTCTCGCGAGCATACTTGCGGTTGAAGCGCGAGCCACGCATGCGGACGATGGGCTTGCCGTCTGCATCGAAGAAGTCCTCGGGTTGGCAGAGCGAGCCAAAGAAGGTGTCGTCGTTGCCATAGATGAAGTGCTCCGAGAGGCCTGGAATGCGGTATATGCAGCTCTCGATAGCGAGTGACGAGAATACGGGGAGTGCATCGACGGGGAGTATCTCGGTGTGGTCCACAATCTTCACCTTGGGATGGTTAGTGTTGAGCCACTTGGGCACCTGGTTGTCGGTGACGATGTAGATGCGGTTAATCCATGGCGCGTACAGCTCTGCCGAGCGCAGCGCAAACATCAGCTCGTTGTTCTCTAACCAGCGCGCATCGCATAGGTGGTTGGGTGCTCGCTCCGTGGTTATCTCGGGCATATATTTGAGGCGTTTCTCGCGCCATGCGGGATCGTTGCCATCTACCCATGTATAGACAAGGTCGATAGGGAAATCTACACGCTCTCTCTTCATATTCTTCGTTATAAGTTTGGTCGTAATTGGTTAGAATGGGTATCCTACGCCGAAGTTTAGCGCCATGTTCTTCCACTTGAAGTCGTGTATCCAGCGCTGTCCCTCGGGGCGCCCGGGGTTGTGTATCTGCATACCGAGGTCGATACGCAGGATGACAAACGTGGCGTCGATGCGTATGCCAAGGCCAGTGTTGAAGCCCAACTGCTTGTAGAAGGTGTTGAAGTGGAACACCTCCTCGGGGTTGCTATCCTCCGTGTCGCGCAGATACCATACGTTACCCAAGTCGCAGAATACTGCACCATGGAATATCCACCATATCGGGAAGCGGAACTCGGCATTTGCCTCGAGGCGCACGTCGCCCACCTGTGCGGGGTATGTCTTATCCTTGACCTCGAGCATATTACCTGGACCGAGGGTGCGGGGTACCCAGCCTCGCATAGAGTTGGCACCACCGCAGTAGAACATGCGGTCGAAGGGTATCGAGCGGCCGTGTGAGTTGCCATACGTCACGCCCACACCACCACATAGGCGTCCTGCAAGCACCATGTTGTGGCCCAGTGATATACGCTGGCTTGCACTAAGCTCGGTACGCACGTACTGCGAGTATCGGATGCCGAAAATCTTGAAGTAATCGGTGCCTGGTGCGTGGTGCGAGAAGAGGTTTGAAAGACCGTGTATAAGGTTGCCTGCGGTCTCCACGTTTATGCGCACCAACGTAGAACTTGGGTCCATGTCGGAGCGCTGCGTGTTGTAGACGTACGATGCTGAGAGTCCCGCCGTGAGCTGCGACTCGAACGAGGTGCGCAGATAGCGGTTGTCGATGTCGGCAAGGAACTCCTCGTCGACGCTCTTGACGTCGATCCAGTTGATGTCCACAGGGCGAATGACAAACGACGAGCGCTCACCCTGCTTCCAGCTATACGCCCAGCGCGTGGTGAAGATGTTGCGGCGGTAGTAGGGGCGATCCTGATAGTCGAACGATAGTTCAAGACGTGTGCGTGGCTGCGTTGTATTCATGCTCAGCTTCGCCTTGAAGGGGAGTAGGAAGCGTGGGAAGGAGAGGCCCGCGGTGATGCCTATCTCGTTTGCGGAGCGCTTCTCAACGTTGCGCGCATACATGAACTCGAAGCCGAAGCGTGCCGAGATGTCGAAGGCCTCAGCACCCCTGAAGATGTTGCGGTTGCTATATCCGAGCGTCGCACTCAGACCATAGAAGGTCGACGTGGTAGATGCCTCGAGCTCAACCTTCATGCTCTGCTTGAGGTTGGGTGTGCCGTAGATGTTGCAGTCGAGGAAGCGCTCGCGCGTGGTGAGAAGCTCGGTGTCGCCATTGCGCTCGGTGTTGAGGAATGTCACGTATGACTCCTCGCCTGGCACGCGCGTAAAGTCGATCTTCGCGGTGCGGAAGAAGCCCAAAGACATAAGCTCCTTGTAGGTGTGGTTCACCTGCTTGGCGTTGTATATATAGTTGGGATATAGCGGGATAGTATTGCGCAATATAGAGTTGCGTAGCTGTGGCTTGATGTTCACGTCGCGTATGATCGTTAGACCACTCCTATACGTGGTATCGATGACGGCATTAGATCTAAAGCCCGTCGTTGAGCGCAACATAGGGTCGTACGTGGGGTAGACATTGATGTTGCGGAGACGGTAGATGGCGTTCTCCTCCCATATTGCTTCGCCGCGCTCGTTGTAGCCCACAAGTGTGGGGCGCACAATGAGACGCACGTCGGCAGAGTAGGGGTGACCGAGAGTATCAACGCTGTACAGAATGTTGTTTACCGTAAAGTCGAAGTAGCCGCGGTTGTTGAGGTTGGCAGCGATGCGCTCACGCTCGGCATCCAAGAGCGTGATGTCGAGGACGTCGCCACGCTTAAGAAGGCTCTTTGTGCTATCGGCCAGGATGACGTTGCGCAACGAGTTATCGCGGAAGGCATAGTTTAGCTCGTTGATGCGTGTAGCCTCGCCCTGGTGTATCGTGTAGGTGATCTCGGCGCGACGTGCACGGCGCGTGGTGTCTATCTCGTAGGTTACATCCGAGTGGAAGTAGCCCTTTGTGCGCAAATATGTCTCGAGGTTGGTGATAGACTTCTCCGTAAGATCCATGTCGAGCAACACGGGCTCCTCGCCAATCTTACGCTTTAGGTTATTCCACCAGTTATCCTTCTCGGGGTTGGCCTTTTGGTATATCCAGACGTAGAAGTCGATGTTGAGGAAGCGCTTGTTGGGCGACTGTCGCACGTAGGTCTCCAAGCCGTCCCTATCCTCGGTGATGCGCTCGTCGCGGGGTACGCTCTTATCCTCCACGAACTTGACCTTCGACACTAGATACTCGCCCTCGGGGAGGTCGCGCGTCACGTTACAGCCGGCAATGATGACCATTGCCAGAAGAAGTGATAGGTATGCGAGTATCTTTCTATACATAAACGTGTTAACTATCTGTTTAGGCTCTCTACGAAGTTATTCCATGTAGCCGCCTCGCCACTTTCGGCCTCGATGTCGAAGGCGAAGTTTGTGCCATCGAAGTGCGCCTCGCCCCTCCACTCGAATGTGGCATTTCCCTCGAGTGTGGTAATGATGCTACCATCTGTGATGGCGGTTCTACAAGCCACCTTGCCACCGCGATTGAAGACCTCGATGCGCTCGCCACGGTTGACATAGCCAAGGAGTACTGCAGCCGTAGATGAGGCTGTCATGGCCGTGCCACACGATAGTGTGATGCCCGCGCCACGCTCGTACGTTGCCACGAAGATGCTTGTGGGAGAGAGTACCTTGTACAAGGATACGTTAACGCCATGGGGAAACTTGCGTTTGAGGCTCTTAACTCGTTCACCGAGCTGCTCCAAGAGCGTCATGTCTATCTCCTCAACTGCAGCAACGATGTGGGGATTACCCAAATTGAGTGCCGTAAATTGCAACCTATTGTCGAGGCTCTCTATTATTTTGCCTATGAAGCGCTCCTCGGGGTTAAAAAAGCCGAAGCTCTCGCTCCATGTAGCGATGGGGATATCGACAGAGAAGGTCTCGATGCCTTGGGCCACAGCCTCGGCGCGTCGTGCGGGGAAGGTGCGACCACCCGAGGTGAGAAGTCCGCTACCGAGGTAGCCGCGCTCCTCGGCGAGGCGTGCGACACAGCGTATGCCGTTGCCACACATCTCGGCGTGCGTGCCGTCGGGGTTGAGCATATCCATGCCATAGATGCCCTCGGCGTTGCGTACGACGAGCAGTATGCCGTCGCTGCCTATGCCGTTGGCGCGGTCACATGCCATGCGTGCGAAGGCAGACCAGTCGATGGACTCGGGGCTCTCCAAGAGTGTGGTGTCGACCATGATGAAGTCGTTACCCGAGCCGTGGCACTTGATAATCTCGAAGTGTGTCATATATCCTTTCTTCAACTACATATTCGGTCAAAGGTACAAATAATTTCGGGGCATTCAAAATTCTTGCGATAGAATTAACATTTTTTATAGACACCTCTTGCTATTCTCGCCATTTTTTCGTAATATTGTACTGAGGTTTTATGTAAACAAATGAGTGAACGCTATGACTGAGAAATTTATAATGGCGGGTGATACCCCTATGCATGTTGCTGATACTGAGCGCGGAGAGCGCTGCGTGGTGCTGCTGCACGGCTACCTCGAGTCGATGATTGTGTGGGACGAGTTTGTCTACCTCATAAAGGAGAAGGTGCGCGTGGTGACGGTAGATCTGCCTGGTCATGGCATCTCGACAATCGTGGGCGAGGTACATACCATGGAGTTTCTTGCCGACTGCGTGGCAAATACCATGGCGGCACTCGGTATTGAGCGCTACTCGGTTGTGGGTCACTCGATGGGTGGCTATGTGGCGTTAGCCATGCTCGATAAGTATAAGGAGCGTATCGAGAGCATAACGCTCTTGCACTCTACAACATCGGCCGACAGCCAGGAGAAGTGCGACCGTCGTCGCCGTGAGATAGAGCTTATAAAGGCTGGAAAGAAGAATACGTTGGCGCGCCTTGTGCCACATGCTGGCTTTGCGCCAGAGAATGCTAAGCGCCTGAAGGACAACATCGAGGATATTGCTGAACTTATATTGCTTACGGAGGATGAGGGTGTCATAGCAATCCTTGCTGGCATGATTGAGCGCAAGAGCCGTGGCGAGCAACTGCGCGATAGTGGCATACCCCACCTCTTTATCTTCGGTCGTCACGACTACTACATACCCGTAGAGGTTGCCCAGGAGATGATAGCGGCCGACGCAGGAGCTAAGGTGTTGTGGCTTGAACACTCGGGACATATGGGCTTCTACGAGGAGCCAGAGCTCACAGCAAATGCGATACTCGATTTAGTGTTGAAATAAAAAATAAGTGGTTATCCAATCGGGTAACCACTTATTATTTAAGATGTTGTAGTGCTTAGAACATTACGCCCGCCTCGATGTAGAAGGCGTTGTTGCCACCCTTGAAGTTGGTTACGCCAGCCTCCGATATCCACTCTAAACTCTGCGTTGCGAGACCCAAGCCGAGGTGGAACTTCGAGATTGATAGGCCCGCGCCAAACTTCATCATTAGACCGCCCTTCACCTCGCCATAGCCGTCGCGCTCGAAGTTTGAGGTTGCGATGACATTACCGCCGATGCTCACAGAGATATATGGTGCAAAGAGATCATCAATGGGGTAGTGCGCCTTAACATTACCATAGATGGGGATACAGACTGCGCCCCATGTCTCGGAGAAGTCACCCGTGCCGAGATTCATAAGCTTACTCTGGCCATAGGCATACTGCACGCCAACGCCTACACCCAACGATATGTACTTATTGAAGCGCGCGCCGATGATAGCGTCGATGTATGGACGCGAGAGGTTGGTGCTAATCTTGCCGTCGTTCTTGGTGCTGAGCTTACCTGCAGTGATGAAGCCGGCGTTTACCTCAAAGTGGGGCTTGATGCCCGATGTGTTCTTGTGGCGGCCATAGAGCTCTTCGCCAAAGCCTTCAGAGTGTGTCTGAGCCACGGCGGGGAGTGCGAGCGTCAAAAGCGCGATGAGTGATAGTATAAACTTTTTCATATCCTTTTCTGTATTAGCGTTTTAGTTCTTAGGTATAGATTGAGCCTTAACCTTGAAGAAGTTCATCGACGAGCCCTCATCGAGGATGCGGTAGTCGTAGATGTTACCCCAGCCTGCAGGACGATCCTTAATCTCGCAATCCTCCTCCGTGTCGTTTACTACATAGTCGCGAATCATTGAGTGCCAGCCGTTGATACGCGAGATGGAGTGCTGGTAGTAGAAGAGGTTATTCGCAGGGTCGATAAGCTCGTTGAGTGCCTCGACATATATCTTGAGGTAGTCGTCGAACTGCAAAATCTTACCGATAAGGGGGCTTTCGTTGGTGTTACCCCAGTTCAGCGGATCCTGGCGGCCAGAGTCGCTCTGTACACCGCAGTTGTGCGACGTACCGAGAGTGTTGTCGTAGTCGTAGGGGATAAAGAAGAATTTGTAGTTGTTCTTATCCGAAGAGTTGAAGTAGATATAGAAGTTGTTCTTATTGTTCCAGTAGTCATCCCACATGCCCACAACAACATTTACGGCATATGTGCGCAACAAGAGACGAACGTCGCACACCGAGGCAATCCAGTCGTGGAAGTCCTGGCCTTTGCGCTGTGTGACATTCTTCGTGAACTCTATGAGCTGCTCCTTTGCGGCGGTGAAGTTCTCGGTGTTTGTCTTAAGCTCGTAGGTGCGATTTTCGGTTGAGTCGTCATCATACCAGATGTTGGCATGATGGATGTTGTTGTAGTTAAGGTCGGCGCCCCATGAACACTTCCATAGGTTGTGCTTGTGGTCACCATATAACTCCTTGCGTTTCTTAACATACTTATCATCAATGACTTCAATCATCTCGTAGACACCATAGTATGCTGGTTTAGAGTCGCCCTCGACATGTATCCATAGGCGGCAGTATGAGCTGTAGGGTGCTGTCCAGATGCCGAAGCGACGGAAGAGGTCGTAGCAGTACAACTCGCGGCAGTAGGCGCGGTCATCCTTATGCCACTTGAGGTGAATCTTACGCACGTTATGCAACTCGTGGGCATCATCCTTTTGGTACTTGCGCAGGTTGATCATGAAGTGGCAGTGGTGCCAGTCGGTGTTGTCGGTTCTGTGCATCTCGCCACCGTTACCCTCAGGGCGGCGACGCGAGGTGTTGCCACGCAAGCGTAGGCCAGCATCCACAAAGTCGTGCTCCTCGCCCTTAGATTTGAAGTTCACGTTGCAGTGAACATTGCTATTTGTGTTGTTGTCGCGGTCGTAAGCCTCGAGGAGGTCGTTCCACTCATCTACGCTAATCTCGATACGTATCTCGGGAAGCACATTCATGTCGAAGACCCAGTCCAATTCGCCCTGAGCCCACGACGTGTTGGGATAGTCGTTGTAGATGGGAGGCTCCTCTTTGCCATCATCTGTGTCATCCCCTTTCTCGTCCTCGGTGCTATCATCTGCGCCCTCGTCCTCCTTGTTTTCGTCGTCGTTTTTGTTGTCCTCGCCACCCGTTTGTTCGCCCTGGCTTGGGAGTACAAGCTCTCTATCCTCAACGCACGCAACGCCAAGGACCATTAGCATGGTTATGGTGAAAAATATCGATAAAAGTTGCCTCATTCCAATACCTATATATTATATATTACTGCGCAAAGTTAAGTAAAGAATCGACATATTGGTCACTTTGCGTAAAAAAGTTGTTAATAATCAGCTCTTTTATCCTTGCGCTTCGCTCTCGGCGACCTCCGTGGGGGCGGGCTTCTTGCTAACCTTATCCATTAGTCCGATGGTGTTGAGTGAGGATAGAAGCGTGGGGTAGTAGCTCTTGGATACGGGTATGCGCTTGATGCTCTCGTCGTCGAGCGTCACGAAGTGCATGCGGTGCTCCTCACCCATAAAGCGTATCTTGCCCGTGTTGACGATGTAGGAGCGGTGGCAACGTACCATGCTGCTACCCTCGAGGCTCTTCTCAATGGTGCTGGTCTTGCAGCGCAAGAGATAGGAGAGGATTTTGTCGTTGTGCTTGTAGTGCACGTTGATGTAGTTGTCCTCCGATTCGAGGTAGTAGAGTGCATTGACGTCTATAGTAAGTCGCAGAGTACCACCATTATCGTAGAAGCGCACCATGCGTGGGCTCTTGGTCTGAGTATCACCCTTCGGTAGCATCTCCGATACGCGGCGCTCCACCTCGGTCTCGTTAAGCAGTCTGTTGTACTCCTCGCCGAGGCGCTTTAACTCATACTGCGAAGCATCAAGCTCCTCGCACTTTGTACGGTAGGCCGCATAGAACGAGATCATGATGTTGGGCACGGCAAGAATGGTAGCTACGCAGAATAGTGTGCGCGCACTGATGTCCGTGATCGTAAGACCTGAGCTGTCGAAGTAGCGGTAGGTAACAAAGGTGTAGAGCAGGGTGATTGCCACGACCTCTCCCGTAAGCCAGCATATGTACTGCGCGAGGGTTAGGACATACCTATCCTGGAGCTTGTACATAGTAAAGCGACTAAGGATAAGTATCACCACGGCGGCAACAAAGAATAGCAGCGTGAAGAGCATACTCACCATGTCGCTCGAGCTGAACCACATGGCCAGAGAGAAAGGCTGATAGGTGATAAGGAATATCACCGAGAAGAGCACAATCGCAGCAATAGTGACTGTGATATAGCGGCTCGATATAAGGAATTTTGGTAATTCGCTTCTTGACATACTAATATCTTTAGGCTACAAATTTATGAATTTTTAATATATTTACAAAATTTTTACCACATATAGTGCAAATTCACCACAAAATAACGGTTTTCACCACAATTCGCGTGTGCATAGTTGTGCTCAATCTATATTTGCGACGTCGTTTTGCTCGACATAGTATATAAAAGCGCGCGCGTAAGACCCACTATGTGGTGATGCAGTGTCAATATGTTGGGTAGTATAGAGGCGAAACAATGTTAAACTAACACAATACTTCTGATGAAAATTATTGGAACAGGATCGGCGCATCCCAAGTGTGCAGTGACCAACGAGATGCTTGAGCAGTTTCTCGAAACCACTGATGAGTGGATCACAGAGCGCACCGGTATTAAGGAGCGATGCGTAATTTCGTCGGAGAAGTTGGAGGATCTCGCAGTGATTGCCGCAAACAAGGCGCTCGAGGATGCAGGACTCACAGCTGCCGATATTGATTTCATTATCTGTTCGAACGTAGTAAACGAGTATGTTACACCCGCTTTGAGCTGTATCATCCAGGGCAAGCTCGGTGCAACATGTCCTACATTAGACATCAATGCCGCTTGCGCAGGCTTTATCTTTGCGATGGATATGGCCGAGGATAAGATCCAGTGCAAGAAGGCGAAGAATATCCTTATCGTATGTGCTGAGGAGCCCTCACGCATGGTGAGCTGGCAGAATCGTAGCACATGTGTGCTCTTTGGTGATGGCGCAGGCGCTGCAGTGGTAACCGAGGGCGATGAGCTCAAGGCTATCCGTCTCACAACATCTTCGCTTACAGACGTGCTCTACTATCAGCGTAAGTTGGAGCCCACGCCCTACATCGACAAGGAGGAGAACTACGAGCCTCTTGTGATGCGTGGCCGCGAGGTATTCAAGCATGCCGTGACAAACTCTTGCCGCGACATCCGCAAGCTCCTCAACCAGACAGGTCTCGAGGCGAGCGACATCAAGTACTACGTATTGCACCAGGCAAACCACCGCATCATCGAGTCTATTCGCGGCTTCCTTGGCGTGGAGGAGGAGAAGGTGCCTCACAACGTAGAGCGCTATGGCAACATCTCATCTGCGGCGCTTCCAGCATTGCTCGACGAGCTCAACCGCGCGGGTAAGTTGCACAAGGGTGATAAGTTGGTATTCAGTGCTTTCGGCGCTGGCTTCACAACCGGAGCATGTGTAATTGAGTGGGCAAAGTAATAGGTAAATTTCGGGTGCCGCAAGGCATCGCTAAATAAAGATTTAAAGAAAAATGGAAAAGAGAGTAGTTATCACCGGTATTGGTGCAATTACCCCCGTGGGCAACCACGCTGAAGATACATGGAAGAACCTCGTAGAGGGTAACTGTGGTATCGACTTTATTAAGGGTTACGACGAGTTCAACCTCCCAGTAAAGGTTGCAGGTCAGATTAAGAATTTCGACCAGTCGGAGTATGAGCTTAACGCAGGTCTCGCACGTCGTAGCGATAAGTTCTGCGTATATGCTATGGCTGCGGCATCTGACGCTATGAAGGATGCTGGCCTCGTAAGTGGCGAGAATATCGATCCCGAGCGCCTCGGTGTTTACATCGGCTCAGGTATCGGTGGTATGGATACATTCGTAAACCAGACTAAGGTGTTGTTGGAGGAGGGCGTAGGTCGTATCTCACCATTCTTCGTGCCTATGATGATCTCGAACATCGCCTCTGGTAACGTGGCTATCTCACACAACGCGCAGGGCGTATGTCTTCCCGTTGTAACAGCTTGTGCTACAGGTACACACGCTGCAGGTGAGGCATTCCGCGCTATCAAGCATGGCTATGCTGACGCCATCATCACTGGTGGTGCTGAGGCATCTGTACACCCCTTGGCAATCGGTGGTTTTGCCAACAGCAAGGCCCTCTCACGCTCTGAGGATCCTCTTCAGGCATCACTCCCATTCTCTGCAGACCGTCACGGCTTCGTAATTGCTGAGGGCGCAGGTATGATGATCTTCGAGTCGTTGGAGAACGCCTTGAAGCGTGGTGCAAAGATCTACGCTGAGGTTGTAGGTTACGGCAACAGCTGCGATGCTCACCATTTCACCGCTCCACGTCCCGACGGTATCCCC
This sequence comes from Alistipes sp., assembly GCA_017558115.1. Classification (GTDB taxonomy): domain Bacteria; phylum Bacteroidota; class Bacteroidia; order Bacteroidales; family Rikenellaceae; genus Alistipes. Next base: position 125,554 of record JAFYWG010000061.1, read on the forward strand.
GCATCACGCGCTATCAAGCAGGCTCTCGACGAGGCTAACTTCGATGCAGATAAGGATCTCCTCTACATCAACGCACACGGTACTGGTACGCCTCTTAACGATGCTGCTGAGACTAAGGCTATTAAGCTTGCGATGGGTGAGCAGAACGCTAAGAAGGCTAAGATCACATCTACAAAGTCTATTACAGGCCACATGCTCGGCGCTACAGGTGCAGTGGAGCTCATTGCATCGGCGTTGTCACTCCACCACGGCATCGTAACACCTACAATCGGTCTTACTAACCCCGATCCAGAGTGCGACCTCGACTACACACCTCTCAAGGCTGTGGAGGCACCCCTCACTGTTGCTATCTCTAACTCGCTCGGCTTCGGCGGTCACAACGCCTGCGTAGCCCTCCGCAAGTGGGATGGTCAGTAATATATCAGAGTTTAAACCAAAGAAATAGAATAACACTATGAAACTTTTGGAAGGTAAGGTAGCACTCGTAACAGGTGCTGGCCGCGGTATCGGTAAGGCTATCGCTGTACGTTTTGCTCAGGAGGGTGCCAATGTGGCATTCACTGACTTGGTAGTAAACGAGGCTGTAGAGGAGACCGTAAAGGAGCTTGAGGCTTTGGGTGTTAAGGCTAAGGCCTACGCATCTAACGCTGCAAACTTCGACGAGACACACGAGGTTGTAAAGCAGATTGTCGAGGACTTCGGTCGCATCGACGTGCTCGTGAACAACGCAGGTATCACCAAGGATGGTCTAATGATGCGTATGTCAGAGGCGCAGTGGGACGCTGTAATCAACGTAAACCTCAAGTCTGCATTCAACTTCATCCACGCCGTAACACCTATTATGGCTAAGCAGCGCGGAGGTTCTATCATCAACATGTCGTCTGTCGTAGGCGTAAGCGGCAACGCTGGCCAGTGCAACTACTCTGCATCTAAGGCAGGTATGATCGGTCTTGCTAAGTCTATTGCTAAGGAGATGGGTCCCCGTGGCATCCGTGCTAACTGCATCGCCCCCGGCTTCATCATCACCGAGATGACAAACCAGCTCTCACAGGAGATCAAAGATCAGTGGGCACAGCAGATTCCTATGCGTCGTGGTGGCACACCCGAGGATGTTGCTAACGTAGCATTGTTCCTCGCGTCAGACCTCTCATCATACGTGAGTGGTCAGACTATTCACTGTTGTGGTGCTATGAACTGCTAATTTGTGGTGAAAAGGGGCCATTCTCGACCTCTCAATCAATAGCCAGAATGGGAAATACGTCAAGTATGTCCCATCCTGGCTATTTTCATGTCGAGGCCAAGCCTGTCCACTTTTGACCACAAATTGAATTTATTATGATAAGGCAGACATCTACTGCCGCTAATAAAAATACCGTCAATGGGACGTGCGTCAAGTACTACCCATCGACGGTATTTTTGTTGAGCGTTGTATCTGCAGCCTTCTAACAATAAATTTACAACCCGGGAGGCATGTCTCATCATGGCTGTTTTCATGTCAGAGCCACATCTGCACCTCTCTGATAATAAATTTACATCCGAGAGGCATGCCTCATCTAGCTATTTTCATGTCGAGGCCAAGTCTAAATCTCATGATGCGTTACCCTGATTAGAGAGAGCGTCGTAAGGCCATGTCGCATACCCACCGTATATAGGCGTGCGGGGGATGTGGGGTTGTTCTTAGGAGTAAGATTGTGTATAATAAGTTCTTTGCCCAAGGTAAACTGCGTACAAGTAAATATGTCGCCCACACTAAGCTTTGAGTTATGGCACTCTGTAGCGATAAAACGATTATCTCCTATATACTTAATAGTGCAGATGCGGTTGGGTAGCCATCCTATACGTACCACATCTCCGATTTGAAGTTCTGAAGTCTCTATATGCTCGGCATCGAACATCTCAGATTCACACTCTTCACAGTAATATAGTCTTTGGCAGAAGTCGTGCCAGTCGCACCCCTCGGCATACTGCGTTAAGACATCGAGAGTTCGGCGTGATACAGTTGCATAGCCGCGTGTGGAGTATCCCCATACGCGCTCTATAGTGCTCTCGGAGATATGCTCTCGGAGTTCTTTCTCGATGGCTGAGACAAGTGTAATAAAATCGGTGTGAACAATAAGACGCTTGCCAAAGCGTTTCTCGACACTCTGGCGCAAAACTGCGATTTGTGGGATATTACTATTAATACTCATTGTAGTACAAAAATAATTTATTATCTTTGAACTAACAAATACAAGCTATGATGATAGAGAGTGGTATATTCGATGTAGCACCTGCTATGAGTGTCACAGATGGCGGTTTTTATGATCTTAAACTATTGAAAACCACTGCCTACGCATCGTTATACTTTGCAGTAAAGCGCGGTAAGCGCTTCTTGATAAAGACAACAAAAGACAATTGTCAGCGCCACGCAACATTGCTCCGTAGGGAGTATGAGTTATCCATAGACTGTGACCATCCGCATATCGTACATGTCTATACCTACGAGGAGAACCTCCCCGTAGGTGAGGGTATTGTCATGGAGTATATTGAGGGTCGTACGCTAAGGGAATATCTCACGGAGAGACCTTCGCTATCGGAGCGTAGGCGTATTGTTAACGAGCTATTATCAGCGCTTGGATATCTACACAAGCGAGGTATTATACACAACGATATAAAGCCTGAGAACATCCTCATAACTCATGCCGACAACACATTAAAGCTAATAGATTTCGGTCTTGCAGATAGCGATGCTGAGTATGCGATGACACGACTTGGGTGCACGGCAAAATACGCCTCACCCGAGTTGCTTAAGCGCAGTGAAGAACTCGATGCACGTAGCGACATATACTCCGTAGGATTGATTATACGCGAGATTATGGGGCGTGGATATGGTTGCATGGTAAGGCGATGCACAAGGCGCGACCCTGCAAAACGATACCAAAGTATCGAGGCATTGCAGCGTGCGATACATTGGAGAAGAGGCCGTTGGAAGGTGCTGGTGGGTATGGCGTGTGTGGTAATAATGTTGCTGCCTACACTCCTGTATATGACATCAAAGGTAGAACAAGATGCCGAGGTCGCTCAGCGTGATATCACTCTTGAGCGTTTAGATAGCACAATGAAGCACATTGCCGAGACAGCGTTAGACTCCGTGCGATCAGCACCATATCTGGAGTTTGCAGCGATGCACGTTGCAACAATGTGGGATGAGTTTGCCACACTTCATGGTGAGGTGCTTGCCGAGATAGATGACCCTGTGCAGAGGTCTATATATACCACTCGCTATGACGAACTATCGCTACACTATGGCGCGCAAATAAGAGTGGCGCTGGATTCGCTTCAATCTGTTGATAGTGTTGAAGATAGTGATATGCGCAACTATTACGTATCGCTTATAGTGCAGCATCTCCCGTATACTCCATATAAGGGAGAGTAAAACAAAAGACAAGGGAAGACAATCTCGTCATATAGGTCAATACATATTTTTGATATATATTTGCATTTGCAATTGCCCGTACTATGTGAAAAAAGTAATTATTTTTGCTTGTGTGGCGGTAGATTGGATTTTTTTGCCTATATTTGTAAAAATATTCGATTACACAAGTGTGTGCTGTTCTCTCTGATGAACCTAGGAAATTTATTTTGGTAAGGGATGGCATATCACCTCGCTGTTGTGCATGCTATTTGCATGTGCACGCATGGCGCGGGCTATTGCTTTATTTCTTACCACGGCTATCCTAGGGCCTATCAGCGGAGATTAAGTAGTTAGTCTGCGCTCTTTTTTTTGTATCGCAGAGCTAATCAAGAGGGTATAGGAGATGCCGAAAATCCTTTAAAGAGTAGGCGCAAACAATTAAAAACTTAAACTTTATGGAGAAGCAGAAAGTTGCAGCTGGCTGGTGTAAGGCAGCCGTTGCATGTGGTGTTCTCGCTACAATTATTGCCCTTTTACCTTTGCTTAGCGGTTGGTGCATGATTCTTCTATTTGCTAACTGGGTTCTTGTACCATTGGGCGTTGTATTTGCCATCGTCGCTATTGTTAAGAAGCAGAGCCTCGTTAAGACCATCGTAGGTTTGGTGCTTTGTGCTTTTGCAGTAGCAGCTCCCTGGATCCTCAAGGAGCCATATGCTAAGGCTGCGGCAAAGTCAGTAGAGAATGCAGCTGAGACTGTAGGTAATATGGTGAAGTCAACAGGCGCTGAGGTTGATTACAGCGACCTTGGCGATAGTGACTACGAGTGGTAGTAGCGCATTCCCCTCTTTATATAAATCCTCGAATGGTGACCCATTCGAGGATTTATTGTATATGTGCCGCTTAAACGCACTCACTCGCTCGGTGTGCCTCAGTCTCTGCACTACGCTCCTTGAGAGAGGTGATAGAATCTCTTGACCGCCCTTCGGCATTCTCTTCTGTGTCATCTTCGGCTTTATACCCTCTGCAATAGGCGCATTAAGTCTATTATATTTATGTGTAACAGCTATAAATCGCCTTCTCTGTTTCGTTTTCTCGCAAGTTCTTTGTATATTTGCACTATTAACCATTTTAGACTAATACAACGATAGACTATGAAATACGCTATTATCTCTACAGAGAAGGGTGATATGAAGGCGGAGCTCTATGCTAACGAGACCCCTATCACCGTTGATAACTTCGTGAAGCTCGCCGAGAGCCACTTCTACGATGCACTCACCTTCCACCGCGTGATTCCCGACTTCGTGATTCAGGGTGGTTGCCCATTGGGTAATGGTGCGGGTGGCCCAGGCTACACCATCCCCTGTGAGACACGCGCTGAGCGTCAGTACCACGACCGTGGCGTGCTCTCTATGGCGCATCGTGGCCCCAACACTGGTGGCTCGCAGTTCTTCATCTGCCACAACCGTCAGAACACACAGCACCTCGACCGCGTGCACACATGCTTCGGTAAGGTTGTGGAGGGCGTAGACGTTATCGACGACATTCGTCCTGGCGACCTCATACTCTCTATCACTATCGTAGAGGAGTAAGCACCCAAATGCGATGACTATGCCCATGAATGACCTTAAGACCCTCTTTGGTGAGGGCGTGCAGGAGCCGCTATACATTGCAGGCCCTTGTAGTGCCGAGAGTCGCGAGCAGTTGCTCACGGCGGCACGTGGCGTTGCCGATGCTGGCATCGCCATACTACGTGCGGGTGTGTGGAAGCCACGCACCAAGCCTGGGTCGTTCGAGGGCATAGGCAGTCGTGCACTCGACTGGATGGTCGAAGCACGCGAGATGTACGGCCTCAAGATAATCACTGAGGTTGCTACACCCGAGCACTTAGAGCTTGCGCTAAAGGCTGGTGTCGATGGCGTGTGGATAGGTGCGCGCACCACGACAAATCCCTTTGCCACGCAGCTCATAGCCGATGCACTGCAGGGTGTAGACACGGCAGTGCTTGTAAAGAACCCTGTAATTCCTGATGTGGACCTATGGGTGGGCTCTATCGAGCGTATATATAATAGTGGTATAAGGCGCATCGCCGCGGTGCACCGTGGCTTCGGCACGCACAACAATAGCCGCTACCGCAACGACCCACACTGGTCTGTGCCCATCGAGCTACACCGCCGCGTGCCCAACCTAAGCATCCTCTCCGACCCCAGCCATATTGGTGGCTGCAGAGAGCTTATAGCACCGTTGTCGCAGGAGGCTCTTGACCTCGGATTTTCAGGTCTGATGATCGAGTGCCACCCCGCACCCGATGCGGCGCTTAGCGATGCGGCACAGCAGATAACACCCGAGGTGCTTGCCGCGACATTGAAGGGGCTGCAGTTGCGACGCACGCCCGTGGGACGCGACTCCATCAGCGAATATCGCCTCCATATCGATAGCCTCGATAGTCGTATCATCGAGCTTTTGGCAGAGCGCATGGATGTGGCGAGGGAGATTGGCGAGTATAAACTTAAGCATGACATGGCAATCGTACAGCACGACCGCTATAATGAGATGCTTTTGGCTGTTGAGAATCGAGCAGCGATGATGGGTTTAGAAAAAGAGTTTATACATCAGATTTTCAGAACTATACATGAGGAGTCGGTGCGCCAGCAGATGCAATTGAAGGAGGGCGAAGCGAAGAATTTGTAATTTTTTTATGCAGAGTCAGGTTGTTTCCTTTATAAGGGATTCGGAATGGGATGGTATCCACAATTCTAATTAATGATTATCAATTCGTTATGAAATCGGTTGAGGTATTAAAGGCAAAACTACAGGATTGGAAAAGTAAGGGTGTTGATGTACTTCATTTAATCACCACGGACAATTTATATTTGTATTTTGATGTACAAGCAGACAATTTAGATTCAACAGTAGGACTTGGATTGTTTTTCAATTTGAATGAGTCCTATGATGGTGAGTCGTGTACATATACTGCAATTAGAAAGGTCTGGTTGGATGGAGATGAGTTGTTATTCAACTTAGAAGATATCCGACAGACGATGGATGGAGATTATGAAGACCCTATTATCAGCAGAGAACTTAAATATTATCTCAATCAGACAATTCAAGACTTCCAGAACAGGTATGATGATAAAGAAATAGAGATGAGGATAGATGCCATAATAGAGTATATAGACACCTGTCCTATTAAATATCAACTAATTGCTAATTCAAGAGGAGACTTAATTGTAAATGATTAACGAAAACGACTCAAAGTCGTTTGAGTAGATGACTTGTCATCTTAATGAAAGATGGTATTGGGAGTATCTGTGAAACGGCTACCGTAGTCTGCACAGTAATGAAGTTTGCCTGCCTCAGGATTATAGATGTGGATTGAACCACACTCAGGACAAGCAACTCCATTTGCCCAACGGAGACGGTGGAAAATCTGGTCAGCATTGGCAGCAATTGTGCCGAGGTTTACTTTCAGTTGTTTCATTTATGTAACTTATTGATTATAAAATAAATATACAACAAACAAACGACTATAGAAGATTTTCGGGAAGGTATTGCTTAGAAAACTTTGGGTAGGAATCGTTAATTATTTACAATTTTTTTGAAAAAAGTTGCGAAAAAAATTGCAGAATAAAAAAAATGTAGTACCTTTGCACTCGCAATCCAGCAAACTGCGGAAATAGCTCAGTTGGTAGAGCACAACCTTGCCAAGGTTGGGGTCGCGAGTTCGAGTCTCGTTTTCCGCTCAAGATAGGGCAGTTGCGCAAGTGGTGCCTATCGAGTCAGCGATGACAGTTCTTATATTACTGCGGAAATAGCTCAGTTGGTAGAGCACAACCTTGCCAAGGTTGGGGTCGCGAGTTCGAGTCTCGTTTTCCGCTCAACGAAGAAGCAGTCCAAACGGACTGCTTTTTTCGTTGAGATAAACCGCGCCTGACCCAAAGCGCCCTAAGCCCCCCTCCAGGGCTGGGGTGTCCCTTCGATTGCCATCTTCGATGTGATCAAAATGACTATATTTCGTATATTGTGGGTACTCTATGGCCTCTTTAGAGTATATCTGTGATCCGATCTAACCACGAATAGTTAAATTCCATAGACGAACACTCGGTGAAATAAGGGCTTAGATAGGAAATATTAACTACCTTTGTAGTAGCATGTGTGGCTCTCTTTCATAGAGAGCAGCAGCTGAAGTAAACCCAATGAAGAAACGACCACAATATACGTTATGCCCACAATGAATACAAACGGTCTTGTTATTAGAGAAGTAGTGTCTAAGCGCGAGATTAAACGATTTGTAGAGTTTGGCATAGAACTCTACGAGGGTAATCCCTACTACTGCCCGCCAATATTTTTTGACGAGGTAAATACGTTCGACCCTAATCGCAACCCTGCGCTTGAGGTTTGTGACTTTGTGTTGTATATGGCCTATCGCGACAACAAGATCGTGGGTCGCATAGCGGGCATCATTAACCATCGCGCCAATGAGGCTTGGGGTGTTAAGAAGTGCCGTTTCGGCTGGTTCGACTTTGTTGACGATTACGATGTCTTCAAGGCGTTGTTGGATGCCGTGGCTCAGTGGGGTAGAGTGAGGGGTATGTCATGCTTGAATGGCCCCGTAGGCTTCACCGATTTCGACCATCAGGGTCTATTGTTGGAGGGCTTCGACTACAACTCCCCCATGGCGAGCCTATACACCCATCCATACTATGTTGCGCACTACGAGCACTATGGCTTGCGTAAGGAGGCCGATTGGATAGAGTATCAAATTACGCCACCCGAGGAGGCTCCAGAGCGAATGCAGCGTGTCGCGAAGCTTGTGGAGGAGCGCTTTAGGCTACACACCGTGAAGGTTAAAAACTCTAAGGAGCTGAGAAAGAGGTATGGCTACTCCTATTTCGATGTGCTGGATGCAGCGTACCAGAAGCTATACAACTATCAGCCTATGACACCTCGCCAGAAGGAGTACTATAGCAAGATGTATTTCCCGATACTCAACTACGACTTCGTTACGATGGTGGTTAACGAGCAGGAGGAGATTGTGGCTGTGGGTGTGGGTATGCCCTCGCTCTCGGAGGCGTTGCGTAAGTGTGGCGGCCGTCTCTTCCCGTTTGGATGGTATCATCTTCTTAGGGCGCTTAGGGCAAAGAGAATGACAGACTTCGACCTATTGTTGATTGCCGTGCGCCCAGACTATCAGGATAAGGGCGTTACAGCGCTTATCTTCAACGAGATGACGCCCTACTTTGTTAAGTATGGCGTGCAGCGCGTTGAGACAACCGCCATTCTCGAAGATAACCATAAGAGTCAAGCCAACTTCGAGGCCTTCGACTATATCCAGCATAAGCGCCGCAGAGCCTACATCAAGAAGTTGTAGCACACAAACTATAAGAAAAGCAGCCCTGCGGAGGTTGCTTTTTCGTTTGGTGAGGTTTCCCGCATCCTCTACAAAGATAGGATTGCGGCAGGTGTTGCTAAACAGACCATGCGCTACACCGCAAAAGGCCATTATGGGTGTGCTACCGCCTTGCCTGCGGCCTGCCATCCGCGAAAGCCTGTTTCAAGTTCTACTACCTGGTAGCCTTGCTCGGTGAGGATGCGTGCGGCACTCTTGCTGCGGTTGCCACTACGACAATAGAGGGCTACTGGCTTATCCTTTGGAAGTACCTCCGTAGCAACTTGGGTAAATCTATCTTCAAGAACATCAATATTATAGTGCGTGCCAGGAATGAAACCCTCGGCATGCTCTGCCCGTGTGCGCACGTCAAGAATGATTACAGAGGGGTCTGCAATGACCTCTTCGAACTCATCTGCGCCAACCCTTTTGAAGTCGTCGGTCTGACCGAATAACCATGAGAATGAGAAGCACATAGCTAAGGAGAGGAGTATTCGTTTCATATTGTGTTGCGGTTTAAGTTTGTCTATCTCTTTGTCGAGGCGCGCAGACCCTCGATTACGCTATGTGTGAATCCCGCCGCCTCCATGGCGTTGAGACCCTTGATGGTGAGTCCTCCGGGTGTCGTAACCTTGTCTATCTCCGCCTCGGGGTGGGCATCGCTCGCCTCGAGGACATCTACTGCGCCACGTAGCGTCTGCATGACGATATGCTTGGCCTCGTTGGCACGTATGCCGAGCTCCACGCCACCCTCCATTGCCGCGCGGATGTAGCGGAAGGCGTATGCTATGCCACACGATGCGAGCGACGTGGCGGCAGGCATGGCGCTCTCGTCGATAAGCATGGCCTTGCCAAGCTCGTTGAATATGTCGAGGAGGTGTTTGTCCCTCTCGGCTGTCGAGCGCGCCGAGGAGATAAAGGTCATGCTGCTAAGCGTTGCTATGGCGGTGTTGGGAATAAGGATGTATGTTGCGGGGAGCATGCCGTCGCCCTTATCGAGCCACTCCGAGAGCTGCGCTATGCCCAAGCCGCCCACCATTGATGCCACGGCCTGGTGCGAGTAGTCGAGATGTGGCTTTAGCTCCTCGAGCACCTCTACCACCTTCCAGGGCTTCACGGCGAGGATGACCATGTCGGCAGCAGCGGCCGCGGTGCAGTTGTTGTTGGTTGTGTTAATCTCGGGGAACTCCGCTTTGAGCGCCTCGAGCTTTGGCGTCGAGGGGTTCGAGACGTATATCTCCGATGTATGGATGAGTGTGCCCTTGGCCAATCCACGTGCCACAGCGCCACCCATATTGCCTGCTCCTATAATTGCTATCTTCATGATTTCACAGTTAAGATTATTATTCCTTTACAAAGATAAGAAGTTTTGGCGAATTAGAGGCTATATAGAAAAAATCATTAACTTTGTATGGGTTAATTATTATATAGCAGAGAGCGATATGACACACGAGAGACTTTTATATATTGCCGAGCAGTTTGCCATTGAGGGTGAGGTGGTTGCAGTTGAGGCGTTGGGAGAGGGATTTATCAACGACACCTATGTGGTGACCACGGCGGGCACGGCACCAGATTACATTCTGCAGCGCAAGAACCATGTCGTATTCCCCGATGTGCCGGGCATGATGCAGAACATCAAGGCCGTAACCGAGCATATCAAGGCAAAAGTGGCAGACCCCATGCGCGAGACGCTCACAGTAATACCCGCGAAGGGTGGCGAGCTCTACGTCAAGGATGGCGAGAACTACTGGGCGGCATGTCTCTATATCCCCGATACGGCGACTTTCGACCGTGCCGACACCTGCGAGTTGGCCTATCAGGGTGGTGTGGGCATAGGTCGTTTCCAGGCGTTGCTTGCCGACTTCACGGAGCCATTGAACGAGACTATCAAGGGTTTTCATAACATACGTTGGCGCTTCGAGCAATGGGATGCGGTGATAGCGGCCGACCCTGTAGGTCGCGTCAAGGAGGTGCGAGAGGAGATAGCGTGGGTTGAGGCGCGTCGCGAGGAGATGTTCGCCTTCTGGTCGAAGGTCGAAGCGGGTGAGATACCCATGCGCGTAACGCACAACGATACAAAGATTAGCAATATACTCTTCGATAAGGCTTCGGGTAAGGTGTTGTGTGCCATAGATTTAGATACGGTGATGAGCTCCACGTCGCTCAACGACTTTGGCGATGCTATACGCTCCTACACCAACACAGGCGCAGAGGATGACAAGTGCCTCGAGAATGTGGAGATGAGCATAGATATGTTTCGCGCCTATGCCGAGGGTTACCTCTCGGAGCAGCGAGCAACGATGACGGCGAGTGAGAAGGAGTGGTTGGCATTTGCGGGTCGCTACATCACCTTCGAGCAGGTGTTGCGCTTCCTGATGGACTACATCGACGGCGACAAATACTACAAAACGGCATACGCAGACCACAACCTCGTTCGTACGCGTGCGCAGTACAAGCTCCTGCAGAGCATGGAGCGTCAGTACGACCAGATGTGTGACATAGTTAAGAGCCTTGTGTAGGTGTTAAACTTTTTATCGGGGCGTGAATAATTCGCTTTTTTTTGCTAAATTCGCAAACTTGAATTGAAACTTTTGTGATATGATAACCTTTATAGTCTGTCTTGCGTTGCTCATCGCAGCATACTTCCTCTATGGAGGGTTGCTTTTTGACATTATATGGCGCTACTTTGCATGGTCGAATCAGGCGCTCTCGGTGTTTACGCTATGGATGATTACGGCATGGCTGATGCGTCGTCGTAGTCGCTTTGTGTTTCTCGCGTTAATACCCGCGCTTATAATGACATATATATGCTCATCGTTTGTCTTCGTGTCGAATCAGTTTGTAGGCATGGGTAGCGTAGATGCTGCATACGTCTATGGTGGCGCTGTAGCTGCTGTCATAGCGGGACTATTTATTGTAAAGATTAGAAAAATAAATCGTAATGAGACCAATATTTAACCCCACCCCCGACCAGACCTTCGAGCTTGAGGGTCGTGGCGAGTATAACTTCGTCAAGCAGAACGAGCGTATCGACGCCCTTATCGCAGAGGGTCGCTTTGCTGAGGCCTGCGAGGCGCGATATCAGGCCTTTCAGCTCCTGGCAGAGGCGTTGCCTGAGGATGAGGCTATGCCCCTACGCTGGGAGCATGCTAATAGCCGCGCGGCGATTGTCGTGTTACACGGCTCGGCGATGGACCACTTCCGCATTGGTGACCTCGAGATGGCAATGGCGCAGTTGGAGATGCTTCTCAACTGCGACCCTGAGGACCATCTGGAGGGAATCAACCTCTTGGCATTGTGCTATGTGGCAATGGAGGAGTGGGAGGCATACGAGGATATAGAGATAGACCTCACGGAGAAGTCGGCAGAGGCTGTCGTAGCACGCATGTGGGCATCGTATATGCGTGATGGCTATGTAGATAAGGCGTTGCTGTCGCTACTGAAGTCGCGCCATGCGGCATTCTACGCGGAGCTTACGGCTGCGGAGCACCCCGATGATGAGGCCTTCCGCAAGGATATAGCGTCGGAGCGCCCATCGCAGCGTGCCGAGGCGCGCGAGTGGTGGCTGATGACTGAGCCTCTATGGGCGGAGTTCCCCGAATTTATCGAAGCGTTAAAGAGTAATAACAAGTAAAATATACAGGTATGTTTGAGAAAGAGAGATTGATTATAGAGGAGGCGTGGGAGCGTCGCGAGTTGTTGGCTGAGGATGCTACACGCGAGGCTATACGCCGAGTTGTTGAGGCTGTGGACAAGGGCGTTGTGCGCTGTGCCGAACCTATCGATGTGGAGAACAGCAAGTGGCAGGTTAACGAGTGGGTGAAGAAGGCTATCATCATGTACTTCCCCATTCAGACTATGCGCACCATGCAGGCTGGCGAGTTGGAGTTCTACGATAAGATGGAGCTTAAACGCGGCTATGAGGAGCTTGGCGTGCGCGTTGTACCCCATGCTGTGGCACGCTACGGCGCATATATAGCACCTGGCGCAATCCTTATGCCCTCGTATGTGAATATCGGTGCATACGTAGATGGCGGTACCATGGTCGATACATGGGCTACCGTGGGCTCATGCGCACAGATTGGTAAGAATGTGCACCTCAGCGGTGGTGTAGGCATCGGTGGCGTGTTGGAGCCCGTGCAGGCGTCGCCCGTGATTATCGAGGACAACTGCTTCATTGGCTCACGCTCTATCGTTGTGGAGGGTGCTCACATCTGTCGTGAGGCGGTACTCGGCTCTAATACAGTGATTACAGGCTCTACACATATCATCGACGTGACTGGCGACGAGCCCGTAGAGTACAAAGGCTATGTCCCACCACGCTCGGTTGTGGTATCGGGTACCTACACTAAGAAGTTCCCCGCGGGCGAGTATGGCGTGCAGTGTGCGCTTATCATCGGTCGCCGCAAGGAGTCAACCGACAAGAAGACATCGCTCAATGATGCGCTTCGTGACTTTGCTATTTCGTAGCGAATGACTTCGTGGTGTTGTGAACGAATAAAGGCTGCCCAAAAGGCAGCCTTTTATATTATTGGAATAGGTAATTACTCCTGGCGGTAGGTGTACTTGCCGTCGGTGAGTTCCTCAATCTCGAAGCACTCGTAGACGATGGTGTAGCCACCATAGGCGAAGTTGCTCTTGCCGTGAGTCTCCTCCTCGTAGAGGAAGGCGAGGCGGTTATCCTTCTGCCATGCCATGGTAGAGTATGCCGAGTTGAGCGTCGTAATCTGCTTCACACCATCCCAGTTGGCTGCAAGCTCGTAAGATGTAAGGTAGTCCTCCTGCGACTCGAGCTCCTTGTAGTAGATGCCTACATTCTTACGGTCGGGGCCCAAAGGTAACGATTGCAACAAGATGTGCATAGGCTTGCCATCTGCAAGGCGTGTTACGGGCAACACCATAACCTCACCATTTGTAGAGTTATCCTTAGCCTCTACGCCTTTGTTTGATGCGCCTGAGAATACTGAATCATCCCAAACACCTGCGCCTGTGGCTACATCGGTGAAGGTGAACATGTTGTAGTAGCGGCCGTTATTGTAGCGTGAGCTAAGAAGTATTCGGCCATCGGGCATCTCCTCGACCTTAGGCTCGTCGGCAGTGTTGTACACAGCGGGAACGTCGATGCTGCCGAGCACCTTCCAGCTGCCACCGAAGTCGTCAGAGAAGAGGACATAGTTCATGTGCTTTGTACTCTTATCGCGCACAAGAACTGCGCAGTAGAGGCGGTAGTATTCGCCAATCTTGGTTGTGCGGCTCTGCATGATGCGACCCGAAGCCACGAACATAGAGCGTACGGGGCCATACTTCGAGGCGTCGAACTGCGAATAAATGCTCTCGGCGATATCCTCTGGAGCACTCCATGTTTTGCCACCATCCTCGCTATAGAAGCGTGCGATGCACTGGTGGTTCTGGCGTGTGCCGTTGGGGAATGATACGTTACCTGCGCACGACATCATAAGCACGCGGTCAGATTCTCTATCTGCCACGATGCAGGGGTCGCCATAGCCTACGCTCATAAAGTCGGTAGCCTCGGCGCCCTTACCCTCGATAAGGGGCATGACGTCAGTCCATGTGTTACCATTGTCGTACGATAAGCGGTAGTGCAAATCGATGCGGCCATAATTTGTAACGCCGATATCTGTACCGCTATGGCGATAGTCGGCAATAGCCACCATAGTGCCATCCTTCGTAACTGCGATTGCTGGGATACGGTAGGGGATGTCACCCTCGGTGGGTGTAGGCATCTGGAAGACCTCAAAGCGCTCGGCCTTGGGCTTCACGGGCTCGGGCGCAGGCTGCTTGGGTGCCTCCGACTCCTTGGTGCAAGAGAAGGTCGATGCAAGCAGCATGGCAACGAGGACTGTAAAACTCATAGACAAGTATTTTTTCATAGTGGTAGTAGACTATTTGCGGTAGGTGTAGTATGCGCCAGCCTGGCATGTAGGCATAAGCACGATGTCGTTGACGTTCATATGTGCGGGGAGGTTGAGCATCCAGCTTATTGCCTCGGCGATATCCTCGCCCTGCAACGCATCAACACCCTTATATACACCCGCTGCACGCTCCTTATCGCCATGGAAGCGCACCTCCGAGAACTCTGTCTCTACCATACCGGGGCGCACCTCGCCAACCTTGATGCCTGCGCTGAGCAAGTCGGCACGCATAGCCTGTGAGATGGCGTGTACGGCATGCTTCGATGCGCAATATACCGCGCCATTCTCGTAGGGCTCGGTGCCCGCGATAGAGCCGATGTTGATGATGTGACCACCCTGGCCCGCCTCAACCATGGCGTGACTGATAATCTTTGTTACGTAGAGCAGACCCTTCACGTTGGTGTCGATCATGGCATCCCAGTCGCGTGAGTCGCCACGGTCGATATGCTCCAAACCAGCTGCGAGACCTGCGTTGTTAACCAATACGTCGACACGACCAAGGGGTGTGAGGTGCTCGATGCACTCTGCCTCGGAGCGTACGTCGAAGTTTAGAACCATGCACTCTGCACCTTTTGCCTCAACCTCCTTTTTGAGTGCCTCAAGGCGATCCATACGGCGGCCGGTGATGATAATCTCGGTGTTGGGAGCAGCCAACTTAAGTGCTGTAGCGCGACCAATACCCGATGTCGCACCTGTAACAAGAATTCGTTTCATAGTATCGTAGTTTTAGATTTATATTCTCTCAATGGTCTTAAGAAGTGCCTCCTCGTCGTAGGCGCAGTCGGCGTATAGCTCTGCGGGCTTGCCATGCTCGATAAACGTGTCGCCGATGCCGAGGTTTTCCACTCGGGGTGTGTAGCCATGGCGCGAGAAGTGTGCTGCGATAGCCTCGCCCACACCACCACGCACGGCACCATCCTCGATGGTGATAACCTTCTCGAAGCGGCTACCTATGGTGTTCAGTAACTCCTCATCAAGGGGTTTTACGTAGCGTAGGTCGTAGACAGCAACGCTACGTGTGCTCTGCTCGGCGGCGCGTAGTGCCACATTTGCCATGGGGCCCGTGGCGATGATGGCGATGTCGTTACCCGCCTTTAGCTCCTCGCCGCGTGTGTCAAGCTCCACAAACTCCGTGTCGCGCCACTCTACGCCCTCGCCCAAGCCGCGGGGGTAGCGTATGACTGTGGGGCGGTTGGCCTTAGATGCCGCGTACATCATCTGGCGTAGCTGCCACTCGTTACGTGGCGCAGCGATGGTGAGGTTAGGCACGCAACTGAAGTAGGCGATGTCGAAGGCACCATGGTGTGTTGCGCCATCCTCACCCACGAGGCCTGCGCGGTCGAGGCACATGACTACGGGGAGGTTCTGCAGCGCCACGTCGTGGATGACATTGTCGTAGGCGCGCTGCATAAAGGATGAGTAGATATTGCAGAAGGGGCGGCTACCCGCTGCTGCAAGACCTGCAGAGAAGGTCACGGCGTGACCCTCGGCGATGCCCACATCGAAGCAGCGCTCGGGTATCTCGCGCATCATAATATTCATAGAGCATCCCGAAGGCATGGCGGGGGTGATGCCCACGATGCGCTCGTCAATGCGTGCAAGGTCGAGAAGAGTCTGGCCAAAGACATCCTGATAGCGGTCGGCACTATATGTCGTTGTGGCACGCTTGCCCGTGGCGAGGTCGAAGCATCCTGGGGCGTGCCATACTGAGGGGTCGCTCTCGGCGGGGGCGTAGCCCTTGCCCTTTATCGTCTTGATATGTAGAAGTTTGGGACCTCCGATGTCCTTGAGGCTCTTGAGTACGTCGATAAGTTGCTCGAGGTTGTGTCCGTCGACAACGCCAAAGTAGCGGAAGTTAAGGCTCTCGAAGAGGTTGCTATTGCGCAGTATGCCATGCTTCACGGCATTGCCCGTGCGGCGTGCTAACTTCAACACGGGTGGCACCTTGGCCAAGATGCCCCACAACGAACGCTTGAAGTGGTTATACCACTTCGAGGTAGATATGTGCAGTAGGTAGCGGTCGAGGGCTCCCGAGGGCTTGTCGATGGACATCTCGTTGTCGTTAAGGATGACGAGAATGTCGGTTTGGGGTGAGGCGCCCGCATTGTTAAGGCCCTCAAAGGCGAGGCCTCCAGTGAGTGCGCCGTCGCCAATCACAGCCACGACATGGCTCTTCTCATTTTGTAGCTCCATGGCCTTGGCGATGCCAAAGGCGGCAGAGATGCTGACTGAGGAGTGGCCTGCACCGAAGTTGTCGTACTCGCTCTCTGCCATGCGGGGGAAGCCACTGATGCCACCGCGCTTGCGGTTGGTGATAAAGGCATCGCGACGCCCCGTGATGATCTTATGGGCATAGGCCTGGTGGCCCACATCCCACACTATGCGGTCCTGGGGAGTGTTATAGACATAGTGAAGCGCTGTGGCAAGCTCCACAGTACCGAGGCTTGAGCCGAGGTGTCCGGGGTTTACGGCGCAGCACTCTATAATGTAGCGACGCAACTCGTCGACATACTCCCTTAACTCGCTCACGCTCATGCGGCGTAGCTCGGCAGGGGAGTCTACATTGTTCAAGTGTCTATATGTATGATTCTTTAGCATATTAGCTCAATACTTCAAATTAAAATCGCTTCGCCTTGGGGCATACGACTATTCAAGCGTACAAATATAATAATTATTTTCGTTTTGTCGTTTGCAGTTCCACTACTTCACTCTAAGCTTCTTGCCAATCTTGAGGATGTCGGTCTTCTTCATGTTGTTCAACTCGCAGAGCCTCTTTACTGTTGTGCCATACTTTGCTGCGATATGGCCGAGCGTGTCACCCGATACGATGGTGTGATATTGGTAGTTTGCATCCGTAGTCGAAGGCGTGCTAACGTTGGGAAAAGACGTTGTTGAGGGGTCGATGAACTTCACCTTGCCACCATTTAGCGGAAGACCTTCATAGGCCCTCTTTGAACTGCTGTAGCGTGAGTATGGTATCTCGACGCTCAAATCCACGGGGCGATTCTCGTCGGCTGTAGAGTGCTTCATGAGCCACTCGTAGATCTCCTCGATGTAGAATACACGTGCATAGACAGAGTGGTTGGCACCCGCCTGCTCGTCGTAGCGAAGACGAGGAAGTATGGTGTCACCCTGAAACATCGCATTACGCACCTTGCGTGACTCGCTAACGCCAACTGCCGTATCTGCTGTGCCGTGCATAATCCAAAGAGGTACCTCGTTGAGTTGCTGGAGTGTTGTGGTATTTAGTGTTGAACCACCACACATAGCCACTGCTGCAGCCACGCGGTCGGGATATGTTGCCGCGAAGTCGATAGTTCCGAAACCTCCAAGACTCATGCCCATGACGTAGAGGCGCGTGGAGTCAACATCGTAGCGTGAGCTCACCCAGTCAACAATATTCATGACCCTCTCGGGGCGCCAACTCTGGCTGTGGTTGACCTGTGGCGCGATGACTATAGCGTCGATCGTACGACCACGCCAAAGAGCATCAATCACGCCATACTCGCGTACCTTGTTAAGATTTGAACCGCTGAGGCTACGCCCGTGGAGGAAGAGAATGACGGGAAGAGGCTTTGCCACCTCGATGCTATCGCTGGCCTCTTGACGTATTACGCGGTTGTCGTTATATTCGCTTGGCACGTAGAGCCAAAAGTCGTAGCCGTTTTTTACCGAGTCACGCATGGCGTAGACCTGTGCCGAGGCTATGCTTGGCAAGATAACCAATATAAGAAGAGGAATAAGTCGCTTCATGGCTCTTCGTTTGAGGGTGGTTAACGGATTCTAAACATGTGAATTTCGCGACCGCGGCTTCCAACACACACATAGTTGTCGATAACAACGGGCGATGACTCGAAGTTGTTGGCCAGACGCTGCTTAAATATTATGCGGCCAGTTGAAGCCTCGATAAGGTAGGCGTTGCCAATAACGTCGCCAGTGAAGATATACATCTTCTCCTCGGCGGTGTAGAGTGCCACGGGCGATGACCACGAGTAGTTTGCCAGACGTGTGCTGTAGACAACCTTGCCACTCTTGCGATTGATAGCCACGAATGTGCCGGTGTCTGATGTGCCCATGCCGCAGATGTTTGTGAAGATGAGACCTTCGCAGTCGCCGTGACCAAGAAGCGGTGTCGAGAACATGCCGCCCTCGATAGTCTTTGTGCTATCTCCCATTTTGCGGCAGGCAATCTTATTCTGCCAGATAACCTCACCAGTCAGGGCATTGAGTTTTGTGAAGTGGCAGTAGCCATGGCTCGTCTGCTTGTCGACAGCAGAGCCAGCGTAGAGTACCACTTCGCCATCCTCCTCGGCAACAATGATAGTTGCATCAGTGTCGTCGGCATTGCTAAAACACCACACAGGCTTCAAGGTGTTGATATTGGTGCAGAGGATGTTACCGCGATTATCGCTCGTGAATAGGTAGTTTTTATAGACCGCGGGTGATGACTCTATACCAGGGGCAATACCACCCTTGCGATAACGCATTTTGCTCTGCATAGAAACACTATTCTCCGTAGTCGCAAGTTTGTATATTGTGCCATTCTCACCTGGGCGAATCACAAAGTCGTCGACAACAATTGCCGAAGCATCGTAGGCTCCCCAGCGTCTCCAGGCCTTGTTGTCGCGACCGAAATAGTCGAGCTGCTTATGGTCGAAAATATTGTAGACAACAGCACCAATAGCTCCCTCCGAGGGGATGCCCTGACCAACATATAGGTTGCCGTTGAGGCGAGGGTCGAGTGATATAGAACCCTTGATAGGGTTTTTGCCGATTAGTGCTTCGCGTGATGCCTTGCCTGTCGCGAAGTCGATGAAGTAGACATTGCCACAGAGCGATCCCACGATAATCTCGCGATTGCTAAACTGCGCGGTGAGCTTTGTTGAACGTTCACGCTGCATCTCCATGAGCGAGTCGCTCCACTCCACAAATACTGGCTGACCAGTCCAGCCTGAACCACCACCCCAGATGCCATAGTCGGTCTGTCGGCTATCGAAGTCGGTGCGGAATGTCCATGCCACCTCAATGAGCGATGGCACACTATCGAGTTTGCCAGCGTATGGCATATCGCGGCGTGGCGAGCCTCGGAAGGTGAAGATGCCTGGGGCATCAGCATAGAGGTCGCGATGGCTGCGAAGGTTAGCATCGGCCAGAGTGTCGAGAATCTCGATTTGGTACTCGATACCCTTTGCCGAGGTGTATGTCGTGTCGGGCAAATCGCACTGAGCCGAGGCCGTATCGACGGCAAAAAGCATGAGTGCGAGGCTTGCTACTCGTTTCAAACCTGTGAGTTTCATATCACTTTTCATTATTATTAATTTGCGAAGGTAGCGATTTTATTTCTAATAATACCATTTTGCGTTCAATATCTCGTTTTTTAGGGCTAAGCGGCTCTCGATTTCTGCTAAATGGCACGAGTCGAGGGGTAAGGTAAAATTAGATGGCTAAAAAATTGTGATTTTAATCGAAAAATTACTATCTTCGCATTCGATATAGATGTTTAACTCTCCGAAATCATTAATATGACAACAGCAAAATACAAGAGAATACTCCTCAAGCTCAGTGGCGAGTCACTCCAGGGTAAGCAGAATTATGGTCATGACGTAGAGGTGCTCAACGCCTATGCCGGGCAGATTAAAACTATCCACGCCATGGGCGTAGAGATAGGCGTCGTCATTGGTGGCGGTAATATCTTCCGTGGCATTCAGGGTGCAGGTCGTGGCTTCGACCGCGTGAAGGGCGACCAGATGGGTATGCTCGCAACAGTCATCAACTCGTTGGCGCTACAGTCGGCATTGGAGTCGCAGGGCGTGAAGTGTAAAGTGTTGACATCTATACGTATGGAGCCTATCGGTGAGTACTACTCTAAGGCTAAGGCATTGGAGTACCTCGAGGCGGGATATGTCGTTATCATCGGTGGTGGTACCTCTAATCCCTACTTCTCTACCGACACTGCTTCGGCATTGCGCGGCATAGAGATCGAGGCCGACATCATGTTCAAGGGTACACGCGTCGATGGCATCTACACCGCCGACCCCGAGAAGGATCCTACAGCTACGAAGTTCGATACTATCACCTTCGACGAGGTCTTGGCACGCCGCTTGAAGGTTATGGACCAGACAGCCTTCACCCTCTGTCGCGAGAACCACTTGCCACTTATGGTATTCGATATGGATACTCCTGGTAACCTCGAGAAGGTTATCCGTGGCGAGAACATCGGCACCGTGGTTACAGAGTAGGGGCGACCTTTTATTAACTAAAAACGTAAAAAAAAACTATGGCTACCAAGAGACACACGAAGCGTGGTTCGACGCTCACGCTTGCTATATTGCTCGTTGTGCTTATCGCTATTACCGCATACCTTGTAGTATCGATTAAGAACGACGCTAAGGCTGCGGAGTTTAACGCTGTGACCCTCGCGCAGGATGATCCCGACGACTTGGCCGAGACAACGCTAATAAATGCTGGCGATATGGCTCCCGACTTCACTGTTGATATGCTTGATGGCAGCAAGGTGACACTCTCGAAGTTGCAGGGTAAGCCCACATTGCTCATCTTCTGGGCTACGTGGTGCCCTCCATGCCGCATGGAGTTGTCGAAGTTGCAGGAGCACATTATAGACCGCTATGGCGACAGCATCAACGTGCTTCCTATCTCGCGTGGCGAGGAGCGTGCAAAGGTTGAGGACTACATCTCGAAGATGGGTTACACCTTTGCTGTTGGCCTCGATGGCGACCAGAGCATCTATAAGAAGTATGCTACAAACTACATCCCTCGCTGCTTCGTTATCGACGCCCAGGGTAAGGTGTTGTACTCGGGTGTAGGCTACGACGATGAGATAGCAAAGCAGGTAGAGCAGAATATCGAGGAAGCTCTTCGTTAATATGCAGATTATTAAACAAATAAGATAAAAAATTATGGATACCAAGACTATTCTAAATGAAGCAACTGACCGCATGCAGCGCGCTTTGGATCACCTCGTTGAGGAGTTGTTGAACATCCGTGCTGGTAAGGCCTCTGTAAACATCCTCAATGGTGTTTTCGTTGACTACTATGGCTCGCAGACTCCTGTGTCGGGTGTTGCCAGCGTAACTGTTCCCGATGCTAAGACTGTGCTTATTCAGCCATGGGATAAGAATATGATTCGCCCTATCGAGAAGGCTATCATCGACTCTAACATTGGCCTCACTCCCTCGAACAATGGTGAGCACATTCGCCTCTCTATTCCCCCTCTTACTGAGGATCGCCGTAAGGAGATCGTGAAGAAGGTTAAGGGCGAGGGTGAGACTGCACGCATCAGCCTCCGTAACGCACGTCGCGACGCTGTCGAGGCATTCAAGAAGGCTCAGAAGGATGGCATGTCTGAGGATGAGCAGAAGGATGGCGAGGAGAAGGTACAGAAGCTCCTCGAGAAGTTCACAAAGCTCCTCGATGTAGAGATCGAAAAGAAGGAGAAGGAGGTAATGACAGTGTAATCTCTGTCGCTCCTGACCGCGATATTGGGTGTGCCCTTCAGGGTGCACCCTTTTTGTTCTCAGTTGGCGACGAGCAGACGAGCGGACGAACAGACAAGCAGACGAAGTTTAGGACCAAGAGACCGAGAGACCAAAGAGACTAAAGAGACTAAAGAGAAGTCACTACCATCTATGCTTAAAGACCTCTCAACACACAACCCTCTGTTTGTCGCAAATGAATATCGAAGACGCCCTCTTTTCTTTTTGTATTGCAAAAAGAAAAGAGGAGCGTCTTCACAGATAGCTCCTCTTCGATTTAGTTAGGTTAATGAGAATTGAGTCATCAAGCGTAATTGGTGTGTCCATGAGAATTATTCGAGATGTGTGCCCGATGACCCTATGTTTGCGATACAAAAGTAAGCATAAAAATTGAAACGACAAAATAAATTCGTCATTTTATGCAATAAAGTGACAAAATGTGTAAATAAATGCGAAAATAGTTGCATATGTATGCAAAAGCAATGCAACTATTCGATTAGAATGCAGCCGCAAAAGCAAGGCCGATAAGCGCAACGTAGGCTAATGTCGATACTATAGCCTCGCTGCAAACAAAGAGCGTAGGGAGCATCGCAGCTGTAAGGATAACGCCTATCGAGAGCAGTGAATCGGATGCCGAGGGCATGAAGATTAGAGCGAGTGCTACAACCAGAAGTGTAAACTGCATAGCCCTCCATGCGCCACGCGATGTGGCGGTGTGTGTGTCGCGCTGTGCGTAGTGCATAATCGCTGCCACCCACTGCAAAAATAGTGCAAGGGCGAAGAAGCATAGGCGCGGAATGGGCATGGTGTCGAGCATGTTAGAGGCGATGGGTGCTGTTGCACTACGCCACCATGTTAGTGCACTTTCGGCGAAGCCCTCGCCACTGAGCCATGCTATGTAGAATGTGGCAAAGAGGGGTAGGAGTATGCCCGTGACTACGACTATAGCCTCGCGTAGACGCTTGCGTGCAGCGATATGGGCGATGGCCATGGCAATGGGTACTACCATGAGTGAGGCCTCGACCACTGGGAGCAATCCCGCGGCTATCATAGCACCAAAGAGCCTATGTGCCGACTTGCGAGGGCCGAAGCAGAAGAGCATATTGCCTAAGGCAAAGGCACTTAGGAGCATTATCACTGCCTGGTGTAGGGCGTGAGGACCCACGACCATGGGTAGCATCATCACGGCTGTGAGTGCCATTGCTGCCATGGTGTCGGCGGGGTAGATGTGTGTGCGAAGTGTTGCGCGCGAAAGGCTGAGAACGCTTGTGATATAGAGAATTACGACGAGGCTCTTCTCGACGAATGGGATGCCGAATGTGGCATTCGCGAGAAGTGACATAAGGGGTGAGTATGAGGCAACTTCGGTGGCGCCACCATCCACGCCTACGGCCACAAACACTATGAGTGTGAGTGTGCAGAGTAGTAGGGTGACTACTCCATCGGCGAATTTATGTCGTGCTACGTCTAAAATCATCTGTTGTTGTGTAAGCCCTCGGAATGTGAGGACGAAATCTCGGACAAAGATAGGTTAAAAATAGGAATATAGAGCCTCAAAAAGAAAATATTATGCACTTTTCACACTCCGAATTTCCGAATTAACATTTTTTTATTACCTTTGCGCGACTTTATACCTATATAAGTAAGGTATGGGCAAAAAATAGAGAGATAGTTAGAAACAAATAAACTAAAATAGAGTTATGAATATTACAAGAGAACAGCGTGATGGCGGTCTTTCAATTTTGAAGGTCGTTGTTGGCGAGGCTGACTACGGTCAGGCAGTTGAGAAGCAGTTGCGTGAGTACAAGCGTAAGGCAAACGTTCCCGGTTTCCGCCCCGGCATGGTCCCTATGGGTATTGTTAAGAAGATGTATGGCAAGCACGTCGTTGCTGAGCAGTCATACCACTTGGCATCAAACTCAGTATTCGAGTACTTGCAGAAGGAGAACATCGACTACGTAGGTGATGTAATCCCATCGGAGGAGCAGGGCGAGTTCGATTTCGAGAACAACACCGAGTTTGAGTTCGTATTCGAGGTTGGTGAGGCTCCAAAGATTGAGCTTGAGCTCTCAGCTAAGGATAAGGTTACTTACAACAAGATCAAGGTTGACAAGAAGATGCACGACGACTTCCGCTCTAACTACTTGCGCCGCTACGGCCGCCTTGTAGAGGTAGATAAGGTGGAGAAGGATGAGGCTCTCAACGTTACTTTGGACAACGGTGACATGCGCATCGAGGAGGCTTACATCGGCCTTATCTCTATGACTGACGAGGAGCGTGCAGCATGGATCGGTAAGGAGGTAGGCTACAAGACTACTGTAAACATCAACGAGCTCTACAAGAAGCCTGAGCAGCGTGCAGCAATCCTCTCAGTTAAGGAGGAGGAGCTCGAGAGCATCAAGGCTGAGTTTGAGGTTGAGATCACAAAGATTCGTCGTTTCGCAGATCCTGAGCTCAACGAGGAGTTCTTCAAGATGGCATTCCCCGCAGGTAACGTAACATCTGAGGAGGAGCTCGACAAGTTCATCGACGAGGAGATCGAGCGTGAGCTTAAGCGTGAGTGCGACTTTATGTTCGTAAACCAGATGCGTAAGTTCATCATCGAGAAGGCTGGTCTTCAGATGCCTGAGGAGTTCTTGAAGCGTTGGTTGTATGTTATCAACGAGGGTAAGTTCTCACGTGAGGAGATCGAGAAGGACTTCCCCGCATTCCTCAATATGTTCACTTGGAACTACTTGCAGAAGCACTTCATCACTGAGGGTGAGCTTAAGGTTACTCCCGAGGAGGCTAAGGCTGAGGCTATGTCATTCGCACAGATGCAGTTCGCACAGTACGGCATGCCTTCTGCACCCGCAGATATGCTCGAGGGCTTCGCTAAGCAGATCATGGAGAACAAGGAGCAGCTTCAGAAGATCTACGAGAAGCTCTTCGAGGAGAAGGTTGTAGAGTACCTCCGTGGTAAGATTAAGGTTACCGAGAAGGCTGTCTCGGCTGACGACTTTGCTAAGCTCGCTCAGGAGCTCGCATAAGGTTCCGATCCCGGAAATAGTTACATAAGGAGATAGTTCCCGGGCATATAACAGGCCTGGGAACTATTTTTGTAAAAGAGATACAACGATGAAAGAATTTGATAAGTACGCACGTCTGCACTGCGGCATCAACTCTATGGTTATGCACGACTTCCGTGCCGAGATAGAGAACTATGTGTCGCCCACGATCATCGAGGAGCGCCACCTCAACGTGGCTACGATGGATGTCTTCTCGCGCTTGATGATGGACCGTATCATCTTCCTCGGCGCCCCAATCTACGACGACGCTGCCAACATCATCCAGGCACAGCTGCTCTTCCTTGAGTCGGTAGATGCTGATAAGGATATTCAGCTATATATCAACTCGCCAGGTGGCTCGGTGTCGGCAGGTTTGGGTATCTACGACACTATGCAGCTCATATCGTGCGACGTAGCTACAATATGTACTGGCATGGCGGCATCTATGGGTGCTGTGTTGCTTACGGCGGGAGCTGCGGGCAAGCGCTCGGCATTGCCACACTCGCGCGTGATGATTCACCAGCCATTGGGTGGTGTGCAGGGTCAGGCTTCGGATATTGAGATTACGGCACGCGAGATAGCGAAGACCAAGCGCGAGCTCTACGAGATACTTGCTTCGCACTCGGGTAAGCCCATCGAGAAGATCGAGGTTGATGCCGACCGCGACTACTGGCTCACTGCGGCAGAGGCTGCGGAGTATGGCCTCATCGACAAGGTGCTGAGCCGTAGAAAATAGTTGAAACATAGATAGATGACACAGAAATCACGAAAAAATACGGAGCGTGGCGGCAACTGCTGCTCGTTCTGCGGAACACCCGCCGAGCAGGCGCCATTGATGTTCAATGGCGGCGACGGCGCGTGCATCTGCTCGTCGTGCATCGAGCATGGCTATGAGCTGCTTGTCGAGCACAATATTGTCGAGGGTGGCAAGAAGAGGGCGAAGGGTGCTAAGGGAGGTTCAAAGTTCGAGCCTCTGAAGAAGAGCGACCTCTTGCGTCCAAACCAGATAAAGAGTTTTCTTGATGACTACGTAATCGGCCAGGATGCTGCGAAGCGTTATATGTCGGTTGCGGTATACAACCACTATAAGAGATTGCTCGCTAAGGGCAAGACCGAGGATGTGGATTTGGATAAGTCGAACATCGTGCTTGTAGGCCCTACAGGTACGGGTAAGACCCTCATGGCACGCACCATTGCGCGCTTACTGCACGTACCCTTCTCGATTGTAGATGCTACGGCACTTACGCAGGCAGGTTATGTGGGTGAGGATGTGGAGAGCATCCTCTCGCGTCTGTTGCAGGCTGCGGACTACGACGTCGAGGCTGCCGAGCGTGGTATTATCTTCATCGACGAGATTGACAAGATTGCACGTAAGGGCGATAACCCCTCTATCACACGCGATGTGTCGGGTGAGGGTGTGCAGCAGGCGCTGCTCAAGATCCTCGAGGGTACGGTGGTGAACGTGCCACCTCAGGGTGGTCGTAAGCACCCCGACCAGAAGTATATTCAGGTGGATACTTCGAACATCTTGTTTATCTGTGGCGGTGCGTTTGACGGCATCGAGAAGAAGATTGCTATGCGTCTTAACACCAATGCTATCGGCTATGGAGCGCAGAACAAGCAGCGCGTCAACGAGAACAACATCATGAGCTACATTCAGCCTCAGGATTTGCGTTCGTTTGGCCTTATCCCCGAGCTTATTGGTCGCTTGCCCGTGCTTACATATATGGAGCCATTGGAGCGTGTTGCATTGCGCTCTATACTCACCGAGCCTAAGAACTCTATCATCCGTCAGTACGAGACATTGATGTCGTTGGACGACATTAAGCTCACGTTCGAGCCCGAGGTACTCGACTACATCGTCGACAAGGCCCTCGAGTTTAAGCTCGGTGCGCGTGGCTTGCGCTCTATCTGCGAGGCGGTGATGATGGACATTATGTTCGACATGCCCGAGGGCGAGAATAAGGAGTTTGTCGTGACCCTCGACTATGCCAAGTCAAAGATTGACAAAGCTGCATAGTCGAGGCCGAATAAAAAGTCTATTTTGTCGTTACGCTCGCCCTCAAAATGCTCATTTACGCCACAGTAAACTGCGCTTTTTCGGGCTTCGCAAGCCTAAAACTAGATCTTTTTATTCAACCTCTTAAAGAAAGGGGGATAACTAATTCGTTTTTAGTAACCCCCGAATGAATTTTTTGCGTAACTTTGTGGCGTGAATATAAATAATTAAAAGCATACAATATGATTATCGAACTCAGTGAACAGGAACAGTTGCGCCGTCAGTCGCTTAAGGCATTGCGCGAGTTGGGCATCAACCCATACCCCGCAGCTCGTTTCGAGGTAAACGCAACAGCCCAGGAGATTGCCCAGAACTACGACGCAGAGAAGGGTAACTACCAGGAGGTTGCAATCGCAGGACGTATCATGAGCCGCCGTATCATGGGCTCGGCATCGTTCTTCGAGCTTCAGGACTCTACTGGCCGTATTCAGGTCTATATCCGTCGTGACGACATCTGCCCCGAGGGTGACACAACGCTCTACAACACCGTATTCAAGAAGCTCCTCGATATTGGTGACTTCATCGGCGTTGAGGGCTTTGCCTTCCTCACGAACACTGGCGAGTTGTCGGTACACTGTAAGAAGTTTACCGTGCTCTCGAAGTCTGTACGTCCCCTTCCCGTCGTAAAGCAGAAGGATGGTCAGACATTCGACGCACTCACAGACCCTGAGGTGCGCTATCGTCAGCGTTACCTCGACCTTGTGGTTAACCCCCATGTGAAGGATACCTTCATCAAGCGCGCTAAGATTATGCAGACAATGCGTGACTTCTTCAACGAGCGTGGCTACCTCGAGGTGGAGACTCCTATCTTGCAGCCCATCCCCGGTGGTGCGGCAGCGCGTCCCTTCATCACACACCACAACGCTCTCGACATCGACTTCTACATGCGAATAGCTACGGAGTTGTACCTCAAGCGCCTTATCGTGGGTGGCTTCGATGGCGTGTATGAGTTTGGCAAGAACTTCCGTAACGAGGGTATGGACCGCACACACAACCCCGAGTTCACATGTATGGAGATCTACGTGGCATACAAGGACTATATCTGGATGCAGGAGTTTACCGAGCAGATGTTGGAGCGCGTAGCGATGGCCGTAAATGGCACTACTGATGTTGTGCTCGAAGGTAAGACCATCTCGTTCAAGGCTCCATTCCGCCGTGTGACAATGACAGATGCCATCCGCGAGAAGACTGGTTACGACATCACAGGTCAGACTGAGGAGCAGTTGCGCGAGGCATGTAAGCGTCTCAACGTCGAGATAGACGAGACAATGGGTAAGGGTAAGCTTATCGACGCTATCTTCGGTCAGTACTGCGAGGGCGACCTTGTGCAGCCTACATTCGTTACAGACTATCCTATCGAGATGTCGCCATTGTGTAAGCGTCACCGCGACAACAACGACCTTACAGAGCGCTTCGAGCTCTTCGTAAATGGTAAGGAGTTGTGTAACGCATACTCAGAGCTCAACGATCCTATCGACCAGCTCGAGCGCTTCGAGGAGCAGATGCGACTCTCGGAGAAGGGTGACGACGAGGCTATGGTTATCGACATGGACTTCGTACGTGCATTGGAGTATGGTATGCCTTCTTGCTCAGGTATGGGTATCGGCATCGACCGCCTCACAATGTTCATGACAGGCGAGACATCTATCCAGGATGTATTGTTCTTCCCCACTATGCGCCCAGAGAAGAAGGTTGTGGCTGACGCCGAGGAGGTATATACCGAGGCTGGCATCCCCGCTGAGTGGGTTGCTGTGGTGCAGAAGATGGGTTATATCACCCTCGAGGCCTTCAAGAACACTGCTACAACTGGCGGCATGAAGCTCTTTAACGACCTCTGCGGCTTCAACAAGAAGAATAAGCTCGGTCTCGCAACAGCGGAGATCAAGGCGTGGATCGAGGCTCAGGCTCAGTAATTGAAAAACTAAATTATAAAATTCAAATAGATTCTTTATATGAGAAAGAAGATTGTTGCGGGTAACTGGAAGATGAACACCTTGCCCGCGGAGGGTGTCGAGCTTGCTAAGGGCGTAGCTGCTGGCAAGTGCGATGTTTGCGACTGCGTAACGTTTATCGTATGTCCCCCCTTCACACACCTACATAGCGTAATCGAGACTTTGAAGGGCTCAAACATCGCTGTTGGCGCTCAGGACTGCGCAACAGAGGTTAAGGGTGCCTACACTGGCGAGGTATCTGCAGAGATGATCGCGGCACTCGGTTGCGAGTACGTTATCCTCGGTCACTCAGAGCGCCGTCAGTACTATGGTGAGACATCTGAGACCTTGAACAAGAAGATGGCACGCGCTTACGAGAACAACCTCACTCCTATCTACTGCGTAGGTGAGAACCTTGAGGAGCGCGAGGCAGGTCGCCACTTCGAGGTGTGCAAGCAGCAGCTCGAGGAGGTAGTATTCAACCTCACCGAGGAGCAGTTCGCAAAGCTCGTTATCGCATACGAGCCCGTATGGGCTATCGGCACAGGCAAGACTGCTACAGCTGACCAGGCAGAGGAGATTCACGCATACATCCGCGAGGTGTTGCGCTCGAAGTTCGGCGCTGCAGCTGAGGAGTGTGCTATTCTCTACGGTGGCTCATGCAAGCCCTCTAACGCTGGCGAGATCTTCTCAAAGGAGAACGTTGATGGTGGTCTTATCGGTGGTGCTGCGCTTAAGGCGGAGGATTTCCTCGGTATCGGCAAGGCATTCTAAAAGCTGTCTAACAAGGTTATACAACTTTTTTATATGGGTAGGGAGTGGCGAGTTCACTCCCTATCTTTTTTATTATCTGTGAGTTAGGTTTTGTGTATAAATAAATCATTATAGTTGTATAAAAATATTTAGCTTTGACTTATGGAATTTTTGTCTTATTTTTGCACAAGAAATAAAAACAAAGTTTAACCAATAAAGACTAAGATATTATGACAACTAAATTCTATAAGTGTAACAGATGTGGCAATGTAGTGGAGAAGGTGGTAGACTCTCGCGTACCCGTAGTATGCTGCGGCGAGAAGATGGAGGAGCTTGTACCCAACACAGTTGAGGCGAGTGGCGAGAAGCATATTCCTGTGGTTACAAACCTCGGCGATGGTCGCATCAAGGTAGAGGTGGGTAGCGTACATCACCCAATGGAGGATGCACACCACATTGCATTCATCTACGTGGAGACTGAGCGCGGTGGCATACGCGTAAATCTCAAGGATGAGCCCGTAGCTGTGGTCTACGTGGGCGACGAGAAGGTGAAGGCGGTCTACGAGTACTGCAACCTCCATGGCCTCTGGAAGGTGGAGATGTAAGAGATATCGCTGATAGTTATAGCAAAGTAATATAGGTAAGGGAGTCTGTCTAACAATCAAAAAAGTTAGGCAGGCTCTATTTATTATAAAGTTAAACATTTCAGGATATTGGCGCTTTTTCGCGATTTTAGTATTAGGCGACTGGCACATGCGTAGCAGAATAGCCAGAATCGTTATTATA
>JAFYWG010000062.1 GCA_017558115.1 Alistipes sp.
ACACAAATCACTGCGGAGTTCGCAGCTTTTTTAAAAGGAGTCTATCGAGAGTAGTACTCTAAGCATCCGCACCATAGGCAAGATGTATGGTGTAGATGGCAAGAAACTATCATTCTGGTATAAGTATTTTCTTAGCTACTACCCAGAGTGGGAGCAGCGTTATCATGCATCGCAGTATGTACTCTTCAAAGAGAATCTCGGGGAGCGGCTCTCTATGGATGAGACATGTCTATCACAAGGAGAGCTATATACTATCATAACTAACAAATCGGCCCACGGGGGCAAAGTCTCGCTCGTGGCTATGATGCACGGCACAAAGAGTGAGAATATTATATACTACCTATCAAAACTACCACGACATAAACGACTTAAGGTAAAGGAGATAACCATAGATTTAAGTCCTTCGATGCGACTTATAGCCAAGCGTGCTTTCCCTAATGCAACAATTGTATCAGACCGTTTTCACGTACAGAAGCTAATGAACGAAGCTATAAGCGATCTGCGCGTAGATTATCGATGGCAAGCTATAGATCAGGAGAATGAAGAGATAGCCTTTGCTAAAGAGCTTGGGCGAAAGTTTATACCAGATGTGTTCAAGAATGGCGATACTCGACGACAGCTACTGGCACGTAGTCGTCATATCGTGATGAAACACTTCTCAAAGTGGACAGATAGTCAAAAGCGTAGAGCAGAGATATTATTTAGGGAATATCCTGCTATCGAAGAAGCGTATCGTGTGTCGATGAAACTTACCGATATATTTAATACTCGTTGTCGTAAGGAGATAGCACTGACAAAACTTGCTCGATGGTACGAAGAAGTGGAAAAACTGAACTGTAAATATTTCAACTCCGTGATACAAACTATGCAGAACAACTACGCTACAATAGCCAACTACTTTGAGAACCGCTCCACTAATGCTTCGGCAGAGAGTTTTAATGCAAAAGTTAAGGCCTTCAGAAATCAGTTCCGTGGCGTTAGCGATATACCATTCTTTATTTTTAGATTGGCTACAATTTTTGCGTAACTTTTCTACTGCCCCACTGGATTTCCGGACTGGTCCACAAGTACTCCTCCATGTTATTTGTGATGACATTACCATAGTTATCCTCGTTAAATATCATCACATGCGAGCCCAGAGTATTGATAAAGAGCTTGCAATAGAGGTTATAGAGGCTAATAGAGGAGTCCTTAGTAATCTCGTCGCGCAGCGTGTAGGTAAACTGATTACTCATCCACACACCGAGGGAGCTATTGAAGATATCGGCCTTGGAGGTCTCATTGGCATCGGCAGCCGTGAAGGCCACGATACCCTCTATATCACTACACACATTAAGCACACTGCCCGAGTAGCAGCTCTCAACGAACCATATCTGCTTGCGGAAGTTATCGCGCCTATCCATCTCCTCGAATATATTCCTGAGCGATTTAGCGGTTAGGCCATAATCCTGCTCACCCCAGCACAGCTGGTTCTTAAGGCCATGGCCGCTCCAGAAGACGAAGATATTATCGTTTGCCGTAGAGCCTATCACCTCGGTGATATACTCGCTACGCTCGCCGAGCAATATCGACTTAATAGCTCCGACATTAAGGTCCGAGGGGTGGTAGTCCACCACCACATCTGTATAGAGGTTTACACCACCTATAGCCACCTGCACGACACCTTTATTGGGGTTACTCGCACTCCTGGCGATATCATCCTCCATAATAAGCACTATGTGGTCATCGTCGTAGCCCCGCTGCTTCAGTAGCTGGTACATGGCCAAGACATCGGCCTGGAAGCGATAGTTCTTCCAGCCACTGGAGCCCGCAACGAGCAGCGCCCACCTATCCTCCAATTTGGGGTAGTTAATCTTCCCCACCGAGTAGTCGAACTCCTCCATCTGCTCCTTCTGGCGGTTCCAGTTGGCGCGTGACGAGTCGGTTCTATAGCCACCACCACTGGAGTTGTAGTCGAGGGTTATATATCGTCCGTTGTAAACCTTATAGTGGCAATATGTGGTGTGTAGCACGCTGGTATATACCTTAGAGTCGAAGTTGAGAGGGCCACACGCGCCACCCACATCGGGTCTCTCGCCACGCGCCAAGGCATCCACCACGTCGCGCATGTTCTCAGGCATCCACCCATCCATCTTCACATCGCGGCCATCGACAACAGCCCTAAGGGCATCGTTCAACGAGACATCTGGATGCAACTGCTTATACCACAGTGCGTAACCCAGGAGCATAGCAGCATCGTAGACCTGCGACTCACCAATCGTGGGCTCATCATCGAAATAGACGTCGTACGTGACATCGAAACCCGACTCAGGGTCGGCACAGTAGGTCACACCCTCAATGCCCTCGCACACCTCGCCAAGCTTCGACAGCACATTTACACCATATGCCATATCGGTAAAGAGGAGACGCGGCACGGCAAGGTTTTGCGCCGCGCGCTCGCGGAATGCCTCCATCATGGGGCCTACATACTCCACCTCGGAGGGTGCACAAATAACAAAGTCTGCACCTGCGGCAACAGCATGCTCGCTCGCGCTATATACCGATGCGTCGGAGTAGTGGAAGATGCCCACATTCTCCAACTCCATCTCCTTAGCCATGAAGCTGAACCAGTCGTTGAAGGTCCTTGTACTTGGATCCTCCGGATCTGCCAACAGAGCTACACTCTTACCGCCATAGTTTATCACCTTCGAGAGCAAAATCTCGCACTCGGTGATGTCGCTCTCGGTCATCGCCCAGAACGAGGTGTTGGTGTAGGCTCGCATTAGGTCGCTGCTTGTGGCCAGCGACATAAAGACCTTCTCATGCCTCGTGAGCATAGGCGCCATAATCGCTGCGTTGTCGCTCTCCATGCCGCCAATAACCGCGATAATCTCGCTACGCTTGCACAGCGACTTGGTGAGCGCCACGAGGTCCTCACTACTCTCATCATACCACTCAAAGGTCAGGCGTATACCCTCCTTTTGGTTGGCAAAGGCGCGCTGCAAATTGTCCGACGCCCAGTGGAGCGTGCGCCACCAGTGGTCACCCATGCCATCCTCCATGGGTAGCACCACAGCTACGGTATACTCATGCCACACGCGCGCCTCCTCCTTCGCGGACTCGCTGCGGTCCTCATCTTTAGTGCAGCCAACAACAAGAAGCAGAGCACACAGTAAAGCCAATATGTTATAACGCATCATCATAGATTTTCTCCATTTGAATTGCCATACTCCATTTAGCCTCTACAAGGCTGCCATAATCAGCCTCGTAGCCTGGGGCGAGCTCCCACTCCACATATCCACTTTCGAGGCCATATACACTCTGCTCGGGCATGGTGCCACTCTCTATCCACCTCGCCACAAACATCGCAATGAGCGCATCTATGTGCTTTACGGTAGAACCAATCACCTGCGTTGATAGGTGCGAGCAGTCGGTGTCGTAGCCCGTGGTGTAGACATCGGCTGAGTACTCACGCAAATAGCGATAAATGCCATGGTTGGAGCCTCCAGCAATAGGATATATGAAGCCATACGACTTAACCCACTCACTCATATTTGCATAGACCTCCGCAGCCATTGTGTAGCCTGTCCAGTCATCAGCCAGGACAATCTGGTCAACACTATCGGCACTTACCACACTACAATAGCCGTCACTAAAACCAGCTATTGCACAATAGGTTGAGCTATCTATCTCGTTGCCTTGCACGATAAGAGGCTTACGCGACGTAGCCGCCGCAGCAGTAACACCGGCAAGGTACGACGCACCATACGACGTGATGCTAAAAGTGTATATAGGAAGATCAAAGAAGTTTTTACTCTCAAAAAGCAATATCTCCTTGCCGCTCGATAGATCATTATCCATGAAATACTCTACGAGCATATACTCGTAGTCGTCTGCCGTAATAATAAACAACTCGGACTGCTTATGATTATTCTTCTCTGCCCAGGCGCGGAATATCTCCTCACCCTCCTCCATACTCTCGGGCTGATAGATGCGCATTTCAAGCTCCTCGTAATCGCGCCTAATGGTCTGCACACCTCGCAACACAGCATCGCCATACCCCATGTCGCCCAACTCGTGAGGTAGGAGCAGGACATGAAGTTGGCGTGTAGCAACAATCTCCTCCTGCTCATCGCGCGAGCAGGAAGAGATTGCCATAAGTAGAAATAACCAATATATGATATACTGTGTTCTCACATGTTAGCGTCTAAACATATCATAGGGAACCGACATAGACTCCTCCCAAAGTGGCTCGTTGTTGAGCACGTTGTACTTATGCTTGAACGCTGCAAGCTTCCACTTCCAGATCTCCAACTCTATGCCATACTCACCACCAAGGTAGAACTCACCCATTGTCTCGAGGTCGATAGTGTCTTCCAAAGCATTGTATGCCGCTGAAATGCTTGCCTCGATGTGAGGACCAAATGTGATCTTAGGACCTACACAGCCGTAGAACTTAAGATCTGCGAAGAGCTCCAAACCAAACATTGCAGAAAGCTCTGTAGTGACAGGCGAGATGTAGAAATCGGAGAAGCCTGACTCGCGCTTAGAGTTAGCAATGCCATACCACTTTTCATCGCTATAGCGTGCGCCATACTCATACGTATCGGTGATGGTGTATGTTGAAGAGAATGTCGCCGAGGCATTGAGATTTACCTCACCAACAGCCTGTACACCAGCATTCATGCTTACAGATACGGGCACAACACCCACCCAGAAGACTGTAGTGAAGCAGTTACACTTGAAAAGCTCCTTCTCCAACTCCTTCTTAAATCTACCATCGATAGTGATAGATGATGTGAGGTCAAACTTATTCTTACCATAGATTGTGCACTCGAACTGCTTGAGCTTGAACCACTTTGTAGCGAAGCTGATGCGCAAGTTCGACACGAGGCTTACATTTACCTCATCAAGACCGAGCTCCAAACCGAGCTGCTCATCCTCTGGAGATGTGATTTTGAACTCACCAATATTGAACTTGGTGTTGATGATATTGAAATCTACGCTACCATTGCTCTG
Source organism: Alistipes sp. (assembly GCA_017558115.1). Classification (GTDB taxonomy): domain Bacteria; phylum Bacteroidota; class Bacteroidia; order Bacteroidales; family Rikenellaceae; genus Alistipes. Next base: position 4,999 of record JAFYWG010000062.1, read on the forward strand.
CTCCCAATCCTCAGGGGTGAAGTATGCATTACCACCACGTGTAGGAACGTGAGCAAACGAGGGAATAGGCTCGTCATACTGCTTGTCGATGATGACAACTGCGGGGTGAATAACACCCTCCTCGTCGGTATAACGATCGTAATTTTCAACGAGCTCACCACCGCGGGTTACAGCCAAAGGCTGGCTCTTATCGCGGTAGAACTCTGTCTCTAAGACGAAATCTGCATTACCGAAGACGTCGCCGATATCACCTGTCTTTGTTGTTAGAATCACGCGGTCGCCCTCCTCTGCCGTAGCAGTGATGTTACGAACATAGGGAGCGGTGTTGATGCTCTGCCAGATAGTCACAGCAACGGGCTCTGCCTCGCTTGCCTTAAAGTCGTAGCCCAACTTATCGAGGTAGTCCTTGCTAACGCTGATATTAACGGTATCAGCATCGAGAACCTGCACATCGTCGTCAAACTCGAATGTGTCGTGGCTAAGCACGTAATACGTGTCTACCTCATTCTCACCAGGCTTCACAGCGGGAGAATTCTCCTTCACACATGAGGTGAAGATACTTGATGCCAAAACGGCCATCAATAGGGCAATTGAATAAAACTTCTTCATAATAGTGTGTAACTTAATAATCTGTTTGCGTCTCCTCTCTGTTTTAGGAAGAAAAACACATAGCAAGGTTAGAATTAATTTTTGTATAAAACAAATATTTTTGACGAAATTTTATGCAGTTACCACTGCTTTTTCTACATACATTATATATAGTAGGGGACTACTATCCCCGATATCATTCTCCGAGGCTCGGGATGAAGCACTGGCAATGTTCTACTAAGGTCAACAAAAAACTACCCCCCCCAAAGGCAGGGGTAGAGTTTGCGTGACCCGAAGTGGACCACAATGGAAATCAAGTATTACAACTCGTACTCGAACTCCTTAGTCTCGTTGATCTTACATACTGCTGAGTTAGCAACCTCCCAACGGCCGTTCTCATCCTGAGCAGAAACGATTACAAGAACTGACATGTTCTCATAATTCCAATTAGTAGAGATGATAGGAAGCTCAAATGCGAACTCCTTAGTCTCGTTAGCATTGAATGTGTACTCGTCACCCTGAACGTTTGTCTTAGAGTACTTGTGAGACATGTTACGGAGTGCATTGTTGTAAATCTTGTGGTAGTCCTTAGTAGCACCTGACTGGTTAGGAGAGTAGATATCGCTCTCGAGCAACCATGCTGTAACCTTGTAAGTCTTAGCAGCGCCTGACTTAACATTTGCTGCGCAGTATACAGCCGTTGCATCACCAGCAACAGCCAAAGAGATACCTACATCAACACCATCCTTCTTAATGTAGTTCTGGAGAACCTTGATAACATCCATATAGACGTAGCTGCTTGGCTTGCCGTAGAAGTTAACCAAGATGCAAGGATAACCGCTGATCATACCGCTCTGGAACTGGTTGAGTGCATTAGCAGCAGCTGAGTTACCTGGGTCACCACCAGCGTAAGAACCAGCATGGCAAGTTACCTCATTGTAGTACTTATGCCACTTAGTGTTCTCCAAAGCCTTGAGCTGCTCAGTAGCCTGAGGACAGTAACCACAGTTAACACCAGTCTGGTCGATAACAAGACCGCGGTGGTTGAAGATAAAGTTCTCGGGCTGAGAATCAGCAGGAACCTCAGGAACTGTAGCCATTACCATGATAGTAACATAGTTAGAGTTTTCAGAACCTACGGTTGCAAAGAAAGAGTAAGAACCAGACTCGTTGAAAGTTACTGTTGAACCAACCTCAACGAAGTCCTTGTCGTAGATATAAGCCTGAGAAGTTACATCCTGACCCTCAGCGTCAGTAACTGTGAATGTAACAGTCTCACCCATCTGGACAGCCTCCTTGTCAGCAGAAAGAGTGATTTTGCCAGTAGGTGTGGGCTTTGGATCGTCATTGCCAGGCTTAACCACCTCAGCACTCTTCTCAGTACATGCTACAAATGCCATCGCAGCAAATGCAAATGCAAAAAACTTTGTAAGTTTCATGATTGTTAATGGTTTTAATTAGTTAGAAATATACTTTGTCTATTTATAGTCGTATGTAACAACATCGTTCATGGGGCAGATAGCAACATTTGCCACCTCGAACTTACCCTTATCGTTCTTAGCGCTCACGATAACCATAACCTTAAGGTTCTCGCGAACCCACTTGTTACCGATAAGTTTGAGTGTAAGAGCAGTAGAGGCTGTCTCACCCTCAGCAATAGTACCGAGGTCAACACCCGAAATATCGTCGCTTGTAGCGCGCTGGCGGATAGCGTTGTTGTGAGTATTCATCCACTCCTCAGTAGCATTTGTCTGCTTAGCGTAGATGCCATCCTCCAACAACCACGCTGTGATGCGGTAGTCGTTAGCCTTAGCAGCCTTAACCTCAGTGTTTACGATAACAGATGTAGAGGCAAGCGTAGCCGCAGCTGCGATACCTGCATCAGCACCCTCAGCCTTCCACAAAGCATCGATCTGACCCATAATGTGGGCAGAATTGTAGCTCGACTGCGTAGAGTGGTAGAAGTTGTAGGTCAACGCTGGGTAGCTCGACACACCGTGGTGGTTAGATACCACGTTTGCAGCACCAGAGTATGCTGGGTCACCGGTAGAGTAGGTGTGCGCCATAGCCTCGTAGTACTTAGAGTGGTAGTCACCAGTCTCCGACACCTCCTTTAGCGCCGCCATCATCTGTGGGCAGTAGCCACAGGTGTTACCGGTGTGGTCTACAAGCAAGATGCGGTGGTTGAACGATGTGTTCGCAGGCTCACCATCCTCGGGCAATGCGGGGACAGTAGGCACAACATTCACCTTGATAGAAGAGGTAACGATGTTACCAACAACAGCATAGAACTCATACTCGCCATCCATGGTGGGAGTAAATGGGTTCTCAACCACAACGTAGTCGTGGCTCTTATCGTAGATGGTAGCCTCGGCTGTGAGGTCGGTGCCATCAGTCGAAGTTACGGTGAACTCGATAGGGGTATTTACCTCTACAGAGTTGTTATTTGCCGTGATCACTGCATCACCCGTGGGCTTAACGCCATTGTCTGTGGTCTTTTCGCCACAACCAACAAATGCGAGGGCCGCAAGTGCGAGGGCAAAGAATTTTGCAAGTTTCATACTTTGTTTACCTTATTAGAATGAAAGTGTCAAAGCGAGGTTGACACCTGTGAAAGCGGGCTGGAAGCGACATACACCACCAGAGCATACATAACCTGCGCGGTTACGGCCATAAGAGAGCTGAGCGCGGAAGCTGTTGTGTGTGAAGCTTGCACCTACCTGGTAGTAGTGCAAGAGCGCGTGCTCGTACTCATATGTGTTAACATTCATATAGTAGTTACCATATGCGCCATCCTGCATCTTCTCGCAGTTCCACATATCGCTAACGTAGAAGCTGAACTTGGGAGCGAAGTTGTACTCGATAGTTGCTGCTACCCAGTCACCCTCGTAGTCGTTAGATGCAAGGTACTGTGCCTCGAAGCGCAATGAGTGCTTCTTGTTAATCTTGTAAGTTACATCACCTACGAAGATGTGTGAACGGCAGTAGTGTGCGTGATCACCATCGTAGTGGTTGATCTCCTCATCCCAGCGCTGGAAAGAGTAGAAGAAGGTAGTCTTGAGCTGCTTGTTCCACTGACGCTCAACGTCGAAGTTGAAGTCGATCCATACGTTACGACCCTCCATATCACCGCCAGCCATAGGGTTGTAGTGATCCAAAGAGTTGAACATAGAGAAGTTAGCGTGGAAATTCCAGTACTTACCGCGTGCCTTGGGGTTACGCAATGAGTAGTAGAGGTCGATCTGACCACCTACCTCACCACCTGTGTGAACGCTTGAACCACGGTAGGGGTTGAGGTTTGCGAGTGAGTAGGTGTGCTGACGTGTGAGCAATGGCACATAGTTCATTGAGTTACCACCGCCGATACCCATAGGACGGTACTCGATGAATGTTGTCATGTTCTCCATGCGGCGGAATGAAGCCGAAGCAGAGAAACGACCAATGTTGTAACCCAAATCAAGTGTAATGGCGTTACCCTTAGCAGCATCCTTTGTGGGGTTGTAGATATCCTCGTTGAGCTTTGCAACATACTCACCACGAAGTGAGAAGCCTGCATACTCGAAGTTCAAACGACCAGAAGCCATGTGGAGGATATCGTTCTCGACACCCTTAAACATGCCACCCTCAACAGGGAAGTTTACAGAGGCATCCTTCTGGTAGCGACCTACGTAGCTACCCTCGAGAGCAACCAAACCGTCGTACCAACCAGCCATCTCAGAGATTGAGAGCGAGAGGTCACCACCCCATACAGTGCTCTTTGAGCGAACATCGTAGAGGCGAGGCAAACCTGCCAACACCTTAATGTTCACCATATTATTGAAGTTGTAGTATGCACGAGCACCTGCCAACGAGTTGTTGAATGCCAAGGCGCGATCCTCGTATGTACGGAAGATAAGACCGCTACCAAACTGGTCATAAATATCACCGAGGCGAACACCCCAATTTGCATCCTCCCACTGAACATACTTGGTGATGAACATATTGAGCTTCGAATTACGAATATTGTAGTCGTAGAAGTCGTAGCCATACAATGGAGGAAGGTAGCCATCTACCTGGATACCTGCAGAGAAGCGACCAATGTTGTAGTCCACCTTGAGGTAGTCGTTAGAACCAAAGTCGCCACGTGTACGCTTCTCGGGAACAACCAAGCCAATCTCCTCGAGCTTCTTGTCGGGAGCATAGTAAGAGTTGTTGCTCTCCAATGCAACAGAGATCTGACCCTCGCCAACCTTAATCTGAGCTGAGGCCTCCTCTACAGCAAAAACAGTGGCAACAGCCACGCCAAGCAAAAGTAGAAATTTCTTCATCTTTTATAGTCTATTTTTCGGGCATAAGGGGAGCCACAATGACGTAGCTCCCTCTCCCAAAGTTAGTTTACAGATATTACTTCAAAGCCTTGATCTTCTCGAACAACTCCTGCTCGCTACCAGGTGTGTAGCCAGAGTGTGAGTAGACAATGTTACCCTTACCATCAACGATGAAGGTGTGGGGTGTGAGGCTCACGTTCATAGCGCGCTTGAAGTCCTGGTTCTTGTCGTAGAGACATACGTAGTCGTCCCAACCCTGACCCTTAGTCATAGCACGTGCACGGCTAACAGTACGTGCATCGTCAACAGAAACGGCAACAACCTTCATATCTACCTCCTCGAGCCAGTCTGCGAGGTTGTCGTTGATAGCGTTGAGCTCCTGGATGCAGGGCTTACATGTTGTAGACCAGAATGAGATGATCATAGGAGTACCATCAGCGAGTGACTTGGTTGAGATAACCTTACCCTCCTGGTTCTCAATCTTTACATCGGGCAACGACTGTGCTGAAGCACCTACACCTACCATTACGGCAAGCATCAAAAACAAAAGCTTTTTCATAATTAATAATGAAGTTTTAAGTTAATATTATTCTTATCCAAAATCTCCGCGACTATCCCACTAACACTCAGGGTATTACCTCACACAAAACATCACAAAAACGGCCACAGAGATACATTTATCTATTTTATTTGTGCGCAAGATAGTGATTTTTCTACAAACAACCGCACATTTTCAAAGAAAATCGGGCGAATAGGCATAAATAGCGGTTGAACGGGCATAAAACAGCGAGGGATGTAATGACGCTAAACATGCTTGGAGTGATTGCCACAAGGCGAAAATAATGCGGTAAGGGTTGCAAAAACGAAAATTATTTCCTATTTTTGCATAAACGAACAACACTAACAAAACTTTTATACTATGAAAAATTTCAAAACATTTAGCATGGCAGCCCTCGTGCTCTCAGGCTTTATCTTCTTGATCGTTGTCTTGACAGCGCTCATCGACACCCCAACATTCCTCCACCGCATGCACTCAACAATCATCGCATGGCAGCTTCCTTTGGTCGCTATCGGCATGATTGCATACGCTAGCGTTAAGGAGCAGGGCACTCTTTTGAACTCTATCTTCCGCCTTACAGCGGCAGGCCTCTTGTTCATCGCATTCCTCTGCACAAACCTCACAAAGAACATCGTTCAGGATGCTGCAAGCAACATCGAGAACTATGTTGACGTAGCAGAGAAGACCATAAAGAGCGAGGCTGAGAACGTGAAGGACTACGAGAAGCAGCTCCAGCGCGCTATGGAGGATGCTAACGAGAAGGCGAAGAAGAACAGACGCGACCGCGACTGGGATGACTACGATGACTACGATGATGAGTACTATTACTAATCACTCAACTCTCCTAAAAAACTCTAAGAGTGGTGTCCGCTGGGCACCACTCTTTTTGCATCTTATACTCCTAAATATCGAGTCATTACACACTCTACTTTAGCCCTCGTTTACGGGCATAGCGCCAGAACTTAAAGAGCTTCAACTTCTTACTCAAACCGAAATCTGCCACCACGATATTCCACAACGAGAAGAAGTCAATCTGGGAACGTATCGAGAGCAGATAGTCGCACGTAGCCTCCATGCCATACTCCGCCACAAGCTCCATGTAGACCTTAAGCAGCGTGTCGTGCAACTCCTTCGTGAAGCGACCAGCAAGGTCGCTCTTAATATCGTGGCAGAGACGCACATTGCATGCGCGCTTCTCTATCGACATATTATTTATGCAGCTCCCCATATTGGCCATGTCGTAGTGGTAGACATAGGCATTGGGCAGAGTCTTAACACCCCTACTGCGGCACACAATCTTGAGGTGTGCAAGCCAATCCTCCGCATAGCGATACGAGTCATCGAAGCGTATATCGTTTTTGATGAATAGGTCGCGTCGTAGCAGCGCACCCCATATCGCGAGCTTACCCCTGCGGCAGACAAGATGTCGCAACAACTCATCGGGGGTAGTAGCATTTCTAACTGGTTTATTCTTAACCACATCGCCAGGCAGATGTGCCACCCATGCCATACGCACAATGTCGCACTCATCGACATAGGGCACGGCCAACTCCAGCGTGTTTGGCTCAATCCAGTCATCAGCATCGGCAAACATCACCCACTCCGCCTGAGCACTCTCAATACCGAGGTTGCGAGCAGAGCTAACGCCACCATTGGGCTTATCCAACACCCTCACACGGCTATCCTCGGCCGCATAACGACGACATACATCGAGGCTGCCATCGCGACTACCATCGTTCACGAGCAGCAGCTCGAAATCGGTAAATGTCTGCTTAAGAATGCTATCCACGCATCGCGGAATATAGGCCTCAGCATTGTAGATGGGGACTATGATAGAGACAAGTGGCATATCGTAACTATGTTTAATTCAATACTGTTTTATTCTGCGAAGTTAACAAAAAAAGATCTCTCCTCCAAATTTAGCCATTAACGCAACCCCATAAATCCCCAATTATTCAAAATGTTTATTGCCATATTTATGATTATTTTTGCCGAAAAAAGCACGCGATTAAAAATAAATTTCTATCTTTGAGGCAAATATTTCATTGTAATGGGTGTTAAAGAGAGAAAGGTCGTTGTAACTGAAATAGTTGTGGTTGCCGTAGTGGTAGCCATAGCTACGCTATTACAGGCTCTCGTGGGAAGCTTCCCCACCGACATCTTCACCTTCCCGCTCAACATCATCTGCATGGCGCTATGGCTTGTAGCGTGCTACCTACTCTACAAACACCGCGAGACATCAGCCCTTGCACAGTCGTTACTCTCAACCCGTGCCACATGGTTCTCGCTCGCAGCAATGGTAGCGACTGGCCTCTACCTCGGCCTACAGAGCCAGCCCAACAGCACGGCATGGCCCATCGTTCTGGGTATACTCTTCACGCTTACACACCTTCTACTTATCACCATGCGCGGATGGCGCACAGCAAAGGGCATACGTTGGCGCTTCACGCTGCTACATGCGGGTCTTATCATAGCCCTCGGCGCAGGATTTTGGGGATCACCCGACCGCGTGCAGTTGCGAACAATGCTCCAGGATAAGCCCGTAAATCACGCCTACCACCTCGACAGCACGCTTACAAACCTCGACTACACGATGCAGCTCGAGGAGTGCAACACGGAGTATAACACAAGCGGTATGCCCACGCACTTTGAAGCAAAGGTAAGCATTGACAATGAGATTGTTACACTAAAAGTCAACCACCCCTATAATAGGACATTTGGCGAGAAGATATACCTCGTGAGCATCAACCAAGAGCATGGGTACTGCATCGTGGAGATAGTGCGCGAGCCCTGGCAGTGGGCATCGCTCGCAGGCATCATTCTAATACTCGCGGGTGCGGTGATGCTCTTTATTCGCGGACCACGCCACATGGCAAACAAAAAGATGAAGTAGCATGGAGTTAGGATGGAACATTTTTCCCTGGGTAGCCGTCGCAGTATTTGTGCTATCGCTCTTCTCGGCAATATTTGCACTACGCAAGCGCGAGAGAAGCAGCATGGCCATAGCATGTAGTGCCACGGCCATAGCCCTCTTTGTGCTCTTTATCGCTTCGCTGTGGATGACATTGGAGCGCCCACCGCTACGCACCATGGGTGAGACACGCCTCTGGTACTCGCTCTTTATGCTCTTAGCGGGACTATTCACGTATATGCGTTGGCAATTCCGCTGGATAATATCCTTCTCTACGCTGCTGGCTACGGTATTTATGGTCATCAACATTCTCAAACCCGAGATTCACGACCAGACACTTATGCCCGCGCTGCAGAGCATATGGTTTGTGCCCCACGTATCGGTATATATGTTCTCGTACGCACTCTTGGGTTGCGCCACAATACTCTCCATCGCTGCCCTCGCCACACGTAGCAACAGGTTTGACGAGGCCATCGAGCGCCTCATCTATGGTGGCACAGCCTTCGTGACAATAGGCATGCTCACGGGTGCGATATGGGCAAAGGATGCATGGGGCGCATACTGGAGCTGGGATGCCAAGGAGGCATGGGCAGCGGTGACTTGGGGTCTCTACCTCATCGCCATACACCTCGCGCTACGCCCCGCAACCTACACCTCCGAGCGACAGAAGCGCACATACTATATTATAATAGTGGTGGCGTTTGTCGCCCTGCAGATGTGTTGGTGGGGTGTCAACTACCTACCATCGGCACAGGCAAGCGTACACACATACAATCAATAGCACTCCGAAAACGATTGATTAACAACCTAATATACAAAGCACTATGAAAAACCTAAAAAAGAGTCAGCTTATTCTCATAGCGGCGCTCGCCATCGTTGTTGTGGCGTTCGTTGTCTATCGAATTACTGTTCGTCCTCCCTCTGAGGATCTCTCACCCGAGGCTCGCGTAGCAGCGATCTTGGATAAGGGCGGTTGCCTCGATTGCCACAGCGCAAATCCCGACCTACCCTTCTATGCCGACATGCCCGTTATTGGCGACATGGTAAAGACCGATGCTGAGGAGGGTTACCGCGCCTTCGATGTTGTGCCCCTCATCAACGCCCTCAAAAATGGCGAGACACCCAACCCCGTAGATGTGGCAAAGGTGGAGAAGGTGGCAGCAGACAGAAGTATGCCCGCAGCAAAGTACTACCTCGTGCACTGGGGTAGCCAGATGACCGACGCCAAGAGCGACATCATCGCAGACTGGGCAACAAGCTATCGCATAGCATACTACAACGATGGTCTCGAGGGTAAGCGTGCAGGTGAGCCCGTACGTCCTATCGTACCCCCAACTGACATCAACCAGGAGAAGGCGAAGCTCGGCTTCGACCTCTTCCACGATGCACGTCTCTCAGTAGACAACACCGTATCGTGCGCATCGTGCCACGGCCTCGACACAGGTGGCGTGGATAACCACCAGTACTCACACGGCGTTGAAGATCGCTTGGGTGGCGTGAATGCTCCTACGGTATATAACGCAGTATACAATTTCGTGCAGTTCTGGGATGGTCGCGCTGCAACACTCGCAGCACAGGCTGCAGGCCCCCCTCTCAACCCTGTTGAGATGGCATCTACATCTTTCGACGAGATCATCGCAAAGCTCAAAGCAGATGCTAATTACGTAGCAAAGTTCAAGGCTCTCTACCCTGGCGAGGGCATCACCGAGGCTACAATCACAAATGCTATCGAGGAGTTTGAGCGCACGCTCACAACGCCCAACTCACGCTTCGACCAGTGGTTGCTCGGCAACAACGACGCTATCACGGCTGAGGAGCTTAAGGGTTATGAGCTCTTCAAGGAGTATAACTGCGCAACTTGCCACGTAGGTCCTAACCTCGGTGGTCAGTCGTACGAGCTTATGGGCTTGCGCCGCCACTATTTCGATGCTCGTGGCACTGAGCTTACCGAGGAGGATAATGGCCGCTACAAGGAGACTAAGGAGGAACGCGACCGCCACCGCTTCAAGGTTCCTGGCTTGCGTAACGTAGAGCTCACATGGCCCTACTACCACGACGGCACACGCCTCACGATGGATGATGCTGTTCGCGATATGGCCCTTTACCAGTGCGACATCAAGCTTTCGAATAGCGAGACCGAGGCTATCGTAGCCTTCCTACGCACGCTCACTGGCGAGCACAATGGCGAGCTTCTCACCAACCCCAATGAGTATGGCGTAGTCGTAACGCACGACGATGAGGGCTACGACCACAACATCGACCACAACCACGAGGTGGAGGCGGAGGTTGCCGCAGAGGTCGAGGAGTAAGATTTGATACTATTTTAATATATGGGGATGTCCGCGGGGCATCCTCATTTTTGTTTAGTTACAAATAATTACTATCTTTGGGGCATCAAACTGTTATAACCCAACTACAAACATAGTATTATGCTTAAACGACTTTTTGGCTTTGACTCGAAGCAGCACAGCCTACGCACCGAGATTATGGCGGGTATCACCATCTTCCTTACCATGTCATACATCCTCGCCGTTAACCCCAGCATCTTCAAGGAGATAAACATGCCCGAGGGCGCAGTCTTCACCTCCACAGCCCTCGCAGCGATTGTCGGCTGCGTGGCAATGGCGATATACGGCAAACTGCCCTTCGGCCTTGCACCAGGCATGGGTCTTAACGCCTTCTTCGTCTACACCGTATGCCTTGGCATGGGCTACGACTGGCCCTTCGCCCTCACCGCAGTATTCCTTGAAGGTATACTCTTTATAATATTGACCCTTACCAATGTGCGCGAGGCGATTGTAAACTGCATACCCGCGAATCTGCGCTACGCCATAGGTGCAGGCATCGGACTCTTTATCGCCTTCATCGGCTTGCAGTCGGCAGGCATCATCGCGAGCAACGAGGCTACGCTCGTGACACTCGGCGATGTGACAAGCGGCTCGGCATTGCTCGGCATCATTGGACTATTTATCACGGGCTTCCTATATATTAAGAAGGTGCATGGCGCTATGCTATTTGGTGTGCTTATCACCATGGTTATCGGCATACCTATGGGCATCACCGAGTTTCAGGGCGTGACATCGACACCCTCATCCATCGAACCTATATTCTGCAAGTTCCAGTGGGACAACATCTTCACACTTGATATGTTGGTAGTGGTATTTACCTTCCTGTTTATAGATATGTTCGACACCGTGGGCACGCTTATCGGCGTGTGCCAGCGCGCGGGCATGGTAGACAAGGAGGGTCGCATCGAGCGCCTCAATCAGGCATTTATGGCAGACTCCATCGCCACTACCGTGGGTGCTATACTCGGCACATCTACCACCACGACATATGTCGAGAGTGCTGCGGGCGTGGCACAGGGTGGCCGCACGGGTCTTACTGCCTTTGTTGTGGGCTGCTGCTTTGTTGTGGCACTCTTCTTCTCGCCACTCTTTCTCTCCATCCCCGCGGCAGCAACGGCTCCCGTGCTTATCATCGTGGGATTGTTGATGCTCGAGCCCATTCGCAACATCGACTTCAGCGACTACACAGAGTCTATACCTGCATTCGTGTGCATCATACTCATGCCCCTTTCATACTCAATCTCTGACGGCATCCTTATGGGTATGATATGCTATGTATTGCTCAATATGTTCTGCGGCAAGTTCAAGAAGATTTCAATCACGATGTACATCCTCGCGGCACTCTTTATTTTGAAGTATATCTTCATCGTCGTAGAGCCCAACAACGAGAAGGTTGTGCCCTATATATGCCCCATATGCAGTGCTACGACAGAGATGGTCGAAGAGGGCGCTACGGAGTCCGAACCCGAGGAGGTAATCCCATTCACAATGGAGAGTGTGGAGGTTACGGAGTAACAGCATAGGCATATAAAAAAGTAAGTGGTTGCCCCTTGGGACAACCACTTTTTTGTTTATCTGGCACTATCGTCTCTTAGTTGCAGAAGCCACTCTAACGAATCGGCAAACTCACCACACGCCCTATCGCTCTCGGCTATAAGCTCTGCGCGACGCACAGCATCACATTCGGCAAATGCCTCTTTACGCCTTTCGCATATGTCGTTGTAGCGCGCATCCATAACCCGTAGGAGTGAGTCGCAATCGATAATCACCTCCTCTGTCTGCATCTCCGCCACATCGGCTTCATTGCTCTTGGCAGTGCCACCACACGAGGCAAGCACTGCCAAAGCTAATAGTGCAATATATCCTTTAGTTCGCATTGTGAACTACAACTCAAACTCCTATTGCTCAACCTCGGTCTCACACTCGAAATCTGCCTCAACTACAGCCTCTACCTCGGGCTCCTCAACAACGGGAGCTTCGCCACGCTGCAAGCGGCATGCAAGCAATACAAGATCGATAGAGTACTCAAGTTCCTCGATTTCAGCGATGTTACCAGCGATATCCTTCTCAACTTCGCCAATCTCCTCGAGACACTTCTGATCGAGTGAGCCACCAGAACCACTCCATGCAGCTTCAGCAAGCTGCTCCTTGTGTGCTGTCAATTGGCAGATAGACTCCTCCAACTCCGCGATAGCTGCTCGCTTCTGGGCAATAATCTGAAGTACCTCCGCGTCGCTACCAAGCTCCATGCGCCATGCAACATCGATATCGTTGAGATGCTTTGCAAACTCCTGCTGTGCAGCCTCAAGACGCTCCTCCTCTTTGCGGATAGCATCACGACGATCACCCGCAGCGATGATATAGGGCTCTACGAGTGCCTTGAAGTGCATAGCTGTAGCGCCATTATAGCTATGGCGGTACGCCAACTCATACTCATAGGCGAGCTTCTCGAGCTTACGCAAGTCGTTCTCAGTGCGGATGGTCTCTACCTGCTGACCAATCTTATAGGCATCCTTCTCGGGTGTAGTGAGGTGGAGCTTAGGCTCGTGGAGGTATGATATAGCAAAAACACCTACGATGAATAGCGCACCAATCGCCGCTACTGCAAGATTCTTCTTTGTCTTAGTCTTCATAGTCACTATTGTTTTACAACTCGCTCAAAATAGAATTGGTCTCCTCAAGGTATTTGAGGTATGCCTCGCCACCAATCTGGTCGCGGAAGGCCTCCTCATACTTCTCAAGCTCTACACGCACCTTCTTAAACTCCTCATAGCTCTGCGCATCATAGGCCATGTAGCCCAACTCGAAGCTCATATCCTCAGCCACGGTCATTGCATTCTGATCGTCGATAACAATCTCCTGCTGTTTCTTCTCTGCGCAACCCACTACGGCAGCTGCGGCAGCAAGCATAATAAATACTCTCTTCATATATTCTGTCTATTTTTGTTTCACTTGGGTTAACCTACTCTACGTAGACCACCAAACCCTTCAGATATTCACCCTCGGGGTGGTAGATGTTAATGGGGTGGTCGGCGGGCTGTGTGAGCTGACCTATGATGCGCACCTTACGCTTGGCGATAGCCGCCGAGGTAAATATCGTGGTGCGGAACAAGTCGCGGCTTACAGCCTGTGAGCACGAGAAGGTGAAGAGGATGCCTCCGGGGCGAATCTTCTCTATGGCACGTGCATTAATCTTCTTATAGCCCTGAAGTGCATTACCTAACACCTTGTGGTGCTTAGCAAATGCGGGAGGATCAAGGATGATGAGGTCGTAGCTGTCGTCGATATCCTTGAGGTACTCCACGGCGTTGCAAGCGATAGCCTTGTGTGGTGCATCATCACCAAAGTTGATGCGTACGTTCTCGTCCGCGAGCTTCACGGCACGCTCCGAGAGGTCGATGCTCACAACCTCGCGCGCGCCACCTGCAAGTGCCGCAACAGAGAAGCCACCCGTGTAGCAGAAGGTGTTGAGCACCTTACGGCCACGCGAATAGTGGCGCACAAGGTCGCGGTTCTCGCGCTGGTCGATGAAGAAACCTGTCTTCTGACCCTCCTCCCAGTTGACCTTGAATTTGAGGCCATTCTCCAAGACGATGTTGTCGCGCTCCGAAGCTCTACCCCACAAGTAACCATCGATAGCACCGAGGTCAGCCTTGAAGGGGAGCGTCTGCGAGCTCTTATCGTAGATAGCCTCAATCTCATCGCCATACACCGCGCGGATAGCCTCAGCAATCTCCATGCGCGAGAGGTACATACCTACCGAGTGGCACTGCACAACGGCAGTACGCTCGTAGATGTCTACCACAAGGCCAGGCAAGAGGTCACCCTCGCCATGCACAAGGCGGTAGCATGTTGTCTCGCTGTTGTGCGCAATGCCCAACGCCTCGCGGAGGCTCTTTGCCGAAGCGATGCGATTGTGCCACCACGCGCTGTCGATATCCTCGCGCTCGAACGTAAGCACACGCACGGCGATCGAACCAATCTGATAGTGGCCACGTGCGATGAAATCACCCGCCTTGGTTACCACATCGACGATGTCACCCTCCTCGAGAGGTGCTATGCCCTCGCTAATGCGCTCAATGGCACCAGAGAATACCCATGGGTGGCGGCGCTCCAACGACTCCTCCTTACCACGGCGTAGGTGCACGATGCTAAATGTCTGCTTATTCGTCATATATCACTTAGTTTTTGTTCTCGTTATGCTCTCTATGGCGATGGTGACGCTTGCGCGCACGCTTCTGTGGTGCATTCAACGTCTCCACTACACCTCGACAAGAGATGATGTGTGGCGGCTCGGCCTTTGGTTCACACGCCATGAGGTGGTTCAAGATGCGAGGACATACCCACGCATCGGTTGCTGCATACTCCTGCTGCTGGAGGGTTAGCTGCTCGGCATCCCAGTTACTTAGGCGCTGTGCCTTCGACACGCGCTCACCCAAGACTATCGCCGAGAGCTTGCGTAGGCTCTTCTCCTGTATGCCCCAGCGTATCGCCTCATGCTGCAAATCTACGAAGCCGTCGGCTTTGAAGTCGCGCAGGGCGTGCAATGAGCGTATATCGCCCATGATGTCGGCACCCACCTTAAGAATCTCGTGCGAGCCCAACACCTTCAATATGCGGTTGTCGAGGCGTATGCGCGAAAGGCGAAAGAGGTAGCACGTATCGGGGGTTGATAGCTGCAAAAGCGACACCTTATAGCTCACGCCAGCACGGAACGATGGGCGCGTCTCGGTGTCGAAGCCTATCATCTTGTATCGACGCAGATCCTCGCATGCCGCACC
The DNA here is from genome assembly GCA_017558115.1 of Alistipes sp. Lineage (GTDB taxonomy): Bacteria > Bacteroidota > Bacteroidia > Bacteroidales > Rikenellaceae > Alistipes. The sequence goes on from JAFYWG010000062.1 coordinate 20,493, forward strand.
AATATCGCTATCCTTGTCTACCACAACTATGCGACCAGGGAAGTGCGCAGCAGGAAGTGCCGCCACCGTATCGTTATCTATGGTCTCCAAGAATGCCATTTGAAAGGTTTAATTTGTAAAATTAACGTGCAAAGTTACTTAATATATTTCAGTTTACCGCGCTCCGAGAGCAAAATTTTACCCTCGCGCACCAATTTGTCCACAATTTCGACCACGCGCTCACCCTCTTCACCTAACTCTGTGACCAATGTTTTTATATCCATTTCGCGACACGCAAGCAACTCCTTAACCCTTATCTCGCACTCGTCGTCGCCCCTATCAAGACGCTTGGCACGCAGGCAGACGTCGCACACGCCACAGGGCGTAGCCTCCATGTCGCCAAAGTAGTTTTGGATGATTACACTACGGCACTTATCCTCCGCAGTCGAGTATTTGAGCATGCCGTTGAAGCGCGCCACGGTCATATCGTAGCGATGGCGGTAGGTCTCTGGGGCGATAAATAGATCAGTCGTAGGTAGGCGCTCCGAGTCGAGGTATAGCATCGGGGTGCGCGATGCGGGGATGTAACGAATGACGTGCATGCGCCACAGCATGCGTAGCATCTCGTGTACACGCTCAGCACTAAGACCCGAGAATGCCGCAATCTGCAACTCGTCGATAGAGCGGAAGTGTGTGAAGACACCATTGTAGTGGCGCAGTATGGTGCGCAACACAAGGTCCATGTCGTTGCCTCCAGCGTTTATCTTATATAGCGCGTCGCGACTGCATGTAAACATCAGCTTGGCAGGGTTATCCTGCTCGTCGACTAATGTCAGCAAGTTGTTCTGCTCCAATATTTTGAGTGCACCCACCACGACATTTACCGAGAGGCGAGCGTTGTGACAAAATTCGTATATATTGAATGGGAATGAGCCACCCTCGCCATCGCCTATGGCTATTTGCAGGTGGTTCATAACAAGTTCGTAGACGCGCTTTATCTCGGCAAGCGGCGGGAACTCCGCCTTGAAGAGTCGCACAATGCGGTCGGCCTCATCCTTTGAGGTGAGCAACACAGCGTAGCTACGTGCACCATCGCGTCCTGCACGTCCCGCCTCCTGATAGTACGCCTCCAACGAGTCGCACATGGCATAGTGCACCACAAAGCGCACATCTGCCTTGTCGATACCCATGCCAAAGGCGTTTGTAGCAACCATGATGCGCACCTTGCCCGCAACCCACTCATCCTGACGCAGCGAGCGCTCAAGCGATGGTAATCCCGCATGGTAGAAGTTTACACTCTCACCCTCTGCGCGCAGCTGCTCACACAACTGTTCACAACCCTCGCGAGTGCGAACATAGATGATACCCGCACCCTCGACATTACGCACAATGCGGAGCACATGCTCCAATTTATCCTCCACACTACGAACGACATACGACAGATTTGGGCGTGCAAAACTTGTGCGTATGATGTGCGAGGTATTGAAGCCGAGGTGGTGCATGATATCGCGCGACACAATATCGGTTGCCGAGGCTGTGAGTGCCAAGACCGTGGCCTTAGGCTGATACTCTCTAAGTTCGGCGATGCGCAGATATGAGGGTCGGAAGTCGTAGCCCCATTGCGAGATACAGTGCGCCTCATCCACGGCTATGATGCTCACGTTCATGCTGCGCAGACGCACACGAAAGGCCTCCGTAGCGAGGCGCTCGGGGGCTATGTATAGGAGTTTTACGTCGCCATAGGTGCAGTTGTCGAGCGCAATCTCTATCTTGCGCGAGTCCATGCCCGAGTGCACAGCAACGGCGGGGATACCCAACTTACGGAGCCTATCTACCTGGTCCTTCATTAGGGCGATAAGTGGCGTTACGACAATCGCAATGCCCTCGCTCATAAGCGCAGGTACCTGATACGTCAGCGACTTGCCACCTCCCGTGGGCATTAGTGCAAGGGTATCACGACCCGCAAGCACCGCATCTATAATCTCGCGCTGCTTGGGTCGAAAGGCCTCATAACCCCACCACTTTTTAAGGACCTCCTCAGGGGTCGTGGCCTCGATATGCTCCTTGCTGTCGGTCATCGCTTATCGCACAACTATCTCATCTACAAACAAGAAGCCGGTATAGTGACTGCGATGTGCCTTGTAGCGTATGTAGCGTGCCTTGGCACTACCCTCCCAGCCGAACGACTTGAACGAGGGCAGCTCATCCAATACTACTTCGTGCTCAATCTCTGCAATCTTTGTGTAGTTCTCGCCATCCTCAGAAATGGCAATCTCTACCAAGCAGGGCATAAAGACACCCGGTCCGCATATCTGCATAAAGTCAGCGGAGATGCTCTCGATTTTCTTGACCTTCTCCAGGTCGATGATTACATCTACGCCACCGCGACCCAAGAAGCCCTGCCAGCGCTCATCGGCATAGGTCCATGTGCCACGCTTACCATCCGTAAGCGTTGCATCCCACGCCGCAGCATACTTTGGAGCGTAGTAGCGCGAAGGCTCGAGGTAGGTTACGCTTTTACCCAATGCCAAGTGGTCGACATCCTCCAACGACTCGGGGCGGTTGCCAATCTCATTCTTAAGGTCAAAGGGGGTGTAGCCCTCCTCAATCATGCGGTCAACAATGTCCACCGCGCGACGGCGGAAGTCAGCAAAATCCTTGTTGAATGGCCATGACCAGCCGATCTCCGCAATGGCGATAGCGCGGGGCCACAACATATGCTCGTAGTGCCAATCCTCGACAATAAACTCTGCCCACAAATTAGCCTGAACACCAAGTATATACTTGCTCACATCCTTCGACATAGTTGCAGGGGCGGGGTCGTACGAATATACCTTCTCCAAAGGAAGATAACCGCCGATGCTCTCGGGCTGTGAGTAGGGGGCATCCTGTGGTGCATCGATATAGCAGTAGCCGTGGGGCGACATAACAACCTTATGTCCCGCCTCGGCAGCCATGAGACCACCCTCCTCGCCACGCCACGACATAACCGTAGCGTTGGGCGCAAGACCACCCTCCAAAATCTCATCCCAGCCGATAATCTGGCGGCCACGCGCATTGAGGTACTCCTCGATGCGGTGTATCATGTAGCTCTGCAACTCGTCTACGCTCTCCAAGCCCTCCTCGCGCATGCGACGCTGACAATCCTCACACTGCACCCAGTCGCCCTTGCCAGCCTCGTCACCACCAATGTGGATATACTCCGAGGGGAATATCTCGATAACCTCGTCGAGTATCGCCTGCATCATCTCGAAGGTAGCCTCCTTGCCAATGCAGAGGTCGCCCTGACGCTCTGGGGCGTGTGTACACTTGAGCTCGGGGTATGCCGCTAAGACCTCGTCAGAGTGGCCTGGCATCTCTATCTCAGGGATGATAGTCACGTAGCGGTCGGCAGCGTATGCAACCAACTCGCGCGCCTCAGCCTTTGTGAGGTAGCCACCCGAAGCACCCTCCGTGCCCTCATCGACAAACTTACGGTCGCCATACCACCAGCCCTTCCAATCGTGGGGTGTGCGCCATGCGGCGTAGCTTGTGAGGCGAGGATAACTCTCTATTTCGAGTCGCCAGCCCGCAGCATCCGTGAGGTGCAAATGTAGGCGGTTCATCTTCAGGCGCGCCATCATATCTATCTGGCGCTTAAGAAAATCCACACTACGGAAGTGGCGTGATATATCTATGAGCACACCGCGATAGCCGAAGCGTGGGTAGTCTGCAATAAATCCTGTCTTCCACTCGCCACTCTCAACCAACTGACGCACAGTCTGGAGAGCATAAAACAGGCCTGCGGCATCGTGGCCCCAAACATACACATTGTCTTTTTCGGTTAAAATTGAGTAACCCTCATTATTGCGCGTATATGGCATAGGGTGCAACGAAAGAACGATGCCACCCTTTTTGGGTTCACGCTTTACAACCTCGAAGTTGAGTCCCGCAGCCTCCGCCGCAGCGATAAGGCGCTCCCTATCCTCGGGTGATATATCGCTATGTTTGCTGATGTCAAAGTAGAGTTTAAGCTCTTGCGTGAAATCGAACTCACCCTCCTCAATGTGGATATGATTCAAAAATGTATCACTCATGCAAAGAGGCGCAGGGGTGATAATATTATCATACTGTGCCGAGAGTGTGGCACAGCTAATCAAAAAGGCAAATAGGATTGTAAAACGTCTCATATACATAATTATTTATTAGGCAAAGATAGCAAAAATTTCGGATAAAGAAAAGGGGCTGCGCAGCGTTATGCCACACAACCCCAAAAACAACCTATTTCAAGCTAACAAAGAGTCTCCAACCCTCCTCCACATCGGCAAGGTTTGCAGCCACGCCATTCTCGATTTTAGACATCGCCGCAACGATAGGTATCATATCCATCTCGGCGCGTGTATCGACAGTTTCATCGGGCATAACACCCGAATAGTCAGCAACAAAGCGCACGTAGCCCTCGGTAAAGTTCTCCTCGGGCGGAGCATAGCGGTTGAGCATCTGGCGGATGGTGGTTAGTCCATAGCGACTGCGATAGGTGTCGAGAAGCACAAACATAGCACGATAGCCATAGGCCATAGAGGAAAACTCCTTGAACTCGGGGTCGCGGCTTGGGTGCACTTCGCCCTTGTAGCGCACCCTCGAGCGGCGTATATTGCCAGGGTTATTATTACGAAGACCTCTACTCACCACCCACCTCCTTTCCGATGCGGCGCTTAAACCAGCGACTAAGCCACTCGAAGAGCGGAGCACCACTTATGCGTGCAGCATTCTCAACAAACGACCATAGCTCCACACCGCAGACAAAGCCCGTGAAGATATTGGCGAGATTGAGGTGCATAAAGCCGAGGATCGTAGAGTCTATAATCCACATCATGACGATGGCGAGGGCCACAAATCCCGCCTTTGCCACGGTGCGCCACGCCTTGCGGCTCTCCAAGCGCCAACTTTCACCCGCACGCTTAGCCTCGGCACGCGAGGCAAAAATGCCCGTGAGAAAGTCGATAGAAATAAAGAGCATCGCCGAGGCGATAAGTGGGGTTATGGGGCAAAGCATACCCAAAAGTGCCACGACAGCACCGCTAAGATACTTGAATAATATTTCCATAGATAAAACAACGATTTAGGGGGTTAGTTTTAGGGTTATACTCCGCATAGTCGGCACTATGCGAGTTGAGATGTTCCGAGAGGCGGCGCGTGAGTGCCACGGCCTTCTCCCTTAGCGCACGCATAACACGTTCCGTGTGGTCGTTCACCGCTTCGGTCACACGACCCTCGGCATAGCAGGTACAGCAGCGCGCCGCGAGGTGGGGCTCGACAATATAGCGCACCCAGGCCGCAACCATAGGCTCTACATACTCCGCCACAAGGTCACTATATGCAGCAAGGGCGTTGTATAGCTCCTCGCCCACAATGGGCATAAGGTAGCGACTCTCAGCCTCGGCGATGTCGGCCTCCGTGATTGCTGCGGCGCTATATGGCTCCTCGGTGGAGAAGACCAAGGCGTAGGCCCTCTCCGCAGTTATTAACGTCTTCATAGCATCATGTTTTGTTGTTTGAACGCGTCAGCTCGGCAAGGAAGAGCTGCTGCGCGGGATCACTCTCATCGTAGTCGAGGCCATCGGCCTTGCGCGCCTCCCACACCCTCATATAGCTCGGCTTGGTGTATACCGGAGGCTTATTCACAATAGCCAACGACGAGGCATCAACACCAAACAACTCACTTATGATGTGGCGTATAGGCTCTAATAACTGCTCCTGCTCCGAGAGGATGACGGTGTTTAGCGCCACCTCATACTCATGCAGAATACGGTCGGTGGAGAAGCCCGAGGAGTAGTCTAAGCCACTTAGTGAGCGGAACCATGAGTGCGCCACCACAAGGTCACTCTCAGCCTGCTCGTGGAGCTTCGCCCAGTCGCCATCGGCGCTCGAGTCGATAGGTATGAAGCGCGAACTATCGCCATCGCCCGACTCACGCAACACGAAGAGCACCTGACCAGGGTTACCCGCAAACCTCTCCTCGGCCATGCGCACCATGCGATCGGCCTCCTCCTCGTTGCCCACGGCACCATCGAGCATCATAACACCCGAGAGCTGGAAGGAGTTGTCTATGCGCGAGACATTCCAGCGGTCTGTCTTGTAGAGGATGGCCGCGGCATCCAATCCCGCAACGTAGGGTGCAACACCATAGTGCGAGAACATAGGCTCATAATCCTTGTAGTGAACTATGGCGCGTAGTGTGCCATCGCTCTGCGCCTCGAAGTTGGGGTATAGAGGCAGCGTAGTAGCCTCCCCGCTACGAAACTGCGACCAGTCGTGGTGCATGACGACATGCTCCGAGTCGCGCGCTAAGCGACAGGTGGAGGCATCGACATGGTAGAGCGAGAGGAACGACCTCTGGGCATCGGTTACAACCTCCATAAAGGCATTACCAAACATCGCCTCGTCGAGGGCCAAGCGTGCGATGACACTACGCAGCGTATCACCCGAGCCATTAGCCCTACCTATCAAAGACTTAACCACCGCAACACCCTCGTCGCACATGACGCCCTTACCAGCGATATAGTCGGCCTTATCGTTGATGATACGGCGGTGTGCCACCGAGTTGCGCGCGATAAGCGAGAGAGCATACGGCAGCATATTATCGCCACCCCACGGCCACACCCTGTCCGACACCGCTGCGGGTGCCGTACCGAGACCCAAGAGGGGCTCGGCACGGTTGCGTGTAGCAGCCACACGCCAGCATTTTACATTCTGTGACATAATTCACACTATTAGTTGTTAGCGAAGTCAGCAAAAACAAGGAGCTCCTCATCCAAAATCTCGCAGCCCACCATAAAGACTGCACGCTGGCGGTTCTCCATCTCGTCGGGGTTATACCACATGCGCACCTCCGAGCCTGGGTAGTCGGCCGTATTCACCGCCAAGACAAGGTTACGGCGGTCGGTGAGCATACAGAAGGTCGAGGCCTTCGTAGAGCTGAGAGGCATATACTGCGACACGCCCATATCTACGAGCTTGATGCCGTGGTACGACAACTCTCTTCGACCCGACACAAGGTCGGTATATGTGCCATCAGCACCAAACTGGTCGAGATAGTGCTCATAGGCATCGTAGAGGTCGGTGGTGAGGAAGAAGACGAGATTACCCTCACCCTTAAGAGCCTTGAGCGCAGGGGGCGCAGCGAGCCACATGCGGCGCAACACATCTACGACACTATCGGCATCGGGTGTCACATCACTACAATCAACAACAGGCATATTCGCCGACTCGCCAGCATACTTCGCCGCAAGAGTTAAGAAGCCATTGAACTTGTTGTACTGCGTAGCGCGGACATCGCCCACCCACATCGTAACGCGCACACTCTCGGCGATAGCGCGGCGGAACATCTCGGTCTCGGCCTGCTCGAGTTCCGAGCCTGTGAGGTCGTCCATATTTACATCGGCACGACCCGTGATAAGCTCGTAGACCTGCTGGAAGTAGTCTGAAGCAGAGAAACCCACCTCTGCCTTAACCTTGTAGAGCTCTATGCGCTTCTGCTTGCGGAGTGCCGAGTCGCCACCATCCCAGCCCGAAGAGTACTCCTTAAGGATGTCGGCACGGGGGCTCCACATCTGCACCGTGGTGGGCACAGGCATGTTGTAGAGTGTGTGGATGCCAAGCTGCTCGGCGCTCTCGCCAGCAAACATTGGGCGGAAAAAGATTGTCTCGAGGTCACGACCAGTGTAGGTCTTAGGATTTTCAATAATTCCCATAGTAGTAAGGTTTTAGTTAGTTGGTAAGTTATTATGCTAACGAATGTTAGCGGTTATTTTAATTATCTGTTATGATGACTGCTTTTATCTGAAGCGCATGGCCTTAGCATCGCTATCGTAGGCACGCTTACGATCATCGCGCGGAGCCTCCCTCAAATCGGGATCCTCCACCTCTTTAAGCTTGGTGCGCGCCACCTTTGTCTGCCCCTCATCGAAGGCTACAGCCGAGTGCGTGACATCGTGCGGGATGTAGTTTACGTCGTCGGCGACATCGGGGGCATCATCTCCGCCAATGCCTATGGCACTAAGTAGAGCCTGCACGCCGCGCTTCACAGCGGGCACCTCCTTCTCAGGCTGAGGCGAGAGTGCAGTTCCACCATCAACGGCATCGGCAAGACCCAATGCCACAACCTCTGTGGGTGAGAGCCAGCGGCCACGGCCACCATTCTCAGCCATGAGTGCTGCAATCTCCTCGATGCCTCGACCCGAGTGGCAGGCATATATCTCAGCGATGCGCGCATCGGTCTGGCGCAGTAGCTCAACTTCTGCCTCAAGCTCCTCGGCATTACCCTCGACGGAGCATAGCGAGTTGTGGACAAGGTAGAGCGACGTGGGGGCAATTAGTCGACACCCCTCGCTTGCCGCCTGCGCCACGATGGTGGCAGCAGAGGCGGTGTAGCCGTAGCAGCAGGTGGTGACATGCGCACCCGTGGCACGCAGAGCCTCGTAGATAAGCATCGCATCGTTGACATCGCCACCCGTAGAGCGGATATTGACCCTGATACGTGCATTACGCAGGTCGGCGATGCGCGCAACGCACTCCTTAAATCGCTCATAGGTCGTAACGCGGCTCTCTGGGTTGTCGAACTGCCACGACTCCGATAGACCTATGGTACCCTCGATGTCTATCGTGGCAACCTCGGTCTCGTTGTTGATTTTAATTGTCGAATTCATAGTCGTAAGGTTTGATTTCTCGTTTTCGATCTCATAGACTGCACGGCGCACCTTCTCGAAGGAGCAGTTAAACTCCTTTGCCGTGAGCCCCATGGCATGACACCTACCCCTGTACCGCCCCGTGAGTTGCATGACACGGCGGTGCATAACTCTCCGCTCAAGCCCCTTGTAGTCGAGCATGTCGTGATTTATAAGCGTGCCAATGAGGCGTTCATATCGTCGCGAGGCGCGAGGACGAAGAGGAGACTTTGTGCTATGCGTTTGATCCATTTTTACTGAGTATTAATAGTTTAAGATTAGTCTACCATGCGGCGCACAAAGATGCAGTGTGCAACATACGTAGCGGTGTCGTAAGCCTCGATGCGCTCGAGCCTAAACGTGGAGTTCTGACCGCACACCTCGAGGCGAAAGAGTGAGCGTAGCGTAACATCACCCTCAGGGTCGCTAAGCGCCGCATACTCCGCGGGTGTTAAGCGTATGTCGCACTCCACCATCTGACGCGTGGTGGCCTCCGCAATCTCGGTGTCGTAGTAGCGGTGCAGACCCTCGCACCCCTCTCTATCGTCGAAAGCAAGCGTCATACCCACCTCCTTGGAGTGGAACGCAGCATAGGGGTAGCCGTCACGCCCCGACAGCGTGGGCCAACGTTCACCCTCGGGGAGCGAGACGATGCCGTGATAGAGCACCACACGTGGTTCGATGTACTCCACTTCGCTGAGCATATCGCGGTCACCCACGGTGAGCACCAGGGCTGAGGGTGCTGCGGCATTAGCGCCGTCGAAGGAGGCGATGGGATGAAAGAGGGGGTTGAGAGATACCTTCGTGCTACGCTTAGCGGCATAGTTCTCAACATGACATTCCCAGGTTCCCAACTCGCCCTCCTCACCCTTGGTGAAGTATGCTACGGCACCATCTGAGGGCTGATAGCCAAGTACATACCTCTCGAAACCATCCACAGCGCACTCGCCGACAAACTCACCATCGCCCACCTGGCGACTTCGCCAGTCGACAACATCCCCACCATAGAAGTCGTCGTAGGGCTCTATGTAGAGCATCTTTGTGGGGGCGTGGCTGCAGATGCGTAGGTTGAAGAGGTGCGCCACAGCCTCGAGCACCTCGGACTGCGAGACATCGATATTTGCGATGTCGGAAAAGGTCAACTTATCGCCATATGCTGGCACGCCACCAAAGATGGGCGTCACACTACAGCCTGCATGGAGCGTCAACTGCTGACCGGGAATTGCACCCTCGAAGTGGATGTCGTTGAAGAACTTGGGCGAAGAGGGGGTAACCACCTCATATGGGGTGCGCACGTTGACCTCCACCCTTCGTGTTCCCGTCTCCGAGACGTAACCCTCGTAGAGGGCCCAGTCGTCGGGATACTCAGCGTAGATAATCTCGCCCACCTTTCTATACATCAACCTCGTGCTTCCGCTATATCCAGGGCTGAAGTTTACGGTGCTCACCCTGCCTGAGACGCTACCCACGCCCTCGAGGCGATACTCATACCCTGGGTCGTAGCCAAAGATGAAGAGTTTGTGCTCGAGGCGCGAGTTGACATCATGGCGCACATCGACGAATGGGTTTTGCAGCGTGACATCGACCGTGCAGTTGTTTGCCAAGTGTAGCCTCTTGAAACCACGCAACTCACGCGACGAGTCTATGCGATACTCCGTGGTGTAGCTCAGGTGCATATCGAAAGCCACGCTCACCTCGCGCTTGGGTCTAAAGATGGGGCGTCCATCATCAAAGGTGAAGCAGCCGCCATTGCTATAGGCCTCGCTCATAGGGTTGCCATCCTCGTCAACCACGTTGGGGTTTACCGTGTCGACAATAGCACCGATGTTCGAACCCGTAATCGGCGTCCACACCGTCACACGGCCATCCACGTCGGCATACTGCGATGTGGAGTGGGTTCTGAAGGCCTTGAAGCCCATTGTTGAGTTTAAGAGTGTGTTATCCACACTGCGGTAGGCACCGCTCATAAGCAACCTCTTTGCAACCTCCGAATCGAAGAAGCGACTACGCAGCGTGTAGCCAGCACTTCGTGCAATACTGCGCACCACATCCACAACCGAGATAAAGGGGTGGTACTCATGGGGCATAAGCACTCGCTGTGTGGCATACTGCCCCGTGCCCTCCAACTCGGGGTAGCTATCGTAGCGCAACGGCAGCATACGCACCACTCTATCACCCTCCCAACTATCCTCCACACCGAGGAGCGAGAAGTCTACCTCGACACCCATATCACTATTTTTGAGGCGTGTTCGCGCAGCATTGTGCGCCCAGTCGTGGCCCTTGGTACTCAGCAATATGCGGTAGTACAACTCTGTGCCACTACGCTCCACACCCTCGCAAATAGCATCTCCCTCGAAGAGCACCACACCATCCACCTCAACCACTCCAACATGACGGCTGCAATTAAAATCCTCGGCGCGGTGCATATCCTCGGCGTGACAAAAGAGGCTCATCATAGCTGGCGTGGCCACAACGTCGAGCCTCACCTCCCTCTGCTCGCGCCACATCTGCACCGACTCATATATCTTTGCACTATGTCCCGGCAGGTCGACGCGCTGACTACGCAAGGGGCACTCCACGCCATCAACTCGTAGCACTACCATAGCTTACCCCCTTTCCATGCCTCACTAAGGTCCAACTTTAGCGTATGCAACAGGCCCTTGCTGTCGAACTCCACCTCGCGGCTCTCAACAGCCACCTCACGACAGATTCCACCCACCTCTCGGTATACCACAGGCGAGAGCATTAGCTGCGTGATGCGATCCATCTCGGCCTGCAACTCACATCCCGAACATAGTCTATACCTCACTCTGCCATCCACACTCTTTGCCCCCGTGGCATGGTCATCCTCCCTACTTACGGTGTAATTCAGGTGCATAGCATGGTCAAAAAGGTAGCTCTCGATGCCTCCTTTAGCATTGTACCATACTAAACGCTGCGCCGTACTTAGGCGCGGTGCCACGTTGTAGGTGTAGACTATAACACCCTTGCCGTCGCAACGCAACATCACACTCACCCTCTCAGCACCACTAAGCACCCTCGTAGGCACAATAAGCTCCATCGGCATGCCATAGGTCAAACCCTCGCACTTCACCGTTGGGCCCTTGCCTCCCGTCACGGTGACTGTAGCATCTACTCTCGATTGCGAGAAGATTGTAAGACGTATGGTCTCTCCGCTGAGTATTGTCTGCGACTGAGGAGCGCCGCTTAGCACACCCACCGCCGAGTAGTCGAAGCCCATGCGAAAAAATACCCTCGCCTCAGATGCCACACCCCCAACCCTCACTATAACGCTTATCGCCGAGGGCGACACCTGCAAGTCGACCTGACGCGAGGTATCGAGAGGCGCCAGCGAGAGATGCTGACGGATGTATGGCGCAATGTCCACCTCCGCTTCGGTTACGCCATAGAGCCGCATCGTTCCCAATAGGACACCCGTTGTGGAGTTGACAATCTCCAGGGTCACATCTTGCTTTTCTTGGCTCTCCGTATTAAAACTATAGGGCAATCGCTCCCTCCACGACGAGCCATTTTTAGGTATTGAAATAAATTTCATAATTAAATATTTTAATTTTAAGGATTTGACATTAATCTCCACGCTACGCCACACTATATGACGTACTTTAAAATGTTAATAACTATGTTTACTTCCTGTTAATATTTGTCGATAACCCCACCTAAATAGCACTATAACCACTATTTATGGATGTTGACAACTCTTAATCGCGCTCTAATTACCGAGTGCTTATCGGAGGTTTGACAGTGCAAATATACAACAGCAAAAAGCCCTTGTCAAGAGTTTTTGTTAAATATTTTTACCAAAAATTTTAGAAAGAAATCAAAACGTTTAACCATCAATGAATTGGCGCAACAGAGGCCGAGAAAATTCCTGCGTTGCAAAGTGGCGGCATAATAGATGAAGAATAAAAAAAATTCGTTATATTTGCGCACGAATAATATTAACATAGGGGGCAACCGCCTCCGCAAAAACATAACCGAAGTAGAATATGGCAGATAATTCAATATTGATTCGCCTTGACGGTTTGAAGCTCAAGTACGAGGAGATTGGTCAGAAGCTCACCGATCCCGAGGTGATTGCCGACGTTAAGCAGTTTGTGCAGCTCACAAAGGAGTTTAAGGAACTCGAGCCCATCGTTGAGACATCGGATCGCTTCCGCACAGCACTCGCCAACATCGCAGAGGCTAAGGATGTGCTTGCAAACGAGAAGGACGAGGAGTTCCGCGAGATTGCACGCGAGGAGGTTGCAACCCTCGAGCCTGCAATCGAGAAGATGGAGGAGGAGATCAAGCTCCTTCTTATCCCCAAAGATCCCCAGGACGACAAGAACGCTATCGTCGAGATTCGTGGTGGTACTGGTGGTGACGAGGCAGCCATCTTCGCTGGCGACCTTCTCCGCATGTACACCAAGTATATCGAATCTAAGGGCTGGCGCTACGAGATCACCTCATCGTCTGATGGCGCTGCGGGTGGCTACAAGGAGGTAGTGCTCAAGGTTACAGGCCAGAGCGTATACGGCACATTAAAGTATGAGTCGGGCGTACACCGCGTGCAGCGCGTTCCCCAGACAGAGACACAGGGTCGTGTACACACCTCTGCTGCCTCTGTGGCTGTATTGCCCGAGGCTGAGGAGTTCGACGTAGAGATTTCGATGAACGACATCCGCAAGGATATCTTCTGTGCATCGGGTCCTGGTGGTCAGTCGGTGAACACCACCTACTCTGCTATTCGTCTTACCCACATCCCCACAGGTATCGTGGTGCAGTGTCAGGATCAGAAGTCACAGCTCAAGAACTTCGACAAGGCATTCGAGGAGTTGCGTACACGAGTATTTAACCTCGAGTACTCTAAGTACCTCGATGAGATTGCATCGAAGCGTAAGACCATGGTATCTACAGGTGACCGTTCGGCAAAGATTCGTACCTACAACTATCCCCAGGGACGTATCACTGACCACCGTATCAACTACACTATCTACAACCTCTCAGCATTTATGGACGGCGACATTCAGGATGTCATCGACCAGCTCATCGTAGCCGAGAACGCCGAGCGTTTGAAGGAGAGCGAGTTGTAGACTACGGGGAAAGGTTGACACAATATTTCGGGATAATCCGACATATCGACCAGACCCTAATGGGTTTGGTCGTTTTGTTTATCACCAAAAGCCTTATCAGGATGAGACTCAAATATATAACCACGACAATAGTCATGCTTCTCTTCGCCATGGTGGCCCTTGCGCAGAGCCCCGATCGCGTAGCTATGGCACGCGAGAAGAGTAAGCAGCTTACCGTCTACGAGTGGAAGACCACGCCCGATGGCAAGAAGAAGTGGGTGGACCATGCCGAGACCTACAACGCCCAGGGTCAGCTTATCGAGGAGGCGGAGTATAGCGACTACGGCACACGCCTTGCGTGGCGCTCGACGTTTGAGTACAACGCCCAGGGTCAGCTAATCAAGGAGCGCGTTTACGACGAGCGCAACCGCCTCTCTAAGATTCGAACCTTCGAGTACGACGCCAATGGTGTATGCACCCGCCGCATGAACTACAATGCCGACGGCAAGCTCAACTCCTACCGTCAATTTGAATACGTCTACGAGTAGTGATGCAGAGCCTGCCCATGACATACGAGAGCCTCAACAGCCTCCCCTTGTGGGCACATATGGCCACCATCACGCTCGACGAGATGCGCGGCGTAAAGCTCATGAACCGCATCGACACGAAGTATGTCCTTGCGGAAGATGAGGTGCTGACACTCCTGGAGCACATGGCCGAGTGTGGCTACCGCGTGCAGGTCATCAATGGCGTGCGTGCCTGTCGCTACGACACCCTCTACTACGACACCGCCCTGCGCGATATGTATGTCGCCCACCACAACCGCCAGCTAACGCGCCAGAAGGTGCGCACACGCACGTACGTTGAGACGGGTCTCACGTTCCTCGAGATAAAGAATAAGAGCAACCGCGGACGCACCAAGAAGCGCCGCACGGAGATAGCGCGCGACAACTTTTACTCCTTCGCCGAGAGTGCTGAGGCAAGCTCTTTTTACAAGGAGCATGGCCGCTACCCCCACGCGGCGATATCGCCAGCTCTTGCCACACGCTTTGTGCGCATCACGCTTGTCAACCCTCGCCTCACGGAGCGCCTGACGATAGACCTCGCTTTGGAGTACGAAGATATGCGCCACCACACTCGAGCCTCGATACCCACGATGGCTATTGTGGAGCTTAAGCAGGATGGAAACGCGATATCGGAACTCAAGAGCACAATGCTCGACATGCGCATCCGCCCTCTTAAAGTCAGCAAGTACTGCTTGGGCACTACGCTCACAGTAGATGGAATCAAGTGTAACCGCTTCAAGGCCAAGCTACGTAACATAGCCAAGCGTCTCGGCACCAACGAGATAATTAAAACTAACAAATAACACTGCACCCATGAATATCCTAAATTTGGCAACCCCACGCACAATGCTCGACAACGACATCGAAGCACTCGAAAATGCCGAGCGCAGCATTATAGACCTCTCGACGCTCGACCTATCACCCGCGATGAGCCTAACCGTGCAGTTCATCTTCAACATGGTTATATGCTCCATCCTCGTTTGGCTCTTCTACTACCCCAAGAGCCATAACAAGGGCTTCAGTGTCACCTTCATGCTCTTCTCGGCCGTAGTCTTTCTGCTGCTCTACTTCATGGGTGGCGTGAGCCTCGACATCACCGTGGGCTTGGGTCTCTTCATGATCTTTGGCATCATGCGCTACCGCACCGAAATGGTACCCATCCGCGAGATGACATACCTCTTCGTCACCATCGCCACGGCTGTTATCAACGGCATCAACACCATCAACGATAGCCTAATTCTGGCTAACGCGCTACTAATTGCCCTACTCGCCGTTGTGGAGTATGTCATTGGCCGCAAACGTGAGGTATCGAAGCTCATCTGCTTCGAGCGCATCGAGCTTATACGCCCCGAGCGCCGCGAGGAACTTATCGCCGACTTGGAGAGCCGCCTCGGCCACAAGATAAACCGTGTGGAGGTGGGCAACGTCGACTTCTTGCGCGACGTAGCCTTCCTAAAGGTCTACTACACCCCAGCAAATGGTGAGCACCCCACATCAGACGACACAATGAAAATCAACGAAAAGAATGCATTTAACAAGTAATCAACAACTTATGAAACGAGCAATACTAACCTTTGTGGCACTCGTAGCCCTTGCTACGACTGCTCTTGCGCAGGAGCCCGTAGCCTCTGTACGCCCCACAACCAACGACTTCCGTGGCCGCGTGCAGGGAGCCTTCGAGTGGGAGCCCGTGAAGAACCTATCCGTAGAGGCTGGTCTCCAGTTACGCCTTAAGAATGACCTTGGTTCTGTCGACTGCTTCCACACATCTGTAGGCATAGGCTACGAGGTAAACGACCACTTCAGCTTTGGCGCCGAGTATATCATTATCAACGGCTACGACAGCGGCAAGAGCGCCTGGGAGAAGCCTCGCCACCGCCTCCACATCAACCTCGAGACAGGTGTGAAGATTGGCCGCGTGGAGCTATCACTCCGCGAGCGTGTGCAGACCACCTACCGTACCGACTCTGTAAACCGCTACGAGAAGATGCCCCACGAGATGATACTTCGCTCACGCCTTATGGCCGAGTATAACATCCGCCACTCGAAGTGGTCACCCTACATTTTCTTCGAGCTCCACAACACGCTCAACGCCCCTCAGGCTGTGTGGAACTACAAGACCGACCCCTTCGATTTCGACAACTACATCACTCGCTATCGCACAGGCCTCGGTGCCAAGTATCGCATCACACGTAACCACCGCCTCGAGTTCTACTACTACTTCGACTACGATAGCAAGTACAACATTGACTATAGAGCCAACAAGGGCACACTCAAGGGCTTCTACCAGGAGAATGAGTGGCGCCACACCTTTGGCATATCATACAAATTCAAGCTCTAACAATGCGCATCGCCGTCACACTCCTCACCCTTCTTTTGGGCTCAACACTCTGGGCACAACAACCCCTCTATGTTGTTAATGGCAGGGCTGTGGAGAGCATCGAGGGCATTCCGCAGGAGGATATAGAGTCTATCGACGTGCTCCCTGCCGACGAGGATACCATCGCTGTGTGGGGTCTTGCCGCAAGCGAGGGTGTCATCATGGTGCGCCTAAAGTTCGACACCCCAGCCACCTTCTCTGCCGAGGGCTTCGATAACTTCACCCTCTACCTCGCCAACGAGATTAAGTGGAGCGAGAGTATGCCCGCCGAGCGTGCCTCGCTGCGCATAAACGTTACCGAGGAGGGTACTGTGGAGATAGTAGAGGTGCTCGACACCACCTCGCGCCAGTTCCTTAAGCGTGTGACAAAGGCTATAGAGGAGGCACCGCGATGGCAACCCGCCATGCGCGATGGCAAGGCTATTGCGAGCCTCCAACTTGTTAACATACAACTACCGTTAGGTAAGGAGCTACCCAAAGATCCATACGTCATAATACGCTAAAGAACTATGCAGAATATGACCCCTACATCCGAGCATAGCCTCACGCTTCTCGACCTACAGCGCATGGTGCGCGCCACGCTCGAGAGTCGCTTTCGCGACCCTCTGTGGATTAGTTCCGAGATCTCGGAACTCAAGGTCAACCGCTCGGGCCACTGCTACCTCAACCTTGTGGAGAAGGGCTCGACAGATGGCGCTCCACGTGCTGAGGCACGTGCCGTGATTTGGAAGTCGGCATGGGCTCCTATGGCATCTATGTTCGAGGCGGCAACGGGCGCTACGCTCCGTGCAGGACTACGCGTTCTGGTGCGTGTCGTTGTTAGCTACCACGAGGTATACGGCTTCTCGCTGCAGATTATCGACCTCGACCCTCGCTATACTCTTGGCGAGGTGGAGCGCCGCCGCCGCGAGACAATAGCGCGCCTGCAGCAGGATGGCGTGTGGGATATGAACCGTGAGTTAACACTCCCCCGCCCCACGCTACGCATAGCCATCGTCTCGAGCGACACCGCAGCTGGCTACCAAGACTTTATGAACGAGCTATGTCGCAACACCTACCGTTTCGAGACCACCCTATTTCGCAGCCTTATGCAGGGTGATGCTGCTGAGGAGAGCATCGTGGCGGCACTCTCGGCCATTGCCGCGAGGGAGGATGAGTTCGACGTCGTAGCTATCATCCGCGGTGGAGGTTCCACCAGCGACCTCGCTCTCTTCGACTCCTACCTCATCGCCTCGTATGTTGCGCAGTTCCCCTTACCCATCTTCTCGGGCATAGGCCACGACAAGGATGTCTCGGTTGTAGATATGGTTGCCCACACCTCGCTTAAGACGCCCACGGCTGTGGCCACAAAGCTTGTTGAGATGGCAGACTACGAGATGAACTTAGTCGACAACATCGCCGCCGACATCGCCTACCTCGTCGAAAGCCGCTTGCAGAATGAGGATATGCGCATCTACACCTACGGCACTAATATTGAGCGCTTCGCCACGGGCTACATCAACGACTCGCTCAATCGCATAGAGCTTATAAACAACAATATACACAACCGCATAGAGCTTATCTTCTCCAGCGAGGAGCAGAGGCTCAACGAGGCGGAGCGCGCCCTTAAGAGCTACTCCATCGACAACATCCTACGCCTCGGCTTTGCCGTAGCACGCAACCAGGATGGTGCAATTAGGAGCATAGCCAACACCCACGTAGGTCAGAGCGTCGACATCGAACTCTTGGATGGCATCGTTGGCGCAGAGATTAGGAGTATAACACCGAAAATAGAGTAAGATATATATGGCAAAGAAGACTTCGAAATTAGAGATCAGCTACACCGAGGCTGTCAAGGAGCTGGAGCAGATATTGGAGAACTTGCGTAGTGGCAAGGTTGAGATTAACGAGCTCGCCCCCACCGTCAAGCGCGCCAATGAGCTTGTTGAGGAGTGCCGTCGTCAGCTCGCCCTTACACGCGAGGAGCTAAATAAGATAACCACCCCAACGCTCTAACACTATGCTTAAGGGTGCTATACGCTGGGCTTTGAACCACATCCCGCGCGGCTGGTTGCAGCGCATGGCGGGGTGGGCAGTCCCCATCATGGGCTTGTGTTACCTCGGCCGTGGTAGGGAGTGTCCCATATGTGGTGCACGCCGCCGTAAGTTCCTACCCTACGGCTATGTCACCTCGCGCGAGGATGCCCTATGTCCGCGCTGCTTGTCACTTGAGCGTCACCGCCTTATATGGCTCTGGCTGCAGCGCCATAGCGATCTCTTCGCCTCACACCCCCACATACTACACATCGCCCCCGAGGTGTCGCTTATGCGCCACTTCAAACGCCACTACAAGGGGCTTAGGGAGCGATACGTAACCGCCGATTTGGAGTCGCCATTGGCAGATATGCACTTCGACGTACAACATATACCCCTCGAGGCGCGTTCTATAGATGTGGTGATATGCAACCACCTCTTGGAGCATGTCGAGGATGACAGGTTGGCCCTCAAGGAGTTGCACCGCATCCTGAAGCCTGGAGGCTGGGGCATAATGCTCGTTCCGGAGGATAGGTCGCGCGCCACAACCTTCGAGGACGACACCATCACCGATGCCAAGGAGCGCACACGCCTCTTTGGCCAGTACGACCACCGCCGCGTCTATGGCCGCGACTACGACCTACGCCTTGCTGAGGCGGGTTTCATCGTCGAGCGCATAGCCGTAAGCGAACTACTAAGCCCCGAGGAGCGCCAACGCCATGCTGTTGGCAACGACGACCTCGTAGTAGTACGCAAACCAAACGACTAAAACTCCAACACTATGAATAGCAGCGCATTAGACAGATATAGCGATTTCCGCACACTTGTAGCCAAGACCTTCTCTGCAAATAGTGCCGAGATGGTAGACAATGCACTATGCTTCGCGGCCGAGGCCCTTGAGGGCTTTGGCGCACGCCGCTACGACAACAACCCCATGCTCGACCATGGCGTCGCCGTGGCACGCATCGTGGCAGAGGAGATTGGCCTCGGTCGTAACTCCACCATCGCCGCTATCGTGCACGACGTTGTGCGCATCGCCACGCAGCACCACTCCGAGCGCTTGGAGGAGTATAGCGCCACCATACGCCGCGACTATGGCGAGGAGGTGCTTGGCATCACCCTCGCGCTATGTAAGATTTCGGACATCAAGCTCAAGGCCTCTAAGGAGCAGGCCTCGGACTTCCGCGACATGATCGTATCCTACTCCGAGGATCCTCGCGTGATACTCATCAAGCTCGCCGACCGCCTCGAGGTTATGCGCTCACTCGACCTCTTCCCCGAGAAGAAGCGCCGCGCAAAGAGCTGGGAGAGCCTTAACCTCTACGCACAGATTGCGCATAAACTCGGACTCTATAGCATCAAGAGCGAACTTGAGGATCTGTCATTGAAATATCTCGAGACGGAGACATATAATCATATCGTACACGAACTTAAGGAGAGCGAGGCGGAGCGCATGGCATTTATCGAGCGCTTCCTAACTCCCGTGCGTGCACTCTTGGACCGCGACGGCATTCAGTACCACATCAAGAGCCGTACCAAGTCCGTCTTCTCTATCTTCCAGAAGATGCGCAAGCAGAAGGTGGACTTCGATGGCGTCTACGACATCTTCGCCCTCCGCATCATCATCGACTGCCCCCGCGAGAGCGAGAAGCGCCTATGCTGGACCGTCTTCTCGCACGTCACCGACCTATATACCCCCAACCCTGAGCGTATGCGCGACTGGATATCTATTCCCAAGTCGAATGGTTATGAGTCGTTGCACACCACCGTCGTCACGGAGGATGGCCGCTGGGTAGAGGTGCAGATACGCACCGAGCGCATGGACGAGGTCGCAGAGCGCGGTATCGCCGCACACTGGCGCTATAAAGGTGTTAAGCAGGGTGGCATGGGCGCAGAGGAGTGGTTGCAGAGACTACGCACATTGCTCGAGGATACCACCTCGGAGTCTATCGCCCACCGCTTCGATGCTAAGCCCTCGTCGGGCGAGATCTTCGTCTTCACCCCTTCGGGCGACATACGCAAGCTCCCCGAGGGCGCCACAGTCCTCGATTTCGCCTTCGACATACACACCTCGCTCGGCGCAGTATGCGTGGGTGGCAAGGTGGGTGGCCGCGTTGTGCCCATCAAGGAGCAGCTGCGCAATGGCGACATCTGCGAGGTGCTCACGCGTAAGGATCAGACCCCCAAGGCCGACTGGCTCTCGATATGTGTCACGCAGAAGGCACGCACCCGCATCCGCGCCTACCTGCGCGAGGAGCAGCAGAAGCATGCCCGCCTCGGCCGTGAGGAGCTGGAGCGTAAACTTAAAAACTGGAAGCTCGACATCGCCATTGATGAGGCTGTGGGCTACCTGTGTAAATATTATAAGGTGCGCCGCGGCAACGAGCTCTACACACTTATTGCCGACCAGAAGGTAGACATCGGCGCCGTGAAGAACATCCTTGTGCAGTGGCTCTCGGGCGAGGCTGATGAGGCACGCCGCCAGGCTGCCGCCGAGGTCGAGGAGCGCAAGGCGCGCCTACGCGAGGAGCGCGAGACCGATGCTCCACGCCGCACCGATGCCCTCATTATCGACGAGCGCATCAACAACATAGAGTATAAACTCGGCCGCTGCTGCAACCCCATTAAGGGTGACGACATCTTTGGCTTTGTAACCATCAACTCGGGCATCACCATCCACCGCAGCGACTGCCCCAATGCCCGCCGTATGCGTGAGCGCTATCCCTATCGCGTTATGGAGGCGCGCTGGAGAGATGATGCCGTAGGTGCTTTCCGCGTCACCGTAGCTATAACGGCTGCCGACATCCCTGGCCTCGCCACGACGATTATGGATACGGCGACCAAGGAGCTTAAGCTCGCCGTGCGTGGCATAAACTATAACCCCAAGGGCGATGGTATGGCTACGGCACAACTCACGGTCGAGGTACCAAGCAGCAGCATTGTCGATATGTTGTTGCACTCGCTCCGCCGCATCAAGGGCATCAAAAATGTGTATAGAATAAACTAATAACTAACCCCTATAACCATGAACTTTGACGATATTCGTTGCCCCTGGGGCGACACCCTCAAGACCTGTGCTATCACAGTCTGCGACCTCGATGGCGTTGTCCTCTATCAGAATAAGCGCTCTGTGGAGGTCAATGGCGATGTGCGCAACAAGTCGATGATTCCTTGCCACTCGGAGCGCTCGCGACAGATTATCCAGCGCCTTATCACCAATGGCGAGAATAACGCCTACACCATCGAGAAGCGTGGCATCCGCAAGCTCATATACCAGACACCCTGGTACGAGTCTGGCGATGTAGCGGGTCTTGTTGAGTTCTCATTGGAGATTCCCGCCGAGATGCCCCACTACGTACGAGAGTAACGATATATATTAGTATTAGTAGGGAGTAATTGGAATGGGCGTTGCCACTATCAATATATGATATCTGGCAACGCCTTCTGTTTGTCTAGTCTATATTGTCTGCTTGTCGAAAACTCTGCTAAAACTCCGCTTTGCTCGATAGCGATATAACC
Source organism: Alistipes sp. (assembly GCA_017558115.1). Taxonomy (GTDB): domain Bacteria; phylum Bacteroidota; class Bacteroidia; order Bacteroidales; family Rikenellaceae; genus Alistipes. Next base: position 42,727 of record JAFYWG010000062.1, read on the forward strand.
TCACCCGTGGTGGGATGCTCAAACTCTATGGTCTCGGCATGGAGCATCAGGCGCTCGGCACTTGTGCCGTAGATGTCGTCACCGACGATTGGGGTATTTAGACCCTCGGCATGGGCAGCATGGACACGCAACTGGTGCGTGCGACCTGTAACGGGATAGAAGCGTATGCGTGTGCGACCTTCAGCATAGCCCTCAACCTCATATATAGTATGCGCCGCGCGGCCATCCTCGGCTACCATCTGGCGGGGGCGATTTTCATAATCGAGTTTTAAGGGTAGGCGTATTTCACCCTGCTTCACGCCCACAACACCCTCAAGTAGTGCCACATAGCTCTTCTTAACCGTGCGCGATATAAACTGTCTTTGCAGTGCCTCATGCGCTGCCTTATGTTTTGCTATAACAAGGATGCCAGATGTAGACTGGTCGAGGCGGTGGACAATCATCGCCTCGGGGTATCGCTCCTCGGCCCACTCCTGGACAGAGCGCACACCCGACTTTCCCCTCACCGAGAGCATGCCGCTCGGCTTATCAATGACCACAATATCGCCATCCTCCCACACTACCTTTGGCTCGGGTGGTGCAATCTCCATCAGCGGGTTAGGTTCAACATTAAGGCCCCCAAGCATATGCTTCAAAATGGGCTTGCACTTGCCGTTGCAAGCGGGATAGAAGAGGCCATGCTGGCGCACCTCACCCTTAGGCGAGGCACCCCACCAGAACTCCGCCATAGCCACGGGACGCATACCCATCTTAAAGGCGTACTGCAACAGCTTGGGCGCTGCGCACTCTCCCGCACCCGCGGGTGGCACTTGCTGTGCCGTAGGGGCAAACAAATCGCAGAGATCGCGCTCCACACCCTCGGCATTGAGCATCCTAAACTCCCTAAATATCATCATCTGAAGCTCTGCCGAGCGCTGCTGACGCTCCACCTTAAGCTCCTCTATTTCGGTTTGTAGTGTTGCGAGGTGTGCTGCCGCCTGCTCCACGCGCTCCTTTGCCGCTCGCTTTAAGCGCTGTGCCTCGGCATTCTCTCTCTGCGAGGCAAGTATCAACATCTCCTCACTGCACACACCCTCAGCACGCTGCCTACTACGCAACTCCTTACCCTCCTTCAGGCGCACCTTGATAGCCTTGAGTTGCTCCTCGCACTCGCGCTCGGCCTCAGCAAGACCACTCCTTGCCGCAAGATACTCCGCACTCGCCTCCAAATCCTTAATGCGCTGATTTATAGCCGAAATATCGGCCTCACCACGCTTGAAAAAATCGCCTGGACGCAGCATATCGTATACCGCAGGGACAAAGTATTCATGATCGTTGCTTCCCGCAAGATTACCCGAGAAGGCGGCCAAGAAGCCCAATGCGCCCTCGGCCTCAACAACCAGTACACCGAACATCTTACCCTTCGACAGCTCCTCATGCCACTCGGCACGCGAGGCGAGGTATGCCTGCACCTCCTCGGCTGCAACCCTACACAGAGGGTGTGGCGTATAGTGGAATGGATAGGTAAAGAGCTTAGGCTGCTCTATGCCCTCGATATTGGATGTGAAGCGGTGCAACATAGCGAGTATAATTTTATGCAAAGTTAGAAAGTTTCGCCACAAAAACAAAAAAGGGTCGCCCCGAAGGACAACCCTATCCGCAACACCCTTAACATATATGAAAGCAAGTATGTTTTTTTTGCGTTGCTTAGTTTTATGCACTCGACCGAAGACAAGCGCGTGGCGTATTATGCTTTTAGTATTTGATTACTGTACCTCAGTACCAGTAAATGTACTTGTAGCATCAGTAGTGATAGTTATACCCTTGTAGTAGGTTACTGAGACTGTAGCACCGTTCTGTGCTGTGATAGAACCTGTACCCTTACCGTTAAATGCATGACCAGTTGATGTGGCGTTAATAGTAAATGTAGAATTATCAACGGTGGTAGAGCCTCTGTGGTTAATACCTTCATTATCCTGAATACATGAACCTGTCAATACTGATCCATTTGTTAGATTAACGGTACCACTATTACCGAAGTATGCGCTAATATTGATAGTAGAATTGTCTACATTCATCTCGCACTTTGGTGCTGCAAGAATCAACTTTGTACCAGTTGTAAGAACGCTATCCTTAATGTTCAAATTGAAAGTAGGATTCTTACCGCTTGTTGGCTCTGCAAAAGTCAACTGGTTAGTGAACTCAGCAATTGAGTTAGTAAAGTTCAATGTAAACACACCATTAGCTGCATTATTCTTGCTCGATGTGCTACCAATCTGAACGTAAGCATTAGTAACATTCATTGTTGCATCGCTACCGCCAGTGATAGAGATACCAGCAGGGATAATCAATGATGGCTGGATGTTTGCCTTATCAGCAGTCTTTGCATTCTCAATAGAACCAGTGATATTGAATGTATTGCCGTATGCAAGAGATACACGACCAGTGCCAGTCACCTCGAGGCATGCACCCTCACCGATTGTGATAACGCGGTCGTAGTATGATGCGCTAAACGCTGTAACCTTTGTATGACCAACAAATGTGAGGTCGCCGCCAGCATAGATTGTACCATTAATCTGCTTACCGTTACCGTTGAATATAATACCTGCAGGAAGTGTTAAATCCTCTGAAAGTGTGATATCACCAGCAATAGTTATAGTATCACCTGCCTTTGCGTTAGCAATGGCTTTCTTCAAGTTATCTTGCGAGTTGATGATAACAACCTCTACATTATCAATTGTTAGCTTGCCAGTAGTACCGGGAACAAAGCGACCATAATAGTTGCGCTTGTCACCCTCGGGAGCTGTTTGGTTAGTTTGAGAAAGAGTGTTGTCACTCTCTGTGATATTCTCGATATTTACCTCACCAACGTTTGCAGTACCTACTACAACACCTACTCTCCATCCGCCATTATCTGTAGAAATAAGGTTATTGCTCTTAATAGTACAATCTTCAATAGTTGTGTAAGTTGCAGCGTTGGCACCAGCATGACCGCAAATAGCACCGATTGAACCAGAACCCTTCAGTGTACAACCAATAACTGAACAATTCTTGATGGTAACATATGAGTCAACTGGACCATCTGTAGTTACATTGTAACCAGCTGTCCAACCGACAAGACCACCAATGCGTGACTCGTTAGCGCCATTATTAGGAGTGATAATTGAAGAGTTCTTAAGGTGGCAGTTCTCAAGAGTGATAACATCCATTGAGTCTGCGCAGTTTACAAATGCACCATAACCCTGTGTGTTATCAGCAACAATTGCTGAGTCCTCGATTGTGAGGTTCTTAATAATAATGCCTGAACCACCAGCAAAACCACCAGCAAAGAGTGAAGAAGTAAGACACTTAATAACAGCATTGTTACCATCGATAGTTACGATATCAGCACCGTGGTAGCCATCAACGTTAATAGGAGTCCACTCTACACCTGACATGTCAATATTTGCATTCTCAGCGAATACGATAGTTGTATTGCCAGCACCTGCAGCACCTGCAGTCTCAAGTGCAGTCTTAAGAGTTGTTAGTGAGTTGACAACCAAGTTGCCATTCTCATCCTCAATAATACCCTTTCCAATCCAAGTGTTGCCATCAATCTTGATGGTTACATTCTCAGCACCACCCTTGATGTTGAACAATGACTCGCCAGTGTAAAGGCCCTCAGGGAAGCCAGTAGCAGTAGAGTTGTTGATGTTTACAGCGAACTTCTCACCGTTAGAGTTGATGTCGATAGCTGTAACAGGCTTACCATCCCATGTCTGACCCTGCTTAGCAGCTGTGAAGGTACAATTTGTTACGTTGATAGTGGTATTTGTAGTGTTACCATCGTTGTAAACCTGGATACCCTTACCCTCAGAGCAGTTGAAAGTACACTCTACAAAGTCAGCATTGCTATAGTCGGTATAGATGTACGATGCCTTAGGATCGATAGTACACTTGTCGAACTTAACATAGCTCATTGAACGATACTGACCCTCGTAATAGCAGTTATCGAACAATACGCTATTTGCACGACCGAAGCCACCAGTGTATGCCGAGCCTGTGTTAGGAGATACAACCTTGATGTTCTTGAATATAAGCTCAGTGCCATCAGCATAGCAGTTCAAACCGCCATCACTACCACCTGCTACGCTGCTGAACTGTACAGCTGCAGCTGTGTCAAGACCCTCGACTGTGAGCTTGTCAATGCCAGAAACGGCAAGTGAAGTAGGAAGAACAACCTCACCCTTACCAACGTAGATAACGTCATCATTGCGACGCTCAGCCAAAGCATATTCAAACTCCTTAGTTGAGTCAACCTTGCGGATAACTGTTACGTTCTCACCAGTGGTGTTGCCCTCAAGAGTGACAGGCTCACCAATGCGACCTACGATAACACCTGCGTTACCATCCTTATCGCCATCGTACTCGTGAATCTGATCAGAAGTGATAACTGCATTCTTTACAGAGCAGTTGGTGATAGAGCGCTTTGATGCGTAACCTGCGATACCAGCAACATCACGGAATGCTGTTATCTCAATGTTCTCAGCAGTACAACTATTGATGTCTGTAGCGTATGCATGACCAACGATTGCACCAGCCTTGTCACCATTGTCATACTTGCCATTAACCAACTCTGGTGTAACGGTAATCTTTGCATTCTTAACATGGCAATTGTCAATCTTTACGGTTGTAGCACCACTCTCGGTCCATGCTACGATTGCACCAGCATAGTGGTTAGTGTTCAACTTAACACCATCGATAGTGAGATTCTTGAATGTGCCACCAGTTGTGCCACCAAAGAGACCTGCACACTTTACGTTAGTTACGCAAAGATTAGCAATAGTGTGACCCTGTCCATCGAATGTGCCGTTAAAGATATTAGAATACTCACCATTACCGATAGGGGTCCATGGCTCGTAGTCGAGGTTGATGTCCTTCATGAGTTTGATAGTCTCATTCTTGAAACTGTTACCTGCTGCGCGGGTTACACCATTTACCTGGTCAGCAATCCATGCAAGCTCTGAACCCTCGTAGATAAGGTAATTACCCTCAGCATCCATCTCAGGCTGCTTAACTGTCTTGCCATCCCAAAGATTCTCAATAATCTCAGGCTGAGCAAATGCATCCTCAACCTTAACAGAAACATTGTTACCATCTGTAAGGATATTACCCTGGATAGTAGTCAAATAGTTACGCTTAACTGGGATATCAGTATTAAATATGAAGTACTCCTCAGAACCGAAGTAATTACGTCCATCAACATCATCGTAAACAGCCAACTTAAACTTTACTACATCCTCAGTAGCGAAGAAGTAGTCTGTAAACAATACCTGCTTGCCATCCTCGCTATCGCCATATGAAGCAATCGCAAATGTATCGTGAGTCTTGCAAATACCCTCGATAGGTTCAACAGCAGTACCAGTTGCAGCATTGAAGCCAGCACGGTAAGGAGTTGTGTACACCACCTTTGCAGTCTTAGCCTCAAGACCAAGCTTTGCAAGGTCTGCAACATCAGTAGTGATAACGCGCAACTTTGCAAAAGGACGTGTCAATGGAATGTTGATTGATGATGAAGCAGAGTACTTCTGAACGTTGAAGTAACCAGTAAATGCATCACGGCTCTCATCCATTGCATCCCAATTACCATTGAGGGTTACGTTTGTAAGACCATTTACTGTTACATAGTGGTTGTCAGGAGTATTCTCATCGAATACGGCATTATCTTCCTTAACGACAACATCCGCCCAAACTACGAAATTGTAATCACGACCAGCAACAAGACGTACAGGGAAAGTGATAGTCTCGATGTTATCGCTGAACTTTACCTGACGCTCAGCGCAGCGTTCGCCATAGTAAATCTCAAGGATGTAACGCATAGTTGTGTTGTCCTCTGGTGTGCCAAGAACACCATTCTCAAATACGCTCTTTGCGCTGTTTGTGTCGCCTGCACGGGTCTCTGTATCGGGGATGGTTACTGTGATGGTTGTATCAACCTCACCACCCACGTTTACATTTAGACCTTCAGGCTCTGTCTGACATGATGCTAAGCCAAGCACCAATGCCGCTAAAGCTAAAAATCTCGCTTTCATAAATGTAAATGTTTAGTAAATAAAAAGTTAATAAAAAGTTGGTTCTTAACTTCGTGTGAATATTATCCGGCTTCAATGCACGCACGCGGGTTGCTTATCCGGTCACAACCCGCTTTGTGCAATGAAATATTCACACAAAGATAGAATTTTTTCGACCACTTTGCAAATAAACCCACGATTTTTTTCAATTATCACTTTGTGGGCTGGCAACATAGTTAACGCAATTAGACAAAAAAGAGTGGGCCAGAGCAGGATTTGATGTGACCGATGGAGTTACTCATTACTAATTTAATCGGGGTGCTCAGCAAATGCTGGACACCCCGATTGTCAGGAAGTTGTATTATGGTTGGAAAGGTTACTCGATGACGGTGATTTTGCCATTGTCGACCTCGAAGAAGTTAGCATCGGCGCCACCATTGAGCACAGCCAAGGCGTCGGCATCGGTCACGGCGCTGCCGTCAGCAACGCTCAACAATGCGCCATTGTCGTAGTAGAAGCACTCGGTGTTGATGTTCGAAGCCTGGTATGTAAGGCCATTCGATGAGGTGATAGTGCCCGCGTTCAAGCAGTAGTTAGCCTTGTCGCCCGCGCCATACTGCGCCTTAGGTGCAATGCCACCTGCGCCATCGGCACCGTGGATATTGCCGTGGTTGTAGCAGTAGCTGGCGTTGATAGTGCCGTAGAGGCTATAGGCGATACCTGCGGCGTAGCTATTCGTAGCGGTGACATTGCCATAGTTAGCGCAGTAGCTGAGTGTTGCCATAGCGCCGGGTGTCTGGCCGAGGATGCCCGCAGCTGAGGCATTGGGGTTATCATGTGTAGAGATGACATCGCCATAGTTGAAGCACTGCTCGAAGGTGCATGCGCCCAAGATGATGCAGACAACACCCGATGCGGGCTCGGAGTTAGAAGAGCTAATCTCGCCATTGTTCGTCGCCTTAGAGATAGCACCCTCCATGCGGTTTGCGATGCCCGCAGCGCCCCACTCACCTGAGATAGCACCATTGTTCACTACATTCTCGACTACGGTGTTAGCACCCGCGAGCCAGCTTGCGATGCCCGCAGCGCGGTTAGCCGTAACCGAGGCGTCGTTCTGGCAGTTGGTGATGGTAACGTTCTCGGCATTGTGGCAGATGCCCGCAGCATAGCTCGTAGCCTCGATGCTACCCGACACCTTGACGTTGTCGATGGTGACACCCGCCTCGGCATTGCATACCACGGCGGCGGCATACTTCGTAGAGTTGATGTCCACGTTCTCGAGAGTGAGGTTTTTAACCACAGCACCAGCATCGGCATAGGCGATGAGTGCCGCATTGTCGCCACCCACAGAGAGGTTATAGATAGTCTTGCCATTGCCATCGAGAGTGCCATCAAAGAGGTTGTCGGCAGTGCCGATGGGTGCCCAAAGTTCGTTGTTGAGGTCTATATCCTCCTCCAAGAGTATGGTCTTGCCGCTAAGGTCGTCGGCCGTAGCCAACCATGCGAGTTCCGAGGCCTTGCTGATGCTATATGTCTGTGTCGCAGCGTCGAGTGCGGGCTCTGTGACGGTCACGCCATCCCAAATCTTCTGGTAGTAGGGCTCGTCGGTAACGCCATTAGCGAAGTTGTCGACGATGGTGATGTCTACCTGCGAGCTCAAGGTGAGTACGTTGCCGACAAGCGTGGTGAGGTAGTTGCGCTGGAGGGGTATGTCGGTGCTAAAGGCTGTGGTCTTAATCACGCCATCCGCCTTGTCGTACACGGTCATAGTGAAGTTAATGGCGCGCTGCACATCGTCCGCAAGGATATAATCCGTGAAGAGCGTCATGTGGGTGTGGCGCTTGATGCCATCGGCGCTAACCATGCCGTAGAGGGCATAGTCGTCGAAACCCTCGGTGTAGGTGTGGGTGCCGAGGCCCGTGTGTGTAGCGTCCACGATGTTGGTGACTGCTGGGTCGTATGCCACCTCGAAGCTCTTAGTGGCGTAAGCGCCGCTTACTGCGCCAGTAAGGGCGTTGAAGGCGTTGGGATTGAGAGCGTTATACTCCACGGCAACCTTGCCAGGTGTGGTGTTGAGGTTGAGCTCCGCGAGGTCGGTAGCCACCACGCGCACCTTAGCGTAGGGGCGGCGGAGCACGATATTCTGCACGGTGGGGTTGACAACGCTGATATCCTCAGAGGCGAAGTAGGCATCTGCAGCCTCGTCGTTGATGGCCTCGCTCTTGAGGGTGATATCCTTGAGCGTAGCGCCTATGGTGTGGCGTAGACCGAGGGTGCGCTGCACCTCGATGGCAGGGTCTGCCGAAGCGCCATCACCAACAAGGTCGGCAAAGACTACGAAGTGGTAGTCGCGGTTAGGCACGAGGCGTAGCTCGAAGCTCACAGGTGTGTACTCGTCAACAACGACAACCTGACGGTCCTTAACGGGGGCGTAGTCATCGCCATAGATGCCCGTGGGGTCTACATCGTATACCTCCAAGGTGTAGCGGAGGTCTACATCTGCCCAGTCGATGCGGTTGTCGCCCGCCGCGCTACCCTGCAAGTAGTCGATAGCGCCGTAGGCACTGTTGCGTCCCGCCTGCGATGTGGTGTCGCCCGCACGTGTTGAAAGGTCGGTGACATCCACCGCGAGGGTGAAATCTACCTCGTCGGGGGTGGGTGTGATAATCTCGTTGTCCGTGTGGCACGATGCCAATCCAAGCATCACTGCCGATAATGCTAAAAACTTTCTCATATCGTAAAATTTAGAGTGTATATGCCCCACGGTATTACAATTCTGATGCCATATCCGAAAACGAAAAGGGCGACTCCGTTTGGAATCGCCCTTAAAGCTATGATATTGGTAGGCTTACTTGATACCCATCTCCTTGATAAGCCACTCGGCACCGCCCACCTTGTCTACTACGAACAACACGTAGCGGATGTCGCAGATGATGTTGCGGCAGAGGGTCTCGTCGAACTCGATGTCGGACATGGTAGAGAGCCATGTGCGGTCGAAGTTCACGCCGATGAGCTCACCCTTGTTGTTGAGCACGGGAGAGCCTGAGTTACCACCCGTTGTGTGGTTTGTGGCGATGAAGCATACGGGCACGGTGTACTTGCCGTTAAGCTCGATGCCCCAGCGGCCGTAGTCCTTCGTTGCATATGCGTCGCGCAATGCCTGAGGCACGTTGTAGTCGTAGATGTCGGGGTTGTCCTTAGCGATGATACCCTCCAATGTTGTCTGTGGGAGATGGTATTCGCCATCGGCATACTCATAGCCCGCTACCTTGCCGTAAGCAACGCGCAATGTGAGGTTCGCATCGGGGAAGAAGGCGCGCTCCTTGTCCCACTCCATCAAAGCCTTAACATAGGGGCGGAACCAACGCTCGATGTCGGGGATGTTGCTGAAGTTGCGGTATGCGTACTTCGATACATGTGCACGCAAGGGTGCGATGGCCTCTGCGAACTCCGCGATGGGGTCGTTAGCTACGTTCTCGGCATTGTAGCTCGCGAGGCTACCGAGGGTGGTGTTCGCGTAGATCCACTCGGCATATGCCGCTGCGCCACCATGCTTTGCCAAGAGCTCAGACAATGCGGGTGTAAAGAGCGTAGCGTGCTTCTCGTATGCCGTAAGCATAGCGATTGCGATGTCGCGGTCTACGTTTACGTCGAAGTCCTTATAGAAGAGCTCGAGGGCTGCTTCACGCTCCTCGGCTGAGAGCTTCGCGTTGTTGGTGATTGCTACAACCTGTGTAAGCTCGATGCCACGCAGCGACTCGTTTAAGAGCTCGTAGCTGAAGTAGCCCTCATAGTTGCGCTCATAAGCCGCTGAGAGTGAGTCGAGCAGATATGCCTTATCGGGATTATCCTCGCGGAAGCGTGTCTCGTAAGCGAGCTTTTTGTCGTATGTACCGAGTCGGTTGATACCCTTAACCTCGCCCTGCCACTTCTTCCATGCGTTGGCGATGTTTGCCTGCTTCGCAGCATACTTGATGCGTGTCTCTGTAGACTTTGCCTGTGCTGCACCGATGATGTCGAGGCGCTGTGTGCGAAGGTCAATCTTTGTGGGGTCGGCAATCTCGGCGATGTACTTCACAGCGTCAGAAGTGATGTACTCCTGAGTGTTGCCTGGGAAGCCATAAATCATGGTAAAGTCACCCTCCTTCACGCCCTTTGTCGAGATCTTGAAGTGGCGTGCAGGCTTATAAGGCTTATTATCAGCGCTATATGCCGCTGGCTCGTTCTTCTCGTTTGCGTAGATGCGGAAGATAGAGAAGTCGCCGGTATGGCGTGGCCATATCCAGTTGTCGTTGTCGGCACCAAACTTACCGATGGTGGTGGGAGGAGCACCTACGAGGCGCACGTCGTTGAACTCGCGGTAGATGAAGAGGTATGCCATGTTGCCGTAGTACATAGACTCCACCGTTGCGTGGAAGCCTACGCCCTCTGCCTTAGCCTTAGCGATAATCTCATCCTTTGTCTCGCCAGCTGCGAGGCGGTCTGTCACCTCCTCCATGCGTACGAGGATGTGTACCTTGAGACCAGGGCAGGGCAACTCCTCCTCGTGGTTCATAGCCCAGAAACCGTCGGTGAGGTAGTCGTGCTCTACGGTTGAGTGTGCCTGGATTGCGTCGTAGCCGCAGTGGTGGTTGGTAAGAAGTAGGCCCTTCTCTGAGATAATCTCACCAGTGCAACCGCCATCAAAAAGCACCACGGCATCCTTCATTGATGCTTTGTTGATAGAATAAATATCCTCGGCAGAGAGCTTAAAACCCTTAGACTTCATGTCGTCGATGCGCGATGCGATAAGCGACGGAAGCCACATGCCCTTGTCCGCAACTGCGGTAAATGTCGTTGCAAGGAGCAACGCAAAAAGTAGTAGTGAACGTTTCATTATCGTATTGTTTTTTAGTTTGATTTTCAGGTTAGTAGCACGATGGTAGGTACTCTATGAAGCACTCCAACTCACGATAGAGTCTATGCACGGGGAGTCCCATCACGTTGTAGAACGAGCCCTCGATAGACTCTATGCCGCAGTAGCCTATCCACTCCTGTATGCCGTATGCTCCAGCCTTATCCATGGGGCGGTAGTTCTCGACGTAGTAGTCTATCTGCTCCTCGGTGAGCGTCGCGAAGCGCACCTTACTCTTAGAGGAGAAGCTACGCTCGTTGTCCACGCTACGGAGTGTCACGCCCGTAACCACGGAGTGCTCCTGTCCCGATAGGCGAGCAAGGATAGCGCGAGCCTCAGCCTCGTCGGCAGGCTTTCCCAATACCTCGTTGCCGAGCACTACGGTGGTGTCTGCGGTGATGAGTATGTCGCCACAGCCAAGGGGTGTGGGGTAGGCATGGCTCTTGAGCTTAGACAGGTACTCTGCCACCTCTTCGGCGGGGAGTGTTGCGGGATATACCTCGTCGCACTCGAACTTTGGAGCGAGGCGATACTCTATGCCTGTAGCTTGGAGTAGCTCGCGGCGGCGTGGAGATGCCGAGGCGAGTATTATGTTGAATGACTTAAGTTTATCGTGTAGTAACATTGCAAAACTCTTTTACCCTACAAAGGTACTCAATTTATTTGGATTACCAAATATGAGGGTCATGACACAACAAAACTACCCCAAGCGCAATGCTCGGGGTAGTAGAGGTGGGGTGTGGCGAACTACTTGATGGTAAGCTCGTCGAGCAACCAGCCTGCGCCAGCGTACTTCTCGATTACGAACAAGACGTAGCGGATGTCGACAGCGATGGTGCGCTGCAACTCGGGCTCGAATGCCACGTCGCCAGACATAGCCTCCCAGTTGCCGTCGAATGCCAAGCCGATAAGCTGACCCTTAGCGTTCATAACGGGAGAGCCAGAGTTGCCACCCGTGATGTCGCAGTTAACGAGGAATGCCACGGGGAGGTCGCCATTCTTGTCGGCATAGCGGCCGTAGTCCTTCTGGGCGTAGAGCTCCTTGAGGCGCTCGGGCACGGTGAACTCAACGGGATTTGTGGGGTCCTCCTTGGCCATTACACCCTCGAGAGTGGTGTAGTGGTTGTAGATGATTCCGTCAGCGGGGCTGTAGGGCAAGACATTACCATATGTGAGGCGGAGTGTGAAGTTTGCATCCGATGCCCACGCCTTCTTGGGGTTCATCTTCATAAGGCCTGCGATATAGAGGCGGTGACCCTCGGCGAACTTCTCCTCAGCAGCCATAACTGCGGGAACAAGCTCGTTGTAGAGCGTAAAGAGTGACAATGCGAGCTCATAAACTGGGTCGTTGTTAAATGCTGCCTCGCGAGCCTCAGCGTCAAGCGCCGCAATAGCCATAAACTTCTCATAAGAGGTGAACTGAGAGTTGTCGTAGAGCCAGTCAACATATGCATCGCTATTGCCGCCAAACTCTGCGTCGATCTTCTCGTAGATTGAGGGCAAGCGATTGTTATTCTCGCGGTAGATGGTGAACATGCGCTTTGCGACGTCGCGGTCTGTAGCCTCGTCGTAGTCCTTATAGAATTGTTCTGGGTCGTGCATGCCGAACATGGGGTTTGTGAGTTCCACCGACTGGAAGAATGCCTCAGAGAGATACTGCAATGTAGCGTTCTCCTCCTTAGCCTCAGTCTGCGACTGCTCGATAAGGCTCAAGGCATCCATGAAGCGCTCCTCGGGGAGGGTATTCTTGTTTGCCCAAGCCTGGAACTCAGTCTCCTGTGCAACCTTCTTGTCGCGTACGTTGAGCTTCTCGATGCCGCGCGACATGCCGATAGAGTTCTTCCAGTAGTTTGCCGAGCGTGCGAACTTAGCGTCGTACTTGATGCGCACTGCCTGGTCAGCATCCATGTGCTTGCGCAATATTGCCTGACGCTCGCCACGGATGTAGATGCGCTGTGGGTTGTCTACCTCGAGCATATAGTCGATCTCGTAAGATGTCTTGTAGCGCTCTGTAGAGCCGGGGAAGCCCATGATCATGCCGAAGTCGCCCTCCTCGATGCCCTTGAGTGAGATGTCGAGCCACTTCTCAGCCTTGTAGGGCACGTTCTCCTCAGAGTACTCCGCGGGGCGGTTGTCCTTACCTGCGTAAACACGGAAGATAGAGAAGTCGCCAGTGTGACGTGGCCACATCCAGTTGTCCGTATCGCCACCAAACTTACCGATAGATGATGGAGGTGTGCCCACGAGACGCACATCGGTATATGTCTCGTATGCGAAAGCGAAGAACTGGTTGTTGCCGAAGAAGCCTGGGATGATGATGTCGTAGCCAGGATACTGTGCCTCGAGCTGAGCAATCTTAGCCTGCTTGTTGGCAGTAACCATAGTCTGAAACTCCTGCTCGCTTGCAGTCGATGGGATGTTGCCCACGATGTCGGCAGTGACATCCCAGATGTGGCGCACGAAGCGCACCGAAAGACCCTCTGCGGGGAGCTCCTCGGCGTTGTTCATAGCCCAGAAGCCATCAGCGAGGTAGTCGTGCTCGACAGATGAGAGCTTCTGAATGGCGTCGTAGCCACAGTGGTGGTTGGTAAAGATGAGGCCCTCGGGCGATACAATCTCGCCTGTGCAGCCGCCACCAAAAATTACAATAGCATCCTTGAGTGATGACTTCTCGGCTGAGTAGATATCCTCTGCCTTGAGCTTACAGCCGTGGGCCTTCATGTCCTTCTCGTTCATCTTCTTGATGTAGGGCAATAGCCACATGCCCTCATCTGCCATGGTTGTGTATGACACGCAGACCAAGAGCAAAAGTGTTAATAGTCTCTTCATGATACTCTTTGTTTTATGTTTTGATTTGTCTTTGTCTTTGTCTTTGTCTTTCGCGCGCGCACGCATGTCGCGCATGCGCATATTAATAATGATGTGCTACTCCCACAATAAGGGTGCGCCTACTGCCTCAAGTTCTGCGTCGGTGACCTCAACAGATATGCTACCAAGCTCGGCATCGCCAATCTCGTAGGTCTGATACTCGAAGACAAGGCCCTCATCTGTGAGGTACGCCACCTGGGGTAGGTGGAGATACTCTGGCGATGTGATGTGGAACTGCGAGCCATACTCCTTGTCGAGCTTCTCGAATAGTAGGGCGGTAAGTGCCTCATACCACTCGCCATCGTTTAGGTAGCTAAAGTCGTAGGCATTGCCTGATGCGAGGTCGTAGCACTCGTAGTTGTGGGTAACCATGGGGTAGATGCCGCCGAAGTCGGTGTCGATTACGGTGTCGTAGCGCACAACGCTGTTGTTACGCACGACGTCTGCCACCTGGTAGATATGCATTTCGCACTCGAGGTTCAGGGTGTTGAAGGCCATCATGCTCGAGTATGCCTCGTCCACAAGCATCTCGGCAGAGCGCTGCAGGTCGACATCCTCTGTGGTAAACTCACCAAATGTGAGGCTGTAGTTCATGCTGTCGATAATGGCGAGTGCTTGGCTGTCGGCCGTGTTTGTGATGCGCTCGTATGAAATGGTGAATGAGTAGTTACCCTCGTCTATGCGCTCATACTCGAAAGTCGAGAAGATGGGGGTTGGGTACTCTGCGTTGTCGCTCTTTTTTGCGTTGTCTGCACATGCCACGGCGCACACCGACGCAATGGCAAGTATATAAAATCTTAGTTTTCTCATACCTATTATTAATTAATCGTAGCGTAAAGATAGGTATTTTTCTCGGAAAAACAAATATTTTTACATTTTCTTTGATTCGCGCAAGCGTAGAGCGACCATGCGATGATATCGTGAGCGTCATTCTGATCTGCTATTGGCACGTCGGTCGACCCTTTTACATCCTCGAAGATCCTTCGCTTCGCTTAGGAAAAGCAGCGCCAAATTGTCGCAAATTTGCAACTTTTCAAGAAAAATAAGGTAAAATTGCATTTTTTTTGCAGAAAAATTTGCAGAATAAAAAATTTGCCGTATATTTGCATCGTCAAAAGGGGTTAAGCCTAATGACAATATAACTGGTCGATTCATCTAAGGGCTAGGATACCTGCCTCTCACGCAGGACATAGGGGTTCGAATCCCCTATCGACTACTAAAAACCAAAGAGAAGATGTCGAAAGACATCTTTTTCTGTTTTATACCGGTAGCCTATGCAGCGACATATTGATATCAACGACTTCAACTATCCGCTTCCCGATGAGCGCATAGCAAAGTTCCCACTCGAGGAGCGCACATCGTCGAAGCTCCTCATCTATGACAACGGCACCATTACCCAGAGTAACTTCCGCAACGTGGCAGACTATCTGCCCGAGGGCGCTATGCTCGTATTTAACAATACGCGCGTTGTGCGTGCTCGCATCGTGATGCACAAGGCGTCGGGTGCTCGCATTGAGGTCTTCTGCCTCGAGCCCCACAACCCTGCAGATTATGAGCGCGCCTTCCAGCAGCGTGGCCAGAGCGAGTGGAGTTGCATCGTGGGTAATCTCAAGAAGTGGAAGGAGGGCGAGGTAGGTATCGACTTCGACTTCGCGGGCGAGAAGCATACGCTACGTGCCGAGATTGTTGAACGTGGTACGCGTGAGCATATCGTGCGCATGCGCTGGTCTGCCGATTGTACCTTTGGTGAGCTACTCGAGGAGCTTGGTCGCATACCCATTCCTCCATATCTCAACCGCGAGAGCGAGGAGATAGACAACACGCGCTACCAGACCGTATATGCGCGCTACGAGGGCTCTGTTGCAGCACCTACGGCGGGTCTCCACTTCACCGAGGCGCTGATGGAGAATATGCGTGCCAAAGGCTTTGGCTTTGAGGGTGTTACATTGCATGTAGGTGCGGGAACATTCCTACCTGTTAAGGATGAAAATGCGGCGGAGCATCCCATGCATACGGAGCACTTCTCTGTGTCGCTCACTACGCTTGAGGCATTGCTTTTGTGCGTAGAAAATATCGTTGCTGTGGGCACAACATCGGTGCGTACGCTCGAGTCGCTCACGGCGCTTGCATGGCGCATAAAGAGCGAGGGTAGCCCCGCGGAGGAGCGTGTAGTAGGGCAGTGGGAGTTGTACGATATTCCTGCCGATTTCAAGGGCGAAGAGGTGTTGTCAACACTTGTAAACTACATGCGCGAAAAGGGTCTTGAGCAGTTAAAGGCGGCTACGCAGATTATGATTACACCCCTGGGTTATCGCTTCCGCATCGTGCGCTACATAATCACCAATTTCCATCAGCCAAAGTCGACATTGCTTCTTCTTGTAAGTGCCTATGTAGGCGATGATTGGCATAAGATTTACGACTACGCGTTGGATAACGATTTCCGCTTTTTGAGCTATGGTGATTCATCACTTCTCAAAGTGAATCTTTAGGGAATTTAGAAGGGGAGTATAAAGAAATTAGGGAGTTTAGTGAATGAATCGCTAAACTCCCTAATTTCTTAAAATTACCTAATGTTAGTACTGCTCCTTCTCGTTGGGGAAGTCACAGCTCTTGACGTCGTCGACATAGTGGCCCACAGCCTCCAAGATTGTTGTGCCCACGTCGGCATAGCGACGCAAGAAACGGGGTGAGAAGGCCTGTGTGATGCCGAGCATGTCGTGTGCCACGAGCACCTGGCCGTCGGTTGCGCCACCAGCACCGATGCCGATTGTTGGGATGTGTAACTCCTCAGTTACGCGCTTGCCGAGCTCCGCGGGAATCTTCTCCAAGACTATGGCGAAGCAACCTGCCTCCTCCAAGAGTTTAGCGTCGCGGATAAGCTTGTCGGCCTCCGACTTCTCCTTGGCGCGCACGTTGTATGTGCCGAACTTGTGGATAGATTGTGGCATAAGGCCGAGGTGGCCCATAACGGGGATGCCAGCCGAGATGATGCGCTGCACCGACTCCAAAATCTCTTCTCCGCCCTCCATCTTAACTGCGTCTGCCTCAGTCTCTTTCATGATGCGAACTGCTGAGTCGAGAGCAAGCTTTGAGTTGCCTTGGTATGTGCCGAAGGGGAGGTCTACAACCACCAATGCGCGCTCCACGGCACGTACTACCGACTTGGCGTGATAGATCATCATATCGAGGGTGATGGGGAGAGTTGTCTCGAAACCTGCCATCACGTTTGCTGCTGAGTCGCCGACAAGGATAACGTCGATACCTGCCTTATCTACAATCTTTGCCATCGAGTAATCATACGATGTGAGCATGGCGATCTTCTCGCCGCGCTGCTTCATCTCCGTGAGACGTAGTGTCGTCACGGCTCTCATAGTGCTTTCTACTGACATAGAGTTTTTGTTTTGTAAATTTTATACAAAGTTAACCAATAATGTGAAATGTGCAAATTTTTGTAGCCTTTTCCTGCGCGATGGTGACTAGCGTGATGTTTAATTTAGAAAAAATACCTATATATATTGCGTAGAATAAAAAAAAGTCGTATATTTGCGTCGTAATAGAGCGTGTGTAAGGGGACGAGGTGTCCCCTTATTTCGTACCTGGGCGGATAATCAAACCCCCACAAAAGCCGATAATAACGTAGTAAAATAGTATAGAAAATGATTGATGTAAAGTTAGTTACGGAGATTGCCGAGCGTCACCTTGAGGGTAGCGATACGTATGTTGTAGAGTGCAAAATCAGCCCCATGGGCGAGATTGAGCTGCTCATAGATAGCGACACAGCTGTAAAACTCGAGGATTGTGCAGCGCTAAATCGTGCTATCGAGGCGGAGCTCGACCGCGAGGTTGAGGACTACTCGCTTATGGTAGCCTCGGCAGGCATCGGCTCGGAGCTTAAGCTCTTGCGCCAGTACAACAAGATTATCGGCTCATCGGTAGAGGTTTTGCTCAAGGATGGCATCAAACTCCTTGCGAAGCTTAATAGCGCCGACGAGGCAGGCATAGCTATCTCATACGAGGAGAAGCAGGCCGTAGAGGGTAAGAAGCGCAAGGTGACCGTAGAGGTTACAAAGGATTACAAGTGGGAGGAGATCAAGTACGTCAAAGAATACCTCGACTTCAAGTAATTTTTCGTTATAAGAGGCGATCTTTGACGCTTTGCTTGTCTGAAAAATGCTCATTTACTTCGAGTAAACTCCGCTTTTTCATCCCGCGACAAATCGCCAAATCCCACCACTTCTAACGAAAAATTGGTGAGGCGCCCGTAAACAAGACAAATAAACAAAAACAAAATATAAAACACAAAATGAAGTACATTAATCTTATCAGCAACTTTGCAGAGTTCAAGGAGCTCAAGAGCATCGACAACTCTACGCTTATCGGTGTATTGGAGGATGTATTCCGCCACGCACTCCAGAAGCAGTTTGAGAGTGACGAAAACTTCGACGTTATCATTAACCCTGAGAAGGGTGACCTCGAGATTTGGCGTAACCGCACAGTCGTAGAGGACGAGATGTTGGAGGATGAGAACACCGAGATCGCACTCTCGGAGGTTAAGGCTATCGACGCATCATACGACGTGGGCGACGAGTATGTTGACCAGATCGACATGACGCAGTTTGGCCGCCGCGCAGTGTTGTCTCTCCGCCAGAACCTCGCATCACGCATCCTCGACCTCGAGAAGGCTGCCCTCTTCGAGAAGTACTCAGAGAAGGTTGGCGAGATCATCACAGGTGAGGTTTACCAGGTGTGGAAGAAGGAGGTGCTCGTGCGCGACGACGAGGACAACGACCTTGTATTACCCAAGAGCGAGCAGATTCCTAACGACTTCTACCGCAAGGGTGACCCCATCAAGGCTATCGTCAAGTCTGTGGAGATGAACAACAACCAGCCTCGCATCATCCTCTCGCGTACCGACAACCAGTTCCTCGAGCGCTTGTTCGAGCAGGAGGTGCCCGAGATTTATGACGGTCTTATCACCATCAAGCGCATCGCGCGCATCCCTGGTGAGCGTGCTAAGGTGGCTGTGGAGTCTTACGACGAGCGCATCGATCCCGTAGGTGCTTGCGTGGGTATGAAGGGCTCACGTATCTACACCGTAGTTAAGGAGTTGCGCAACGAGAACATTGACGTGGTGAACTACACAGCAAACACATCTTTGATGATTCAGCGTTCGTTGAACCCCGCGAAGATCTCTACTATCACCATCGACGAGGAGCGTAAGACCGCATCGGTATACTTGAAGCCCGAGGAGGTATCTTTGGCTATCGGTAAGGGTGGTCTTAACATCCGTCTCTCGAAGATGCTCACAGGTTACGACATCGACGTATACCGCGAGATTGAGGAGGAGGATGTAGCACTCACAGAGTTCGCAGACGAGATCGACGCATGGATCATCGAGGCGCTCAAGAATGCTGGTTTCGACACCGCGAAGAGCGTGTTGGAGCTCCCCGCAGAGGATATTGCACAGCGTGCAGACCTCGAGGTAGAGCAGGCTGAGGCCGTAGTAGCTGTCCTTAAGGCAGAGTTCGAGTAGAGTTGATAACGATTAATGAAAGGAAAATTGAATGGATAATAGCAAGAAGATAAGACTGATACAGGTGGCAAAGGAGTTTAAGGTAGGTTTCAACACGCTTGCCGATTATCTCCAGCGCAAGGGCCTGCAGAGCGATTGCTCGCCCTCGTCACCCGTGTCGGCAGAGGTATATGCAGTACTCGAGAAGGAGTTTGGTCGTAACCGCCAGTCGGGCAACGAGCGCAACGCTGTGCGCGAGCGCATCCAGTCGAAGGGCTCAGTGAGCATCAACTCGCAGAGCGCCAAGGAGGATGAGGAGGAAGAGGTTGTAATCAAGAGCAACGTCATCAGCGTAAAGGATGAGGTGCGCGGTCCCAAGATTTTGGGTAAGATTGACCTCGACGGCAAGAAGAAGGAGGAGCCAAAGCCCGCTCCTGTTGTTGAGGAGCCTAAAAAGGAGGAGCCTAAGCCCGCACCTGCACCCGTTGTCGAGGAGCCCAAGAAGGAGGAGCCTAAGGCAGCTCCCGCACCCGTGGTTGAGGAGCCTAAGAGGGAGGAGCCCAAGGCTGCAGTTGCTGAGCCCAAGCAGGAGGCAGCGGCAGAGGAGACTAAGCGCGACTCAGTGTTCCGTCCTCAGATGTCGCAGCTCGAGGGTCCCAAGATTCTCGGTACTATGGATGTGTCGAACATGGTTCCCGGTGGCAAGCACAAGCGTAAGCGTCTCGAGAAGGAGAAGGTGAACGT
>JAFYWG010000063.1 GCA_017558115.1 Alistipes sp.
CTTTGTCGTTACGCTCGCTCTCAAAATGCTCATTTACGTCGAGTAAACTCCGCTTTTTCGAGCTTCGCAAGCCTAAAATTAGCTCTTGTTATACAACTTCTCACAGAAATGGGGTTGTCCACTTTATTGTTGGACAGCCCCTTTTTTTACCTGCACCACACCACTCTGACAACAAATATAGTGTCGTGACAGGGACCTTGTCGTCCATATTATCTGCTTGTCATTTCGTCTGTTTGTCTGCTTGTCAAAAAACGCACCACTAAATTTATTTGCAGAATTAAATATAATTTATTAACTTTGCTTAACGAGGCTGAATAAAAAGGCTCTTTTTATCTAACCTCTTTACAAGATGGGTGTGGCTAAAATACTTTTTAGCCCCCTTGGACTACTAACCAATAATGCTTTTATACCATGGATCAGCAGAATCAGCAGAACCCCTATCCCCCACAGAATGGGCAGCAGTATCAACAGCAGCCTCAGCCTCAGATAATATATGTGCAGCAGACTGTGCAGCCCAGAAGAAGGGAGCGCGAGCCTATTCCTGATTGTATGCGTCCAAGCAGTGGCTTGGCTGTAGCTATTATCGCTATGGTGCTGTTTACTCTCCCATTTGGTCTAGTGTCGCTTTTGCGTGCGGTAAAGGTTGACAAATATTGGGAGGCAGGCATGCGCTATGAGGCCCTCGACCAGGCAAGATCGGCAAAGCGTTGGGGTGTTTGGGGTATCATCCTCGGTGCTATCTTATGGTTTGTGATGTTCGTTGCGATTACTGAAGCCATCGAGGAGAGTAACGACTACTACTACGAGGACTATTACGACTACGATGACTACGACTACGACGACGACGATTACTACTATTACTATTAGTAAAAGACCTAATCGAATATTATTAACCTAAAAATTAAACGCTATGCAGAACATTCAGAAGCCATCGAACAACTTAGTTTTGGCAATTATCGGCACCGTATTGTTTTGGCCTATCAGCCTTTGGGGTCTTCTCAAGGCAGTTAAGGTGAATAGACTTTGGGATGAGGGTAAGCACGAGGAGGCTATTGCTGCTTCTAAGTCAGCACGTACATTGGGCCTTGTAGGCACTATCGTAGGTGGTGTGATTACTCTTATCTACATCATCTGTATGGTAGCAATTGTAGAGACTGCTGAGGAGGTCTACGAGGATGCATACTACGGTGATTACTACGATTACGACGATGATGATGATTACTACTACTGGTAATAGATAATCAATCTTATTACTATTACAAAGAGTAGAAACTATTTACAACTATTGACGTATGACACCTGTAAGACCAGACAACTATCTTGCTTTTGCTATTGTGAGCGCGATCCTCTTTTTTCCTCCCACAGGCATTGTAGCCATTGTTAAGGCTGCACAAGTGGACTCACTCTATGACAGAGGTAGATATGAGGAGGCAGAGGCTATGTCACTTTCAGCACGTAAGTTTGCTCGCATCTCACTGTTCGTGGGCATTGGCATAATCGCAGTATATGTCCTATTCTACATATTACTCCTTGCATCTTTGTAATGTAGTATAAAACTATAAAACAGATGTGCGTAGACCTTGGTCTACGCACATTGTCTATATCCTTGTGGGCAGTGACGTGTGTTGCTGCCCACATTTTGTTTAGTCGCGATAGTTGTATAGCTGGTCGCGGAGGCGGGGTGTGAATCCTGCGCGGTGTATCGTTGCCTGCATAGCCTCGCGGTCGAAGCGTGTCGTAGCACCTGCCGACGATACCACATTCTCCTCAATCATTATCGAGCCCATGTCGTTAGCACCGCTCTTAAGCGCTATCTCTGCCACATCCTTGCCCACGGTGAGCCATGAGGCCTGGATATTGGTGATGTTATGAAGCACGATACGGCTCATGGCGATGATGCGCAGATACTCCGTAGCTGAGAACTGGGGTGCTATGCCCTCCCTTTCGAGCTGTGTGCCCTTGGGGCAGAATACCCAGGGTATGAAGGCTGTAAATCCGCGTGACTCAGCGGGCTTTGCCGCCTGAAGATCGCGTATTGTGATAAGGTGGTCAACTCTCTGGTGAGGAGTCTCCACGTGGCCATACATCATCGTTGCCGTTGTGGGTATGCCCATCTTGTGTGCCTCGTGCATCACGCGCACCCAGTCGCGTGCCGAGGGCTTCGCGGGCGATATGCGCTTGCGCACCTCATCCGAGAGAATCTCTGCACCCGCGCCTGGCAGTGTGTCGAGGCCCGCGGCGCGTAGGCGCTCCAGTGTCTCAATGGTAGTTATGCCGCTAAGCTCGGCGATATGCGCCACCTCGGGAGCTCCGAGGGCGTTGAGGCGGAGCGTTGGGTACTCTCTCTTTATCTGGCGAAATAGCGTCTCGTAGAACTCGATGCCGAGTTTTGGGTGCATACCGCCCTGTAGGAGCAGCTGATCGGCTCCCAATGCGAGTGCCTCGTCAATCTTTTGACGATACTCGGCCATCGTTGTGATATATGCCTTCTCGGTCTCGTGTGGCTTGCAGTGGAAGTTGCAGAAGCGACATCCCGACTTGCAGACGTTGGTGATGTTCACGTTGCGGTCTATCTGCCATGTCACCACCGAGGGGTCCTTAACGGCACTCTTACGCAACGTGTCAGCCACGTCGCATAGCAGCTGCAAGGGAGCCTCGTCGTAGAGGGTATATGCCTCGCTACGCGAAAGTGGCTCACGCCCGAGGGCGCGTTCAATAATCGAATCTATTGACATCTTACTTGTTGTTTAGCAATAACTTAAAGTCGAGCGTGCGGCGGTTCATGTCGACGCTCTTAACGCGCACACGCACGGGTGAGCCCAGCGTGAGGCGTATGCCCGAAGAGCGACCCACAATCTCGTAGCGAGCCTCGTCGAAGCGATAGTAGTCGTTGTCGTCGATGTCGCGAAGGAAGGCCATGCCCTCGACATGCGTATCGTTGAGTTCGACATATACGCCCCAGTCGGTCATGCCCGAGACCACACCCTCGAACTCCTCGCCGATGCGGTCGCGCATAAACTCCGCCATCTTATACTTGATGCTTGCGCGCTCAGCCTCCGACGCCACAATCTCGCGCTCGGTAGAGTGCACGCACAACTCCTCCAACTTCTTCTTATCTGCGCGCTTCTCGCCTGCGAGGTATGCTGCTAAGAGGCGGTGTACCATCATGTCGGGGTAGCGGCGAATGGGTGATGTGAAGTGGGTATAGTAGGGGAAGGCGAGGCCGTAGTGGCCAATGTTGTCGGTCGTGTACACAGCCTTAGCCATGCTTCGTACGGCGAGCGTAGTGATGGCGTTCTGCTCGGCACTACCCGCAATCGTATTCAGCAACTTATTCATCTCCTTAGCCACGGCACGGCCCTTCTGAGCCTTGAAGTAGTGTCCAAAGCGTAGGGCGAAGTCGCGGAAGCGCTCGAGCTTATCCTCCGAGGGCTTGTCGTGCACACGGAAGACCATGGGGCGTGGCACACGGCGACCATTCGAGATGCGGTGTGCGCAGTACTCCGCCACGCGGCGGTTGGCAAGGAGCATAAACTCCTCGATAAGTTGATTCGCCTCCTTCTGTACCTTGGTATATACACCCACGGGGCGACCCTTCTCATCAAGTCGGAACCGCACCTCGTCGCGTGCAAAGGCTATGGCGCCATGCTTAAACCTGTCGCTGCGCAACTTCTGTGCAAGGGTGTTGAGCGTAAGTATCTCCTCTTTGTAGTCACCCTCGCCTGTCTCTATCACCTGCTGTGCCTCCTCGTAGGCGAAGCGACGGTCGGAGTGGATCACGGTGCGACCGAGCCACTCATCCTGAATCTCGGCATTCTCATTAAGTGTGAATACGGCCGAGAAGCAGAGCTTATCCTCGTTGGGGCGTAGCGAGCATAGGTCGTTACACAGGCGCTCGGGGAGCATAGGCACGGTGCGGTCCACCAAATAGACCGACGTGGCACGCTCCACAGCCTCGTTATCGACCACAGAGCCAGGTGTGACATAGTGTGTTACGTCGGCAATATGTACGCCCACCTCCCATAGGCCATCTGTGATGCGCACGATGGAGAGCGCATCGTCGAAGTCCTTAGCGTCTGCAGGGTCGATAGTAAATGTGGTGCGGTCGCGCATATCGCGGCGACGTGCTATCTCCTCAGCTGTTATGGTGCCGTCTATGCGGTTTGCTGCCGCAATGACATCCTTATCGAAGTGGTAGGGTAGGTCGAACTCCGCGAGGATGGCGTGCATCTCCGTGTCGTTCTCGCCTGCCTTGCCAAGGCGCTCTATAAGTTCACCCTCGGGTAGGCGCTCGCCCTCCTCCCATGCTACGATGCGCACGGCCACCTTGTCGCCCGTCTCCACCTGTGGGTAGGGCTTGCGTGGAAGGCGTATGTCGACACCCACGCGGCGTGAGTCTGTCGTAACGAAGATGTTGTTCGTAGTAACCTCCGCCGTGCCGATGTATGGCTGGCGGCTGCGCTCAATAACCTCGGTGATAGTGCCCTCGAGTTCACCATCGCGCGAGCGGCGTGCCACGGCAACCATCACGCGGTCGCCACCAAGTGCACCACCGCCATTGCGGCGCGACACATATACATCGCTCTCCAGTGCCTCCACAGTAACGTAGAGCACACCCGGCGACACTGTTGCCACCACACCCTCGTAGCGGGGCATTGCGGCGCGGGCGAGGCGATACTTGCTGCGTGCCACCTCCTCCACAAAGCCATCCTCCATCAACTGGCGGATGATGGCAAAGGTCATGGTGCGACCCTCACGGTCGGCACCTCCCGATGCTGCTGCGAGGTGTTTTAGTGAAAATTTCGTGTCGGGGAATTCGCGGAACATGCCTACGATGAATGAGGCGCGCTCGTCGCGGTTGTTTCCACGTTTATTCTTCTTCTTTCCCATCTATTATAAGTTTACTTGTTGAGTATGTGGAGCGCTATGCGCTGCATCATGCGCACTCCAACCTCTATAGCCCCCTCATCGGGGCAGAATGTAGCTGTGTGTGAGCCTCCCGCCTTGCCTCCCACGCCTAAGCGGTAGAAGAGTGAGGGGTAGCGCTCGGTGTAGTAGCCGAAGTCCTCGGCTGTAGTCATGGGCTGCAGCTCCCTAACGATGATGCCCTCGTCTGCCGCAACTATCATCGCCTCGTACGATAGAAGCACGTTGTTGGTAACGCAGGGGTAGCCGCGGTTGATGTCTACATCAACCTTAACGCCATACTTCTCCGCCACCATGCGAGCATTGCCGTGGATATGTGTGTAGATGCGCTCGCGCACTTCGCTGTCGAAGGTACGCATTGTGCCCTCAGCTGTTACCTCGCTGGGTATTACGTTTGTGGCACCCTCGGCTATCATGCGGCCAACCGATACCACCGCATCGGGTGAGTTGAGCGACGTTGTGCGCACAACCATATCTGCCATCGCCGTTACGGTGTCGTCTATCTCCTTGCGGCGCGCAGCGTGTCCGCCACGACCCGATACGCGGAAGCGTAGCTCGTCGTTAGATGCCATGAAGCGACCCGGGCAGATGCCTATCTCGCCCACCTCGAGGCGTGCATCTACATGCTCGCCAATCACTGCCGCCACGTCGTAGCCCTTGAATGGCTCCTCTTTGAGTACCAACGTAGCACCGCCAGGATTTAGCTCCTCGCCTGGCTGGAAGATGCCGAAGAGCGTACCCTCGAAGTTGCGCTCGCGGTTGAGGCTCTGCAACACGCCAAAGAGGATTGCTGCGTGCATATCGTGACCACATGCGTGCATAATGCCCTTATGCTCAGAGCAGTATTCGACGTCGTTAAGCTCCTCGATGGGGAGCGCGTCGATGTCGGCACGGAGCACCACGGCACGCTCATGGTTGCCGCGCTTACCCTCAATTACTGCCAATACGCCTGTGCCTGCAATGACACGATAGGGTATGCCCTCGCTGTGGAGTGCATCTATTATAAACTGCTGTGTCTCATGCTCCTGGAACGATAGCTCAGGGCGACGGTGCAGTGCTCTACGAAACTCTACGGGTGTCATTACTTACGTGGTTTATAGTGGCGCGCCATCTGTGCCACGCCGCGTGTGTACTCTACTGTTGTGCCGCAGCAGCCGCCCACGATGCTGAGTAGGCCGCGCTCTGCTGCTGTGCGAAGTGTCTCGGTATGCTTCTTCGCTGTCTCGGGGTGGCGACCCTTTGCGTCGGGAATACCCGCCGAGGGTGCTGCATATGTTGGTAGCGATGTGAAGCGTGTGAGTAGCTCGATGTTGTCCACCACGTTCTTCACGCCATACGAGCAGTTGAAGCCAATGGCGAGGGGCTCGAATTTCGACACATCCTCCACAAACTTCTCCACGGGGCGACCCGACACGAGCAAACCTCCAATTTTTGAGAGTGTTGCCGAGATGATTATGGGTAACTCAGGCGCTATCTCGCGACACAACTCCGCTGCAATCTCTGCATTGCGCACGTCGGTCACGCTCTCGATAAGGAGTATGTCTGCGCACTCGCGCTTAAGTGCCTCTATGAGTGTGCGATACGATGCACGAAGCTCATCCTCGGTAAGATCTATGGCGAGGGTTATGTTGCGCGTTGAGGGTCCTATTGAGCCTGCTATGAATACCTCCTTGCCGCTCTTTTCGCGGGCCTCGCGTGCTGCACGTAGTGCCGCTGCGACAACCTCCTCTGTCTTTGTCTCCACGCCACATGACGCAAGCATCAGGGGATCAGCCATGAAGGTGTTTGTAGTGATGATGTTTGCTCCCGCCTTTATCGATGCCTCGTACATCGCCACCACGCGCTCGTAGTCGCTTATCGATAGGGTGTCGGGCACGATGTCGCGACGTGTGCCCGTAAGTGTTGTGCCTATCGCGCCATCCTTGATGAGTATGTGTCGTTGCATCAACTCCTTGATGCGCTCCTGTATATTGCTCATAATCAGTCTCTATTTTATAATCTCCAACTCGAAGAGTCTGTTCCAATCCTTTCCCGTAACGTAGAAGTGCTTCGTTGCGGCGTTGTAGGCTATGCCATTCATCGCCTCGGCCTCGGGGTTACCTTTAAGTAGTTCTCGTAGTGGCGCAAGGTCGGCATATCCGACTATCTTTCCCGTTGCGGGGTCTATCTCCACGATGTAGTCTGTGAGGTATACGTTGGCCCAGATGCTACCCTCTATCCACTCCAACTCGTTGATGAGCTCCAGCGAAGAGCCGTTGAGTGTCACACTGATAACACCCTCCGTAGCAAATGTCTCGGGGTTTACCTGGCGTATTAGTGACGTGCCGTCCGAGAGAAATAGGCGTGTGCCGTCGGTTGTTATGCCCCAGCCCTCACCCTTGTAGGGTATCGTCTTGATGATGTTGCCCTTAAGGTCGTAGACGTATGCCTTTTCGCTAAGCCACGTAAGCTGATATATGCGGTCGCCGAAGTGTGTTATGCCCTCGCCAAACTCGTCGTTGGGCAGCGAAGCCACGATGTTGTACTTGCCCGAAGCGAGGTCTATGCGCTGTAGGTGCGACTTACCCTCGCGTCCTGTGCCCTCCCACATCACGCCATCTACATACTCGAGGCCCTGTGTGTAGCTATCAGTGGCGTGAGTGTGGCTTGCCACGATGCGGAAGTCGTACTCTGCGGCGGTGACGTTCTTCTCCACGACGGGTGTAGCCTCCTCGTTGCTGTCGTTGTTGTTGTTCGTGCTGTTGCCACACGCCATAAGGAGCGTGGCTGCAGCTATTGCGAGCGATGAAATCATCTTTATTCGTGTCATATACATATATTTATATAATAGCGCACCGCAAAGATAGTTTTTTTCGAGGAAAATCCCTATCTTTGAACCAAAATATTGCGATATAATGATACACTACATAGCGTTTACCACCTCTACGAACGACGATGCGCGAGGTGCGGAGTATGGCCATATGGATGTCGTGTGGGCCGAGTGTCAGAGTGCGGGCCGTGGTCAGCGAGGCCATACGTGGCATAGTAACAAGGGTGTCAACCTCACCTTTTCTACGGTGTTAAAGCCCACGTTTCTCACTGCCGTAGAGCAGTTTATGCTCTCGGAGATCGTTGCACTGTCGCTTGTCGATGCGTTGGCGGAGTATGGCGTAGAGTGTCGTATAAAGTGGACTAACGACATATATGCTGGCGATAAGAAGATTGCGGGTGTGCTTATTGAGCAGTCGCTCGCGGGTGATACCATCGCACGCACGGTTGTCGGCATCGGTCTAAATGTTAATCAGAGAGAGTTTCCTACCGACCTGCCCAATCCAACCTCTATCGTTGTGGAGCGTGGTGCGGAGTGTGAACGCCGCGAGGTGTTGGAGTGCTTCTTGAAGCATCTCGAAAAGTGGTATTCGCGCCTGGAGCGTGGTGAGCGTGAGGTTATTGAGTCGGCGTATAACTACCGCCTCTATCGTCGCGATGAGTTTCATGCCTATGCCCTTCCTTCGGGTGAAAGGTTCGAGGCTGCGATACGTTGTGTGCGTGCCACGGGTCACTTGGTCTTGGAGCACCGCGACGGCTCGTTTGGCGAGTATGCCTTTAAGGAGGTGGAGTTTGTGATAGCGCGAAAAGAGTAAAAAGTTGGCTAAAATTTTGTTAATCGGCGAAATATTACATATATTTGTGGTTGCGAAACAATACAAAACTTAAATACTACTTGAATTATGGCTAATGTACCTGCAAATTTGAAGTACTCTAACGACCATGAGTGGTGCCGTGTAGAGGGTGATGTTGCCGTTATCGGCATTACAGATTACGCACAGTCACAGCTTGGTGACATCGTTTTCGTTGACGTTCCCACTGTAGGTGAGACTATCGAGGCAAACGAGGTTTTTGGCTCTATCGAGGCTGTTAAGACTGTATCTGACGCTTTCTCTCCCGTTAGCGGCGAGGTTATCGAGTTCAACGAGGCTGTTGAGGCAGACTCATCACTCGTAAACAAGGATCCATACGGTGAGGGTTGGTTGGTAAAGATTAAGATGTCTAACCCTGCTGAGGTTGATGGTTTGTTGGATGCAGCTGCATACGAGGCTCTTATCGGCTAATCGTTGCAGATATTAAATAATTATGCGAGTGGGGTGCATTTTATGTACTTCGCTCGCATTTTTTATCTCTTTATATATAATTTTTGTAGTTGTATGTTTAATAAAAATAGGAGTCTGCTGTGAATAATTGTTTAAAAAAATATGTAAGATTGTTGCATTATTTGAAAATTATTTTATATATTTGCGTTGATAATTGCGGCTTTTTTACGAAAGTCGCCTTTGTCGACCCTAAAACAGAACACAATATTTTTATTAACCATTTCTAAAATTTCTAACACTATGAGGAAAATTTATTCTACCCTCAAGTCTGTTGTAGCTGGTGCTTTGGTAGCTGCTATGACATTTGCTGTGTCATGTTCGTATGACGATACAGCAATGAAGAACAGAGTGGATAAGATCGAGACAGATCTTGCTACTTTGACTGAGCGTGTTGACGCTTTGGAGGATGAGCTTGACAACCAGGTAGCTGGTTTGAAGGAGCTTATCAATGGTAAGGTTGTTGTTACAGGCGTTGAGACTAAGGGCGACGTAACTACTGTTACTTTGTCTGACGGTTCTTCATTCGTTATCGAC
Source organism: Alistipes sp. (assembly GCA_017558115.1). Lineage (GTDB taxonomy): Bacteria > Bacteroidota > Bacteroidia > Bacteroidales > Rikenellaceae > Alistipes. The sequence goes on from JAFYWG010000063.1 coordinate 9,591, forward strand.
AACTCTAAGGGTGGTGCTACTGCTGGTGACGACTACACTCTTGGCGCACAGGAGGATGGTGGCGTTTACTACTGGGCAGTATTCGTAAATGGCACTTTCCAGGATTATCTCTTGGTTGACGGCAATAAGGTTCCCGTATTTGCTGAGGCAACTGAGTCTGGTGAGTCTTGCGCTTGCGAGCTTCAGATGGAGGTTCGTGAGGATGGCAAGTTGTATGTTTCTATCGACGGTGGTGCAAACTGGGTTAGCACAGAGCTTCCCGCATCACAGGTTTCTGGCGCATGCGTATTCGCATCTGTAAAGGTTGATGGTGACAACGTTATCTTCACTTTGACTGACGGTACAACTTTCAACGTTCAGAAGGCTGAGCTCGTTGAGTTCGAGGCTGCTAAGTCTGCTGTATACGTAAAGGTTGCTGAGACTGTTGCTATTCCTTTCGCTATCAACGACGCTGTTGAGGATATCAACGTTATGAACACTCCTCTTGGCTGGAAGGCTGAGGTTGTTGACACTCGCGCCGTAGGTGGTATGGATTTCGCTTTGAACATCACTGGTCCTGCTAAGGAGTTCATGCAGTATGCTGACAAGTCTGGTAAGGTTGCTATCCACTTCAACACTGCTGCTGGTGCATGTAAGGTAATGTCTGTTGACGTTGAGTTGGCAGCTATCGACCTCCAGGTTGACAAGGCTGGTAACATCACTATCGTTAACACATTGGTTGACAAGTATGATCGTGAGAACTGGGGTGTCACTGAGCACATCGAGGAGTTCAATAACTACTACTTCGCAGTTGTTGGTATCGAGGAGTACGAGGCTTGTGGTGGTGACCTTGAGTCTGTATACAACTCTAACTGGGGTGAGTTCAACATTCCTGCTGCTGCTTCTTACATCCAGAACTTCTTCACTAACGTAGGTGAGAATGGTTATGAGAACGCTATCTACCAGGACGGCGTAAACGAGAAGTGGACTGTTAACTTCACAGTTGCTGAGGTTATCGACTACCTCGATTGGTACAATCAGATGGTATACGAGGGTAACTCATTCATGGTTTGCGTAATTCCTACTGATGTTAAGAACGCTGGTGATCTCCTTTGGGACGAGATGGTTGCTGTTCCTTTCAAGCAGCTTGCTCTCAGCATCGTTGAGATTGAGGATGCTCGTACATTCGACAACGCATACTTCGATGTAACTCTCCGTGGCGGTGTTGCTTACCACCTCTATCCTATGTCTATGAAGGACGTAAAAGACTATGTTGAGGTTTACGAGTACTATCCTTCAATGGAGGATCTCTTCTGGGATTACTTGAACAGCTACTTGCAGTATCCTAACTGGTACTCATTCGGTTTCGAGATCGCTGAGGACGTTGTTGAGGAGAACATCTCACTCTCTGACCTCTTGGCTTACACTTACGACTACTACTCATTCGAGACTAAGCCTGCTACTGACTACGTGATGGCTCTCTTCACATGGGAGGATGGCAAGACTGAGTACACAAAGGATGATTTGAAGTTCTTCTACTTCTCAACTGCAGAGCTTACTGCTGCTGATCCAGCATTCGAGGCTACTTGCGACTTTAATGAGGATCACGGTCTCTACACTGTAGCTGTTGACCTCTCAGTTCCTCAGAACGTAGCTGCTCTCTACACACGTTGGTATGACTTCGAGTATGCTGAGTCTGACCTCGTTGAGGATCTTATCAACAACGGTTACGGTCGCGACGCTGCTGACCTCGAGGCTAATCAGTACTGCGTATACGTAGGTACTTCAGTTTCTAATCCTGCTACTACTAAGTATCTTGGTGTATTGATGATCGATGCTGATGGTAACTACACTGCAGTTCAGTTCCCTATAACTAGCAACGAGCTTACAATCAACGATACTTACACTCCTACTATCGAGTCTGTAACATTCGACTCTGAGGGTGCTCACATCAAAGTTGGTGGTCTTGAGGGTGCAGATGTTAAGGCTTACAAGTACTACATCATCTCTACTACAGGTTCTTCATACTACCAGAAGAGCGAGGATCAGCTCTTCGACGTAGCATACAGCAACGATTGGTTGTATCAGTCTTCAGAGACTAACCCAATCCTTGCAACTCGTACTGCTGACTACACTTACTCATTCGCAGCAGGTGCTACTTACAAGGTTGCAGTAGGTGTAGAGTTCGCTGATGGTACATACTCTAACACTGTATACGGTGAGTACGTTAACGACGTTCCTCCTACAGCATTGACTTCAGTAGTTGCTTCATTCATGGAGTCAGATCCTAACTGGTGCTACCTCACTTTGACTGCTGAGACTGGTGATGTTATCACTACATCTGCAGGTAACGGTGGTGTTAACTACTTGAACGAGGGTGTTTGGGATTACCAGAACTACTACTCATCAGGCTTCGCTCTTGGTAACACTTACATGAACAACACTACTTGGGTAGACTCTATCCAGATGACTGTTGCTTATACAGAGGCTGGTCAGTACAACCTCAAGGTCGTTACATCTAAGGGTGTATTCGCTTACGAGGGTGCTATCGAGGGTCTTATCGTTCCCGGTTTCGAGGACGGTGAGGAGCCAGAGGAACCAGGTGAGGAGCCCGAGAATCTTTACCTCACTTTCACATCAGGTGCTGCTGAGGTTTACTACGATTATTCAGACTTCAACGTATTGCTTTACGGTGACAACGGTCTTGAGATGTGTCTTAACTTCTTCTACATCTGCAACAACAACTTCATCCCAGAGGGTGAGTATGCAGTTGGTAACATCCAGGGTGCTTGCATCTTCGCTCCAGAGTACTCTTGGGTTAACATCGACGGTGTAAAGATGGATCTCTACGGTGGTACTGTAACTGTTGCTGAGGTTGATGGTCAGTATCAGTTCACTTTGACTAATATGTACTACGATTCAGACTTCAAGATCTTCAACGGTACATTCACTGGTGCTATCGAGGGCTTGGTTGTTCCAAGCGAGTACAAGGCTCCTGAGGCTGATGGCGACGCTATCGAGTTGAAGCCTTACGAGTGGTTCAAGTCATATGGTACTTGGGGCGTATCTAACGAGTTCGAGATTGGTTGGTTCGATCAGGATGGTTACCAGATCAGCATTGACTTCCTCGTTAACCCAATCGTTGAGGGTACATATACATTGACCGATGGCTTGTCAGGTATGTACTGCAAGTACCATGGTATCGGTATGACAACTTGCGAGGTTAAGGTTACTGACGCAGGTGATGGTCAGCTCGCATTCGACGTTACTTTCTTGGCTCAGATCGAAGGTGTGTTCAACACATACCACTTCACTTGGGCAGGTGATCCTTCAACTCTCCAATCGAGAATTTGATAGGTCAAAGGCCTTCGGGTCTTAACCAATAACTCTTCGGAGCTTCCCTCACGGGAGGCTCCGATTTTTTTTGGGGTAGGGTGAGACGAAAGAGAAAAAAGGACGAAAGGGACAAATGAGACGAAAGAGACGAAAAAGACGAAAGAGACAAAAGAGACAAAAAAGACGAAAGAGACGAAAGGGACAAGAGGGAACAAAAGGACACGAGAGACGAAAGGGACAAGAGAGACCGAAGAGACAGGACAAGCAGACAAGCAGACAAGCAGACAAGCAGACAAGCAGACGCGAACCTCAAAACTTCTGTTTGTCGTTTTGTCCGTTCGTCGCTTTCGTCGCTTTCGTCCCCATCGTCCCTTTCAACGTCGTTGTCCGAGTCATCCCTTTTCCCCCTTCGGTCTTTTCGGTCTTTTCGGTCTCTTCTGTCCCCTCTGCCTCCTCAGTCCCTTTAGTCCCTTTCCAATTTTTCTCCCCAAAGATTTGCATTTTATTTTCTTTTTGCGTAACTTTGCTTGATAACTACAATTTTGAACGACAAAGAATTAAAACTTTTATACTATGAAACTTGCAAAACTTTTCTTAACTGCCATGCTCGCAATATGCACAATGGCATTTGTAGCGTGCGAAAACAACGCTCCCGACACTCCTAACACCCCCGACACTCCCAAGGAGTATGCCCTTGAGCTCACATCTGACGCCGTAATGGAGTTCCCTGCTGAGGGTGGCGAAGGCCTTATCGCCTGGAAGCTAAACGAGGTTACTCGTACTCCCGCGCAGCAGTCCGCACCTACGTTCACAACAGCAGCGGAGTGGATTACCCTCTATGCTGAGGATTTGGGTGCTTTTGCAGTATTAGAAAACGAGGGCGAGGCACGCGAGGCTGTAATCACCGTAACCTATGGTGAGCAGGTGGAGACAGTTACAATCAAGCAGGCGGGTGTCGCTGTAGAGGTACAGACTACAGAACTTGTCTACGCAGAGCGTCTTTCATGTGAGGAGTTGGAGCTCCCTTTGAATTACTTTGCCATTGTCTTTGCTGACGATGCTGAAACTGTAGAGCTCGGTTTGGTGCTTGTCGGCGCAGAGGAGGATGAGGTGCTCATGGCGGGCAGATATAACGTAGATACTGAGCTTAGCCAGTTGTACTTCGACGGTGGTGAGTATATGCTCACCGAGGGCGTAGCAGAGGTTAAGGTTGACGGCGAGGAGTACGATTTCGATATCACTGTTACTGCCGACAATGGTCAGGCATATCGCTTTGTATATGTTGGCGAGGTTGTGGGCATGGTTCAGGCATCTGCAAATGAGCCCGTAGCATTTGAGCCCGTACGCGTCAAGGCTGAGCGTTACATGATTGGTAACTTCTTCCTTCAGCTCTACATCGACGGCACACGCTACCACGAGCTCGACATGTACGATGAGGTGACACCCAACGATGATATGCTCTCGGCGGGTACATACACCTACGCTGCCGAGACAATAAGCACATGGTCGGTATTTAGCACTGGCAACGACCAGACTTGCGCTTTGGCAGATGCAGAGATTACACTTGTGCACAACGAGGATAACACAACAACCATCACTGGCTATATTAAGTCTGAGGAGGGTGACCATATCACTATCGACTGGACTGGCGTAGTAGATGGCTTCATCTATGAGAAGGAGACAGGCTTGACATTCAACGTGGAGGCGCTCTCAGCAAAGGTGCAGCACGACAAGGCGGGTCAGAAGGATATTATCTTTATGGTAGATGAGTTCTCTGGTCATGTCATAAGCTTCAAGTCTGCTGACATCTTGCAAACAAAGCCACTTGCTGATTGCGTATACTCATCTGAGGCTGGCACAATCGATATCGCATATTGCGTTCACGGCTATGGCGATGGCTATGGCAACATGACAAGTGCTACAGCAAGTGTGGTGAACAACCTTGAGGCTGGCACAACAGCTTTCGACGTCGTATGGGAGTTTGAGGGTAACACCTATCAGCTCTCTTGGGAGGGCGCTGTAGAGGGCATCATGTATCAGGAGGTCGTTGAGACCGTGCCCCTCGACTTCGAGCCTATCTATGTAGAGATGGTGCGCATCAGCAGCAGCGATAAGTATTTCTACTTCTACGATGCTGAGGAGAATGAGCTCGTGTGTGAGTTGTACAACGGCAAAATCTACCAGCCCTACATCAACTATGAGGGTGTGAAGCTCGATATCAGCACCGAGGACTATACCTTCGAGCTTGATGAGCACGGCCTTGGCAAGAATGATGGCGTGCGCAGCTACAATGTGCGCTTTGTGACCCTCGATGGTCGTCTAATTGAGTTTGCTGCGGACCTCGAGACATATGTAAACTATTAATAATGAGATAAAATTTGTGTACCATGAGATTTTTCGATTATTTTAAGAAGATTGCGGTCTTTGCTATTGTGGCAATGGCTGTAGTGTCGTGTAAGAAGGATGCCCCCGCTGTAGATGAGCAGCCAGAGATGGAGAGATACTTGGAGGTATATACCAAGACTATGGAGTATGGGGCTGATGGTGGCTATGGCCTTGTTACATGGGACATTAAGGAGCGTGAGGTAACGCGTACGGATGATTCAGAGGTTAAGGTGACTACCGAGGATGAGTGGATTACTTTCTCGGATTTTGAGGAACCTAATGGCATTTTAGTCAATGTTTCAGCAAACGATGGCGTGGCGCGCGAGGGTAAGGTCTTCTTTACTTTCGGCAGTCAGGTGGAGGAGTTAACTGTTACACAGGCGGGTGCTTCAGAGGATCCTCAGCCCGAGACTTGGTTTAATATCGCTGTGCAAGAGGTGCACGCGGCATCGGCAATCACACAGGTAACACCTGTCGATGGCGAGATGCACTATGTTATGTTCCTCGAGGAGGTGTCGTACTTGCAGAATGGTGGCATCACATCTCCCGACGAGCTCTATGCGGATGACTTCGAGGCATTTGAGCGAGGTGCGTTGTCGAACAACATGAACCTCAAGGAGTACATGGTGGCTTCGAACATCGTGTTCCAGGGCACACAGCGCGTACAGTGGAACCGTGTGCGCCCCGGTGTAAACTCTGTTTTGTATGTCTATGGCGTAGAGTTTTCGGAGGATGGAGCATCGTATGAGCCCGTGACAGACATCGCTTGGACCACAATCCAGCCCGATTACGCTCCCTTGCAGGATGTCACTTTCGACCTCGATGTTAAGGTAGATGGCGCAGATATAGAGCTTGAGATCGAGGCTAATGGCTGGAATGACTACTACCTTGTTAAGATTGTTGACGCTAACGACTACCTCTATGTAGGTGAGGGCGTTGAGTTCAACGATGACTATATGAAAATCATTGCAGATGAGTGGGTTGAAGCATGCTCGTCTAACCTCGCAGGTGGCCACCCCATCGAGAATATTCTCGAGCAGATTTGCTACAAGGGCGACCAGAAGTTGGAGCTATCTCTCGACTCCTACGTCCTATACTCGGCACTCGTATACCCTGTAGCTGAGTACGATGGTTTCTATCAGGTGGTGGGTAAGCCTTCGTATTTCAACTTCTCAACAGAGGAGGTTGGTAAGTCGGATATGGAGATTGATATCGAGGTTACAAACTGCTATGTACGCGTTGCAGACCTCAAGATTACCTCTACAAACCCCGATGAGGAATACGTGTTGCTCATCACGCCAACAGCCTACTTGCCAGCAGACTACGACGATCAGACCTTGCTCGACTACGCACTCGGTGAGTTCTCATACTACACCTATACATTTAAGGGTGAGATGACATCGCACCTCAATACCCTCTACCCAAATACCGAGTATATTGTAGTTACATTCGGCTATAGTGGTGGCGTGGTAACTACAGATGTCTACTCTAAGGTATTCAAGACTCAGAAGGAGGGTAAGTGTGAGTTGGAGGTTACTGATGTTGTTGTTGGTGGCCCATACCGCCCAACAGATTTGTATAACTACGACCCCGAGACCTTCAAGTACTACACTAAGCCCTACTACTACGACTCTGTGCAGTTCATCGTGACCCTCGAGGTTAAGACAAGTGAGCCTACTCGCGACATCTTCTCATACTTCGTTTCGAAGGATGACTACGAGTGGGGTGGCTACGATACTACCTTCTACGACCTCTTGATTGACACCTGCGATCCCCTTGCCCTAACTGAGGGATTCTGGGATTATGGCTCATACTACGCATGTGCCGCAGCCTTCGACTATAAGGGCGATGTTACCGAGATGTGGATGTCGGATCTCTACGAGTGGACCATGGATGACTTCCGCCCTATCGAGGAGTTTATCGAGAAGTGGGAGGCGCGCGAGAGTAATATGGTTGTAGGTCTCAGTGCTGATGGTGGTATTGTTCCATTGAGTAAGTTACGCTAAGCATTGCGTCCGTAACTTTGTGAACTATTAGCACTAACAAAGATGCCCTCGCGCGTAACGCGCACACACGTATAATATATAGGTGTGTAGAATTTAGGGTAATTTTGGCCTATTTCGGAAATGGAGGCTTTCGGGCCCTGTTTCAAGCCCTCTAAAATGTGACTAAAAATCACAATTCCTTATAACTGAGCAAGTTGTGATTTTAGTCATAAATTGGCGCTTATAATTTTGTAAAAACGATAAGAAAAATATATGGGTTTTTCACAAGTTTTCAACATTTTGGTGCGAAAAATAGGACTATATATATTGTATGTCAAAAAAAATGCGTATCTTTGCGGGCAATTTCTCGCAAAAGGGAATTGAAATAGTTAACAAAAATTTAAAGGACAAAAAGTTTTAAAGATGCCAACTATTCAACAGTTAGTAAGAAACGGTCGAGTGAGCATGGTTGAGAAGAGTAAGTCACCAGCCCTCGCAGCGTGTCCTCAGCGCCGTGGAGTTTGTACTCGTGTGTACACTACAACTCCTAAGAAGCCTAACTCGGCTATGCGTAAGGTTGCACGTGTAAGATTGACTAATGGCAAGGAGGTCAATGCCTACATCCCAGGTGAGGGCCACAACTTGCAGGAGCACTCAATCGTGCTCGTTCGTGGTGGTCGTGTTAAGGACCTCCCAGGTGTACGTTACCACCTCGTTCGTGGTGCACTCGATTCAGCAGGTGTAGACGGTCGTCGTCAGCGTCGTTCTAAGTACGGTGCTAAGCGTCCAAAGGCAGGTAAGACAGCAGCACCAGC
>JAFYWG010000064.1 GCA_017558115.1 Alistipes sp.
CAGAAGATTGTGAAAACTCGTCAGGCGCAAGCCGAGGCTATGGAGGAGCCTAACGCATGATCAGTAAGATGATACGCTATGACATTGTGCTCTATGCTGGTGAGCAGGAGCGCTTTGTCGAGACACTTCGCGAGCTTGGTTTGGTGGATATCACCACCACAGGCTGGGAGCCCTCAGAGGTTGACCGCACTGTGCTCGCCGAGATAGAGGCACGCACAAAGGCTGTCGAGTTCCTCTCAGCATTTGCTAAGTCTAAGGCCTTTAACGCTAATGCCATGCCTTACGCTTCGGGTGAGGAGGCATACGAGAGCTATACCGCTGCGCGCGATGACCGCCAGCAGTTCCAGCAGGAAGAGGCACGTCTTCGCAAACTTGCGGACGATGTAGCCCCATGGGGTAAGTTCTCGGCTAAGGATATCGACGGACTTGCAAGTCGCGGTGTTAACGTTCGCCTCTTTGTTGCTCAGTCCGCGGCATTCGACCGCTTTGTGTCTGAGGCTGTGGAGGACGTTACAATCTCGGAGATTGCTCGCACACAATCGGGTGTATACTTCGCTGTAGTCACTGTAGGTGATGTGCAGTATATTGTTGATGGTCAGGAGGTACGCCTCCCCGACATGGACAGCGCACAGCTTTGTGCTAAGGCCGATGAGTTGGTTGCTCGCGACGAGGCTCTCAACGAGGTATTCTCACGCGCGGCACTCTCTACTGCACTTATCGCTTCGGAGAGCGGCAAACTCAAGGAGCAGTTGCAGGGCTTGAAGGTGGGTGCTACAGCACAGCGCGAGGCTGATGGCTCGCTTATCCTCTTGGAGGGTTGGGCCGAGGCCGAGACAGCTGATAGGGTAGATGCTCTTTTGAAGGAGTACCCCTATCTTGTCTATGAGCGTCGTGATGCTAAGTTGGAGGATGATGCCCCCGTGAAGCTCAAGAACAATAAGTTTGCACGCTTGTTCGAGCTTATCGGTGCGATGTACGCACTTCCAAAGTACGGCACGATGGACCTCACTGGTATCTTTGGTGTATTCTACATGCTCTTCTTCGCCATCTGCTTGTGCGATGCAGGCTATGGCTTGGTGCTCCTCATGGTGGGCTTGTACCTCTTGAAGACGGGCGGTAAGGGTATGCGTCAGGCTGCATGCTTGTCGATAGTTTGTGCTACGGCAACCGTGCTCTTTGGCTTTTACGCTAACTCGTTCTTTGGTTTGACCATTTCGGACTACTTGCCTATACATAAGGATGCGCTTCTGGACTTCCAGAACGAGTTCTTCGGTATAGCCTTGGCACTCGGTATCTTCCAGATTTTGGTAGGTTTGGCTATTAATATCTGGATGAAGGCTAAGCTCTTCGGCATCACCTCTACGTTCGGCACCTTGGGATGGTTCATCATCCTGCTTACGGGCGTTGCAGCGGCTGGCTTGCCAATGATGGGTATGGAGATTCCTGGCTTCACCACTTCATCACCCGTGTTCTACGGCATGATGGGCGTCGGTGCTCTGTTGATGTTGGTACTTAACAACGTTAAGCGTAACCCAATTATCAACATTGGCTCTGGTCTTTGGGATGCCTACAACAACGTCACTGGCTTGTTGAGCGATGTGTTGAGCTACATTCGTCTCTTCGCTATCGGTTTGTCGGGTGGCGTGTTGGCACAGGTGTTCAACTCGTTGGCTAAGGGTCTCTCTGGTCTTGACGGTATTGCTCCAGATGCCGCGTGGACTGCATATATTGGTCCCGTTATCGGTGCTGCTGTGATATTGATTATTGGTCACGCCATCAACCTCTTTATGTCGGCTATCTCGTCATTCGTACACCCTATGCGTTTGACATTTGTCGAGTTTTACAAGAATGCAGGTTTCGAGATGAGCCAGCGCTCATTCGACCCCATTCGAAAGATTAATGAATAAGAAGACAAAATAATAATTAACAAATTAAAACTTAAACAATTATGACAACAGCATTGATTTTTGCTTATTTGGGCGTTGCCCTTATGGTAGGTGTATCAGGTTTGGCATCTGCAGTTGCAACAGCACGTTGCGGTATGGCATCTGTAGGCGCTATGAAGAAGAATGCAGGCGCATTCGGTAGCTACATGATCCTCTCTGCGCTTCCTGGTTCACAGGGTCTCTACGGCTTCGTAGGCTTCTTTATGGTTAACGACTTCATCCAGGACGACATGTCTATGATGACTGGTGTTGGTATCTTCGGTGCAGGTATCTTGATGGCTATCGTAACATTGTCTTCAGCTTTGTTCCAGGCTAAGGTTTGTGCTAACGGTATCGTTTCAATCGGTAACGGTAACGACGTTATGGGTAAGACCCTTATCCTCGCTGCGTTCCCCGAGTTGTATGCTATCTTGGGTGTAGCTGCTACATTCCTTATCTCAGGTGCTATCGCTCCTGCTGCTGAGGAGGTTGTTGCTGAGGAGGCTGCAGTGGTAGTTGTTGAGAATGTAGAGGCTTCCGCTGCTGAGGAGACAGTAGAGGTTGTAGATATCGTTACTGAGTAATTTAGCGTTACAACCCCTAAGAGTAATAGCGGACATATCTGTGTCCGCTATTATTTTTTCTTGTTGGTTTTGTCCATCCATCCATTTTTCCTATGTAAATGGATGGATGGATGGATAGGGTAACAAAGTGTGTGTATGAGATTGCCACGTCGTACGATGTCCTCCTCGCAATGACGGATGGTGCTCCACTACAACGTCATTCCGAGCGAACGAAGTGAGCGTGGGAATCTCCTAACCACGTCATAGTGATATAATAATTTTTTTGGGACCATGGGACCTAAAAGACCATGGGACCAAAGAGAAGATGCTATCGACTGCTGTCCGCGACTTCTCTCGGTCTCTGTGGTCTCTCAGTCTCTTTTGTGTGGTGTAGTCTATATCGTTAAAACAGAGATTGTTCCTCAGTAGTATTATATGTGTATCCGAGGTGCTTGTATGCCTGCTCCGTAGCCTCACGACCACGGGGTGTGCGCTTAAGGAAACCCTCCTTAATGAGGAAGGGTTCGTAGACCTCCTCCACGGTGCCAGCCTCCTCACTAACGGCTGTTGCCACGGTGTTTAGACCCACAGGTCCACCGTTGAACTTCTCGATTATGGTAGCCAAAATCTTGTTGTCCATCTGGTCGAGACCGCGCGAGTCGATGTTGAGTGCCGCAAGTGCTGTGCGGGTGATATCCACGTCGATATGTCCCTCGCCAACAACCATCGCAAAATCGCGCACACGACGCAGTAGGGCATTGGCAATACGTGGTGTGCCGCGCGAGCGTAGGGCAATCTCCAATGCAGCGTCATCATCAATCGAAATCTCGAGGATGCTTGCCGAGCGCTTCACGATGCCAGAGAGTATGGGTGCGTCGTAGTACTCCAAGTGGCAGGTGATGCCGAAACGAGCACGCAGAGGCGAGGTGAGTAGTCCACTACGTGTTGTAGCACCCACAAGCGTAAATGGCGCAAGCTCAATCTGTATGCTTCGTGCTGCTGGGCCCTTATCCAGTACGATATCGATTTTGTAATCCTCCATAGCAGAGTAGAGATACTCCTCGACAATGGGACTAAGGCGGTGAATCTCATCGATGAAGAGTACATCGCCAGGGTTAAGGTTCGTGAGTAAACCCGCAAGGTCACCAGGCTTATCGAGCACGGGGCCCGAAGTAACCTTTAGCTGTGCTCCCATCTCGTTGGCGATGATGTTTGCAAGGGTGGTCTTACCCAATCCTGGAGGGCCATGCAACAACACGTGGTCGAGGGAGTCGCCACGCATAAGTGCAGCCTTGATAAATATCTTGAGGTTAGCAACGATTTTGTCCTGACCAGCAAAGTTTTGCAACTGTTGCGGACGTATGCGGCTCTCGAACTCTTTGTCGCTCTCAATATTACGCATATTTCTATCTATAGCCATAAATAATCTGAGTTTTCAATCGCAAATATAACGAATTTTGTCGAATAATACAACACTGCGGTGCTTTTGCTAAAAAGAGTAAATAATGCAGTTTAATTTTATTATTTGCAAAAGATGTACTATATTTGCACCCTAAGTACCATATATCGTAGATATATGTTAAGAGGCGTATGACTAAAAACTTTTAATATTTTTTTTAACTAATTAACACAAAGCATTATGACAAAAAAACTTTTCAAGTCAATCTTCGCTTTGGCAATGGTCGTGGGCTCAGCTCTCGGCTTCGTAGCTTGCGAGGATAAGGAGAAGGAGGTTGTGGGTAATCCTTCGGTGGAGATATCTACAAAGTCATTGAACTTCTCGATGGAGGAGGGTAGCGAGAGTGTTAGCATCACATCTAATTCCGATTGGAAGACAGAGTGTGACGCTGACTGGGTTACTGTTACTCCTGCTGCAGGCAATGGCAATGGCGCTATCAACGTAGCTGTTGCTCTCAACGACTTAGGTGAGGCACGCGAGACTATCATCAAGGTTATCGCATTGCACCCTACTTATGGCGCATGGGATACAAAGAAGATCACTGTTAAGCAGTCTGGCTCGGTGGATGTTCCCGTAACCGAGGAGTTGCTCTACAGCGACAACTTCGACGGCAAGGAGGCAACTAAGGAGTATGGTTCAGGCTCTTCATGGCCCTACATCGACCAGTTCCCCGATTTCGCAAATCCCGAGGGTCCTGCTGCTGAGAACGTAACTTACTCTGGTAGCGGTGTATCTGTTCGTGCTAATTCTACATCTAACAGCTCTTACTCAGACTATGCTGGTTCTGGCTCAAACAACATCTTCTTCGGTGGTGGCGCATACTTCCAGATTAACGACATCGCTTTGGATGCTACGCAGTTGAACTATAAGATGACCTTCGGTACTGAGAAGTACACTCAGGATGGTGACAGCACATTCAAGAACGAGGAGTTCCTTCTCTACATCTCTAAGAATGGCGAGGAGTGGGCACCCGTAGAGTACACTTACGCTGGTACTGAGCCTGGTCGTTGGAATGTGGCTACTACAAACTTCACTTTGGCTGCTGGCACAGAGGTGCTTTACGTAAAGTTTGAGGCTAAGGTTGCTTCTGTATACCGCCTCGACGATGTTAAGCTCTACGTAGGTAACGGCGGTCAGACTATCGACCTCGACGACATCCAGATTGTTGAGCCCGAGCCTCCTACAACCGACGCACTCTACTTCGAGAACTTTGACGGTAAGGGCGCTTCAAAGGATAGCAACGGCTACTGGCCCTACATCGCAGACTTCCCCGAGATGAAGAATGCTGCAGGTGCTGCTGCTGCAAACGTAAGCTACGAGGGTTACAACACTACTGTTCGTAACAACTCTAACTCTGACGGCTCATACTCTGACTACGCAGGTTCAGGTGTTAACAACATCTTCTTCGGTAAGGACAACGCGTGGATCATGGTTAAGGACCTCGCACTCGAGTCTTCACAGAAGAACCTCGTCTTGACCTTCGGTACTGAGAAGTACTCACAGAGCTTGGGTAGCGTATTTACTCCTTCGGAGTTTATCGTAACTATCTCTGGCGACGGTGAGAAGTGGTCTAACGTAGAGTATACATTTGCTGGTACTGCAGAGGGTCGCTGGAACGTGGCTACTGCAAACTTCACTTTGAAGGAGGTTCCTGCTAAGCTCTACATCAAGTTCATGGCAAAGGCTGAGAGCGCATACCGTCTCGATGACGTAACATTGAACGTTGGCGAGGGTGGCCAGGTTATCGACCTCGGTGAGGGTATCTCTGGTGGCGATGATAGCGGTGACGATAGTGGCAACGAGGGTGGCGAGGATAAGCCTAACACACCTGGTGTTGGCGAGTACGAGTCTGACTCTGCTTTTGTTTGCTCTGAGGACAACTCTACAAACGCTGTTTACACACTCGGTGCAACTACTATCGGTGGCGAGGCTGTTACTGGTTTCAAGTTGGGTAAGTCAAAGCAGGCAGGTAAGTTCACTTCAGGCGCTGTAGGCGTAGAGGGTACTAAGTATCTTAACTTCTATGCTCAGGGCTGGAAGGGTGGCGACGTTACCTTGTACTTCCGTGTTGACGGTGGTGCTACTCAGTCTGTAAAGCTCGCTTCACACGACGGCGTAACTGGTAACCCTCCATTCACAGCTCTTGCTTTTGCTAACACTGACCACTACTCAATCGAGCTTACTGGTCTTACAGCATCATCTAAGATTGAGTTCGCTACAGATGCTAACTTCGCACTCACAACAGCTGACTCTACAATGGCTTCAGCACGTGCTATCGTGTGCGGTGTTAAGCTTACTGACGAGGCACTCACTCCTGGTGAGGGTGGTGGCAACGAGCCTGTAAACCCCGATCCAGAGCCAGATCCAACACCTGACCCAACTCCAGATGTTGTAGTCGTTACAGTAGCAGAGTTCTTGGCAGCAGCCGAGGGTGACACTATCTACGAGCTCACAGGTGTTATCAAGAACGTTGCTAACACTAACTATGGTAACTTCGACCTTCAGGACGCTACAGGTACTGTATACGTATATGGTCTCTACGATGAGGCTGGTAACAAGGTCTTCACATCTCTCGGCTTGAAGGAGGGTGATACTCTCACAATGCGTGGTGTTCGCACATCATACCAGGATAACCCTCAGGTAGGTAGCGGCGTTTATGTGTCACACGTATCTGCACCTGAGCAGGAGCAGCCAGCTAACGAGGCAAAGTTGGACTTCTCAAATGTTGCTAACCGTGTAGAGTGGGATACTGAGCATCAGATTTGGTCGGCTAATGGCATTACCTTGACAAACAACAAGGGTGCTTCTACAAGCAACGTTGCTGACTACTCAGCACCTGCTCGTTTCTACAAGTCTTCAGAGATTATCGTAGAGTGCGAGAAGGCAATGTCGAAGATTGAGTTCTCTTGCAACAGCGCATCTTACGCAACAGCATTGCAGAACTCTATCACATCGGGCGACGTTACTGTTGACGGTAGCAGCGTGATTGTTACATTCTCAAGCGCTGTTTCATCTTACACTATCGCATCATTGACAGGTGGTCAGGTGCGTATGAATAGCTTGATAGTTACTTTCGCCGAGTAACACATTTATACTCTTTCGCCGAATGCTCGGGTGGGGTAGTACCCACCCGGGTGGCGAGAGGGTTTTCGAAATGACTTTAGAGATATATTTGCGAGGATATAAGATATAATGAGACGATTTTTTGCGATTGTTTTGAGTTTTGTGGCAGCCATAGCCTTTGTTGGTTGCGAGAATGGTGGTGAGGCAGTAATCACAAGCGATGCCTACGTTAAGTCCGATGAAATTAGAGGTGACAGTAAGAACTGCGCTGTGGTGCTACGTGCACAACAGGGTACTTCGTACTCGATGGAGATCATCGCTGAGGACAACTGGGCCAAGTTCTCGAATAAGGAGAGCCGCACAGAGGGCGCAATGGATAGCACCGACAAGGTGGTATTCATCTACTTCGATAAGAACGCTTCGGGAGAGTCGCGCACAGCAGAGGTGGTAGTAACATTCTCCGATGGCAAGCGTTTCGACCTCTCGTTCACGCAGCATAGCTACGATAGCAGCATAGCATTTAGTCGCGAGTGGGCGGAGTTGCCCGTATGCAAAGAGGAGAAGAACTACATCTTCAACTCACACTACGGCACTATGGGTACAAAGAGTAATGCCCGCAACTACACCTACTGCTTCGACCCCTCGGTGCGTGCATCGTTGTGGGTGGCATACCCTCTGCACAAGTCTTACACTTCGGGCGAGGGCAACCGCAATAATAGCTCGTTTGGCTACGACCCCAAGGTCGATGATGAGCTTCAGGCAAACCTCGGTCGCGGATCGTATAACGGATGGTATGACCGTGGTCATCAGCTCCCTGCGGCAGACCGCAAGTGCTCACAGCAGATGATGGACCAGACATTCTATGCTACAAACATGACGCCACAGCAGTACAACTTCAACCAAAACAAGTGGGGTGTATTGGAGGGTAGAGTGCGTAACATGGTATGTAACGATACGCTCTACGTCGTGACGGGTGCATACTTTGGTGGTCAGCACCACTCATCTATCGACAGTAAGACTACCGATAAGTCGGGTAACAACTGTCCAACGCCAACACACTACTACAAGGCGTTGCTCCGCACAAAGAAGGGTAACATCGGTAAGCGCATCGATGAGATTACCGATGCTTCGGAGTTGCGTGCCATAGTATTCTGGTTTGAGCACCAGAATACGGGTGACGATACTACTATCACCTCTGCCGACTGCATCAGCGTGGCCGATCTTGAGGAGATTACGGGCTTCACATTCTTCCCCATGCTCAACGACAGCATCGAGGCCGAGGTGAAGAGCACGAAGGTGGCTTCGGAGTGGGGTGTAAACTAACCGCGACGATAGGGTAGCGAGAAACCGAAATAATACTAATTATTAAATATATGAAAAAGACGCTTTTAATGCTATTAGTAACGCTGTTTGTCGTGACAGCGGGTGTGGCTCAGGATAAGCCATACACAGTAGTATTCTACAACCTCGAGAACCTCTTCGACATCTACGATGACCCAGAGACTCACGACAGCGAGTTCCTTCCCGACGGCGAGAAGCAGTGGAACGAAATCAAGTACCAGAAGAAGCTCACTAACATGGAGCGCGTACTCTTCGACATTGCAGCAATACAGAAGGATTATCCTATTGTGATTGGTGTATCGGAGATTGAGAACCGCAGTGTGCTTGAAGATCTTGTATCACAGCCCAAACTTAAGGGTGCTAACTACCGCATCTGCCACTACGACTCGCCCGATGCTCGTGGTGTAGACTGCGCATTCCTCTATCGTGCGGATGTCTTCAAGTTCGAGGGCTCGGACAACATCAAACTCGTGGTGGAGGAGTTGCCTGATTTCCGCACACGTGACCTCGTGGTGATGTGGGGTACTATCGAGGGTGAGCCCTTCTACTTCCTCGTGTCGCACTGGCCATCACGCCTCGGTGGTAAGGAGGCTTCGCAGTTCAAGCGCGATGCTTGTGCTAAGCAGATTAAGCAGATTAAGGACTCGTTGATTGCTCAGAACCCCGCAACAAAGGTTATCGTAATGGGTGACTTCAACGACGACGCTACGGATGCTAGTATTACAAAGGTGATGGGTGCTAAGGCAAAAGTTAAGGAGCTTGAGGCGGGTGACTTCTTCAACCCCTTCAACCAGATGCTTCGCGCAGGTCTCGGTACGCTTGCATATCAGGATGTGTGGAACTTGTTCGACCACATCTGCGTAACGGAGAACTTGGTAAATGCCAAGGAGGGTGAGCTTCGCATCATCAAGGGTAAGAAGTTCTATGGTAACATCTTCACACGCCCCTACATGCTCCAGCAGGAGGGTCAGTATAAGGGCTATCCTTTGCGTACGTTCGTGTCGAACAACTTCCAGAACGGCTTTAGCGACCACTTCCCTGTATATATTTACATAGGTAAATAAATATCAAACATATAATTTATGAGGAAATTTTTACTAACTACACTATGTGCCCTCCTCTCGTTGAGCGCCTTTGCTCAGATGGGTGGTATGAAGGGCGTAGTCGTGTCACGCGAGACGCGTGAGCCGATTGGTGGAGTTGCCATTTCGGTAAATGGCATTCCCGTCAATACCACGACAAATCAGGATGGTGAGTTCGTGATTGAGGGCTTGGAGCCTGGTCAGTATCAGTTGACCTTGTCGGCTTACGAGTTTGAGGATCTCGAACTTATGGTACGTGTCAAGGAGCTTGTGCACGACATGCAGAATGTCTACATGATCCCTGTAGGCTTGACAGTTATCGACGACTCGGCATTTGCTGAGCTCGATACCGACGCCGAGAACATGGGCGACTCGCAGGCTTCACCCTCGACACTCTCGGCATCGAAGGATATCTTCAACAATATCGCTTCGTATCGCTTCTCGGAGATGCGCTTCAATGTGCGTGGCTATGACTCGCAGTATCAGGATGTATACCTCAATGGTATTCGCTTCAACGATGCGCTTACGGGCTATGGTCCATGGTCGTTGTGGAGTGGTCTTAACGACGCTACACGCAACCAGGAGACTACATCGGGTTTGCAGACCTCAGACTTCGGCTTGGGTGGCGTAGCAGGTACTACAAACATCAACGCACGTGCCTCACAGCTCCGCAAGGGTTTCCGTGCAAGCGTGGTTAACTCTACACAGCTCTACCGCTTCCGAGTTATGGTGAGCTACGCCTCTGGTCAGCTCGACAATGGCTGGTCATACGGCTTCTCGCTCTCTACACGTCAGGGTGGCAATGGCTATGTTAACGGCGTGTACTACAACGCCTACGGCTACTTCCTCTCTGCAGAGAAGGTGTTCAACTCGCGTCACCGCCTCTCGGCAACAGTGCTTGGTGCTCCCACACAGCGTGGCGCACAGCAGGCATCGACACAGGAGGCTTACGACCTCTGGGGCGATAACTACTACAACCCCAATGTAGGTTTGCAGAATGGCAAGGAGCGCAACTCACGCGTACGCCGCATGCACGAGCCTATCGCTATGCTCAACTACAACTTCCAGATTAACGACTACAACTCTCTCTCTGTAGCTACATCTGTACGTTTCGGCTTCAATGGCTACTCAGCACTCACATGGTACAAGGGTGAGGATCCTCGTCCCGACTACTACCGCGTGATGCCTTCGTACTATGGCGATCGCTTGGAGCGCCGTATGATGCTCAACAACTTCGCTGAGGCTAACGACATGACACTTCCCTTCACTGATACAGATCTCGAGACCGACATCATGAAGTATCAGCAGTATATGAATAACTGGGATGGCTACATCGACTTCGATGGCTTGATTCAGGATAATATGAATGGCGAGGTTAACAACCAGTATGGTGAGGGTCACCGCGCTGCATACATGATTGAGGAGCGTCACACAGACCAGATTGACTTCAACTTCGCAGCTCAGTACAACCACATCTTCCGCAATGGCTCGAAGCTCTCGGCAGGTGTTCGTGCTCGCGTAAACCGCACGGAGTACTACTCAACTGTTAAGGACTTGCTCGGTGGCGACTACTGGTTGGATGTAGATAAGTTCGCAGAGCGCGACTTCGGTAGCAATGTCATCTCATATCAGAACAATATGGCTTACTATCGCGAGCATGGTCATGCTCAGGCAGTTAAGGAGGGTGACAAGTACAACTACGACTACTATGCACACGTTCAGGAGACACAGGCATGGGTGCTCTACAACCTCAAGGCTGGCATTTTCTCTGCAAACTTCGGTGCAGAGGTGGGCGAGACAACACTCTGGCGTGAGGGTCTCTGGGAGAAGGGTCTCTTCCTTAACGAGAATGCTGGTGACGACCGCGGTAAGACATCGTTGGGCGACTCAGATAAGATTGAGGCATTGACATTCAAGGTTAAGGCTAACTTCCGTTGGACAATCGCTGGTGCACACGTCATCGAGTTGAACACTACGGCTATGCAGAACGCTCCTATGTTCAATAACTCGTTCGTATCGGCTCGTACTCGTAACCAGATCACTCCAGGTCTCGACACCGAGAAGATATATGGTATCGACCTCTCTTACAATGTGAATACTCCTTGGATTCGTGCTCGTATCTCGGCATACTACACACAGATGATGGACCAGTCGAAGGTTATCTCGTTCTACGACGATACACAGAGCTCGTTCACCAACTTCGCAATGTCGGGTATCGACAAGCGTTACATGGGTGTTGAGTTGGGCGTGAGCGTGCCTATCGCATGGGGTCTCTCTTTGCAGGGTGCTGTTAGCCTTGGCGACTACATCTACACCTCTAACCCCGAGTTCACACAGATGATTGACAACTCTGCTACAGACGTTGTACACAGCGTGGTTAACTGGAAGGGTATGAAGGTGGAGAGCACACCTCAGACTGCTATCAACGTAGGTCTTAACTTCAAGGGTCCTAACAACTGGTATGCATCGTTGGATTTCAACTACTACGACCGCTTGTACCTCTCGATGAACCCCATGTACCGCACACAGTACTTGGAGAACGAGATTAAGCGTATTTACGACTGGAACAACCTCGAGACTGGCCGCCAGAAGGCTTATGTTGTGGAGGTTATCGATGGCATCCGCCAGCAGGAGGAGTTGGGTCGTGCCTACACTCTTAGCGCAAGCATCGGTAAGAGCTGGAGAATCAAGTACAAATATAACCTTGGCTTCAGCCTCCAGGTAAACAACATCCTTAATAGCCAGAACTTCCGCACAGGTGGTTACGAGCAGATGCGTCTGAACAAGCTCTCGGATCCTATCATCTTCCCCGATAACGAGGGCCAGATGAAGATTATCCAGAAGCCTACAACGTACTCACGCTTCGACTCTAAGTACTTCTATATGAATGGTATCAACTACTACCTTAATGTTTACTTTAGATTCTAACTGCTAAACTGATGAATATTATGAAACTAAACAGATTATTTGCATTGGTTGCCGTAGCAGTTATGACTGTTGGCTGCTATGAGAAGTTCGAAACAGTAGCTCCTCGCGAAGTATACTCTGATGAGTCGTTCGAGCAGAAGTTCCCAGATGCTGTACACATCACTATTGCTGAGCTTAAGTATGCCTTTGGCGACATCTCTAACACAGGTGTTAACAGCGCGTGGTCTAACACTAAGTACAAGCTTGTTGGCGAGGATATCTTCGTTGACGAGGATGTATATATCAAGGGCGTTGTTACCTCGGACGATACCGAGGGTAATGTCTATAAGTCACTCTACATTCAGGATGAGACATCGGGTATCGAGCTTAAGTTGAACAACAACGTCGGCATCCGCTATAAGAAGGGCACATGGGTATATGTGCGCCTTACAGGCCTCTACCTTGGTAACTACCGCATGATGCTCTCGTTGGGTGGTGCACCCTCGGAGTCGTACAACAAGGCTGGTGAGCATAAGTTCTATGCTAACTCCAACATCGAGCTTCAGGAGGTCATCGACAAACACGTATTCCCTGGTAAGCCAAAGGATGAGGGTCTTAAGGTGGGTACTTTCGAGGAGTGGCAGCGCTATTCACCCAATGTAGACATCATCACCGTAACACCTGAGAACTATGAGGAGGTATTTAACCCCGCAAAGGTGGAGTTGGATGGTAAGTTCTACGGCACAGAGAAGACCGATGCCAACGGCATTACACGCAAGGTCTTCGAGATCTCACAGCGTGAGCTTATGTTCGGCCGCTTGATGCGTTTCGAGGATTTGGAGTGCCACTACGCAGGTGTAGAGAACCAGGATGGTGTGACTAACCCCGGCTTGAAGAGTGGTTCGTTCGAGAATATCTACCCAAGCTGGTTGTATTCTGACCCACGTCCTACAGTGTCGAAGGCTTGGTACCACTGGGCATTCAAGGAGGATGTTACAGGCCGTAGCCTCTATGGCTCTGTATGCTTCACATACGACCACGATGCTACAGTATGCTCTGCAGATGGCGTCTACGCATTGCGCTCGAGTGGTTATTCACGCTTTGCACGCCGCAACGTATGTAAGGACAGAGAGAAGGCTACAATCACTGCTATCTATGGCATATATGCTCAGAAG
The DNA here is from genome assembly GCA_017558115.1 of Alistipes sp. Classification (GTDB taxonomy): domain Bacteria; phylum Bacteroidota; class Bacteroidia; order Bacteroidales; family Rikenellaceae; genus Alistipes. The sequence continues at coordinate 13,516 of JAFYWG010000064.1, forward strand.
TCTAACTACGCAGGCAACGCCGATGATTATGCGTCATATCAGTTGACTATTAGCAGCTTCGACGATATGGAGTTTGAGAATGGCGAGGATGCATTATTGACAGACGAGGAGGTAGCAGCGATGACTACCGAGGATATGAAGACCGTGCCTTGGATTGACGAGGAGGGCGAGTCGGAGTATAATTAATCGCAACGCGAGAATAGAAGAAACGGATGGGTTTATGGCTCATCCGTTTTTTTGTTAGTGTGTGCGCTTCTAAAACAAGAGTAGGTCGCGTGTTTGTTTGTTTTCCCTATAAAAAAAACAAATAAACAAAAGAGACGAGAGAGACCGAGGAGACCGAGAGAAGTCGCGGACAGCAGTCGATTACAATAACTGAGCTAAAAGTTGCAGCAGTTTTTGCTTTCTTGTTTGAATGGTCTTTGTTCTTGAATAAAGGCATATGGGCAGTGTAAGTTGTTAAGCGTGAGACCTCTAAGGGGGCTCGCTTAACAGCTCGCCCCAATTAAAGATAATCTAAGATAATGAATTCTGTCGTAATATTTACATTATGTTAAACGATATGTGTGGGTTGGCGAAGATATTAAGTGGCGTAGAGCGTTTAAATTTTACAACTATGAAAAACGCAACAATCAATAACCCCTCAGTGGAGCCTCTGGCTAACTTGTTATCTACGCGAGTCATCTCTTTGGTCCCTTTCGTCCAATACCAAAGGAGATAAAAGAGAGTTTAGGGAGATTAGGGACCTAAGAGACAAAAGAGACAGAAGGGACAAACAGACAAGCAGATAAGTA
>JAFYWG010000065.1 GCA_017558115.1 Alistipes sp.
GGGGTGGGGGTGGTGTGATAAGGTGTGATAGGGAGTTATAAGTGATGAAACGACGAAAACGACGAAAACGACGAAACGACAAATACGAACACGCTTCCCAAATGCAGTTCGCTCCCTCGTCTACTTGTACGCTTGTCTGTTTGTCTGTTTGTCCGCTTGTCTGTTTGTCTGCCCTAAATTCCCTAAATTCCCTAAAAAAATACCTTTGACGATAATTGTCAAAAAGTGGTGGTTACTTTGCATCGTGAAACAAAACGATAAACATAAAACCACTACTACTATGAAGCTAAACTACACTATAGATTGTCGCCACTGTGGCACGCACACCGAGTATAGCATAACAAGCTACTACCGCACGCTAAGCGATGCGGAGTCTGCGGGAAAGATGCACATCGACACTGAGTGCGCAATGCGCTGCCCAGCGTGCCGCTACCGCCTCAACACCAGCGAGGCTGACTTCCGCTCACAGGTGCACATAACACGCGAGGCATAATAGATGCGTATAGCCTATACTTATAGTTATATAGATAAAAATTAGCAACTATATTTCTCGGTTTCGGAAAAAAATAGTAACTTTGAATGTAAATAATAGAATAACTTTTAATACGATATAACTATGAGCAAGATAAATATTAAGGTAGGTGACCTAATTCCTGATTTTCAGAGCGTAACACAGAGTGGAGAGAATTTCTCGCTCAATGAGTTGAAGGGTTCACCCACGGTGCTTTACTTCTACCCCAAGGACAACACTTCGGGTTGCACGCTCGAGGCTAAGAGCCTCCGCGATGGCAAGGCTGAGCTTCTCGCACGAGGCTACAAGATTGTTGGCGTAAGCCCCGACTCGGTAAAGTCGCACCAGAACTTCTGCACCAAGCATGAGCTAAACTTCACGCTCTTGGCCGACACGGACCACTCACTCTCCGAGGCGGTGGGCGTGTGGCAGCTAAAGAAGATGTGTGGCAGGGAGTATATGGGCATTGTGCGTACTACGCTTATCTTGGATGCTGAGGCTCGCGTGACACACGTAATTGAGAAGGTGGATACTAAGGACTCATACGGTCAGATTATCAAGCTTTTGGATAAGTAAAAACGAAAAAATATATAATATTATGGCAGAGAAAGTACAGGTTAGTGCTGACAAGCTCAAGGTGCTATCAGCAGTAATGGATAAGATTGAGAAGGACTTTGGCAAGGGCTCTATCATGCGCATGTCGAGCGAGACTGTGGCAGATGTCCCCGTTATCCCCACGGGCTCTATCACCCTCGATATGGCGTTGGGCGTAGGTGGCTACCCCAAGGGTCGTGTTATCGAGATCTTCGGCCCTGAGTCGTCTGGTAAGACAACACTCGCGATACATGCTATTGCCGAGGCGCAGAAGGCGGGTGGTATCGCAGCGTTCATCGACGCGGAGCACGCCTTCGACAGCTACTATGCGCAGAAGTTGGGCGTAGATGTAGACAACCTTCTCGTGTCGCAGCCCGACAACGGTGAGCAGGCATTGGAGATTGCCGACTCGTTGATTCGTTCGAGTGCCATCGACATCATCGTCATCGACTCTGTAGCGGCGCTAACGCCTAAGGCCGAGATTGAGGGCGATATGGGCGACTCGAAGATGGGCCTTCAGGCGCGACTTATGTCGCAGGCATTGCGTAAGCTTACGGCCTCAATCTCAAAGACGAAGACTGTATGTATCTTCATCAACCAGCTGCGCGACAAGATTGGCGTGGTATATGGTAATCCAGAGACTACAACGGGTGGTAACGCGCTTAAGTTCTACGCCAGCGTACGTATCGACATCCGCCGTGCTTCGGTAATCAAGGATGGCGAGGAGCAGCTTGGTACACGCACCAAGGTTAAGGTTGTGAAGAACAAGGTGGCACCCCCATTCAAGAAGGCGGAGTTCGACATCATGTTCGGCGAGGGTATCTCGAAGATGGGTGAGATTATCGACCTCGGCGTAGACTACGAGATTATCAAGAAGTCAGGCTCATGGTTCTCGTATGGCGACAAGAAGATTGGCCAGGGCCGCGACTCTGTGAAGGAGGCGTTGAAGAACGACCCCGTACTTATGGAGGAGATAGAGTTGAGAGTGCGTGAGGCGATGAGTGAGCACTCTGCGAGATAGCCAAAGTTGGTAAACATGTTATCCAACTTATAGGAACAGAAAAATAGTAACTAAGACCCAAACACGACTCCCAGTAGGGTAGTCGTGCTTTGGCATATATATAAAACAGCGAGGTATGAAGTATACACCCGAAGATGAGATACTCATAGAGGAGAAGTGGCAAGAGTTGCAGGATGAGTGCCGCAAAGCGAAGGTGTGCCGCAGGCAGGACGATTGGCAGTTTGTCAAGCGCGCCTTTTTGTTAGCTAAGGAGGCGCATAAGGGTGTGCGCCGCCGCTCGGGTGAGCCATACATCATCCACCCCATAGAGGTGGCCATAATAGCTGTTAGAGAGATAGGCCTCGGCAAGAAGTCGGTGGTGGCGGCGCTGCTGCACGACGTGGTGGAGGATACAGACTATACCGTAGAAGACCTTTCGCGCATCTTCTCGCCCAAGATCGCCTCGATGGTGGATGGACTCACGAAGATGGCGGGGGTATACAAGAACGACACAACGGAGCAGGCGGAGTACTTCCGCAAGGTGCTGCTCACGCTATCGGACGATGTGCGAGTAATCATCATAAAGATTGCCGACCGCCTGCACAACATGCGCACGTTGGGTGCTATGCCACGCAACAAGCAGATAAAGATTACAAGCGAGACTATATACCTCTTTGTGCCCCTGGCATACCGCCTCGGTCTCCACGCCATAAAGAGCGAGCTGGAGGACCTATGTATGAAGTATCGCTTCCCGGAGGAGTATGAGGATATACGCCGCAAGATTGACGCCACGAAGACGGAGCGCGAGGAGTATATCGCACGCTTCATAGCACCCATACGCGAGGTGTTGGACCGCAACAAGTTCCAGTATGAGATATCGGCGCGCGTGAAGAGCATATACTCCATCTGGAACAAGATGCGCCGCAAGGAGATACCCTTCGAGGAGGTGTACGACCTCTTTGCCATACGCATAGTGTTTAAGGCGTTGCCCTTCCCCTCGGAGAAGACGCAGTGCTGGCAGATATACTCGTGCGTGACGGACATATACACGCCCAAGCCCGACCGCCTACGCGACTGGATAAGCATACCCAAGTCGAACGGCTACGAGGCGCTACACTCCACGGTAATGGGTCCCGAGGGTACATGGGTGGAGGTGCAGGTGCGCACGGAGCGCATGAACGACATTGCAGAGCGTGGCTTTGCGGCACACTGGAAGTATAAGCACGCCTCGATAACGCAGGAGGAGGATGGCCTCGACCGCTGGCTAAAGAGGGTGCGCGATGCGCTAAACAGCCCCGCGGAGAATGCACTGGAGTTCCTCGACAACTTCAAGCTATCGCTATACAAGAGCGATATCGTGGTATTCACGCCCAAGGGCGAGCCACAGACGCTGCCGTATGGTGCCTCGGTGCTCGACTTTGCATACGAAATACACACCAAGATTGGCGACCACGCCATAGGTGCTAAGATAAACCACAAGATAATGCCCGTTACGGCGCTCCTGAATAGTGGTGACCAGATTGAGGTCATCACGGCGGAGAATACGCATCCCAAGGCGGAATGGCTCGATGCCGTCATCACGAGCAAGGCGCGACAGTCCATTCAGGACTACCTCAAGCGCGAGCGCGAGGATAACATAAACTACGGCATGGAGCTCCTGCGTACACGTCTCGAGGAGTATAACGTGACGCTCAGTGGCCGCGTGCTACGTAAACTTATGCCGGCGTATGAGTGCCGAAATAAGGATGAGTTGTATAGCAAGATTGGCGCTGGAATCATCAGCCTCGACAACCTCGACAAGCACCTTAAGGAGGACTCATCGCGTAAGATTTCGAAGTTCTGGAGGCTGCTTATACCTGGCATGACAAGCGATGTTGCAGGCGACGAGGTGGAGGATGTGGATCTCGATGACGACCTCTCGACGCTCGACGATACGGTGGCCGAGGGGCACAAGAGCGATGGCCCTGAGTTCATCATGGCGGAGTGTTGCGAGCCTATACCTGGAGATAATGTTGTCGGCTATCGCGACCCCAAGAGTGGTGTCATCGTTGTGCACAAGTCGACGTGCGACACGCTCATTCGCTTGGCTGCGCAGTCGGGCGAGAACATCCTGAAGGAGGAGATAAAGTGGTCGCAGCATAAGGCTGTGTCCTATCTCGCCTCTATGGAGCTTAGTGGCGTCGACCGCCCTGGAGTGCTGTTGGATTTGACGCGAATTATAACCGCAGACTTCAGCATAAATATGCGAGCTATTAATATCCATTCGCACGATGGCATCTTCGAGGGTACGATAAGCTTGTACGTAAAGGATATCGTAAGTCTCAATGCGCTGTTGGATAACATCCGCCAGATAAAAGGCGTCGATAGGGTAAAGCGCTTACTAAATACCTGATGAGCTTTTTCCCGATGGCCGAGAGTAGAAAGGGTAGTCTCTGCAGGGTTTGTGAGATGAACCTGTGTGATGTAATTTCGCCTTTTGCGAGAGTCGCATTCCATAGGCGGTTGACCGAGAGGGTAGCAAATTGGTAGCGGCGTATGCCGAAAAATGACAGAAAATAAGAGAGTAGAAAATATAACAATTTTATACTAAATTTCACACTTAACTATGGCGACAATTTTTTCACGAATTGTAGCGGGCGAAATCCCCAGCTACAAGGTTGCCGAGAATGAGCGCTTCTATGCGTTCCTCGACATCGCTCCCTTGGCAAAGGGACACACATTGGTTATTCCCAAGCGCGAAGTTGACTATTTCTACGACCTCGAGGATGAGGAGTTGGCCCAGATGATAGTTTTCGCAAAACAGATTGCGAAGAAAATTCAGGCAACTACACAGTGTAAGAAGGTGGCGACAGTGGTTTTGGGCCTCGAAGTACCCCATGCACACATACATTTGGTGCCTATGAACACCGAAAAAGATGTAGATTTCGGTGCTAAGAAGCTCGAGTTGTCAACAGAAGAGTTCCTTGAAATAGCAAAGTCATTGCAGTAAAATTACATTGTTAATAACTTGTAAGTTATTGACTGATAATAGGGTATTATGTTATTAACATAGTACCCTATATTTTTATTTAACATAATCTAATGGTGCTGTTAACAACCCTCCTTTTTCGCACTTATTTCGCACTTTACCATTGTAAATTTGTCAACACTTTACAAGTGTAATTACAAATGTAAATTGATTACATCTCTAACGACAGTCTGTACTTTACAAAAGTAATCATTTACAGAGTTGTTAATAACTCTTTATTGTTACATTTGTCATGATTTATTGAACCTCGTTGAACCTCTTATTTTACGCTATATTACTCCTGTTAAACAGCTTGATATTATTTTCTAACTACTTGAAAACGAGGCGCAACGAATATTTATATTAAAATAAATATAGCTGATTAGCCCTGAGATAGTGGTTTTCCCTAATATCGACTCCAAAATGATACTATACATTGCTATATGCCCTAAACATAGGGAGTTGCGCCTATTAACTAATATTTATTATAGGCGATTTTAATTATTGATATTTACATAATTCGTAAAATTACAAATGTGAAAGTTATTAACAATCTGCAATACTTTACTTTTGTAAGAAAAATTTGCTTTACAAAGATAATTTTCTTACCTTTGTAAAAATTGTTAATTATGAAGGAAAAACTGGAGTTTTTGCTAAAAAATAAGGGGCTTACAGCCACTTCGCTTGCTCGCCTACTCGAAATACAGCCCTCTGGATTGTCGCATATCCTATCGGGAAGAAACAAGCCGAGCTTCGATTTAGTGGTTAAAATCCTCAAGGCGTTCCCCGATCTCAACCCCGACTGGCTGCTGCTCGATAGCGAGGAGATCTTCCGTACGGAGGCTGCTGCCACCACTACTCGGCAGGATGAGTATCGCAATGTGGCTCCCGTTTCGCCATCGCTACCATTCGAGACGTCTCAAAATATCGAACCTACGGAGCCTAAAAAAATTGAGGAAAAAGATTTTGCTCCTATTTTCTCTACTCCTAAAAGTGCGGGAAAACAGGTGTCGCGCATCATTGTTCTCTACGCTGATCGCACGTTTGAGAGCTTTACTGAATTTTAGTCTTTTGGTCGCCATTGCCAGTTAGCTGTCGCTGCAAGGAGTTGACAGGTAGACCATCGAATTAAGGAGTTTAGGGAGTTTGGGGAATTTAGGGAAATACCCACCCTAAACTCTCTAATTATCCCACGCTGCAAACAGCGTTACTCCTCTACCTATCGCAGTGAACGCGAGGTGCGTTGTAGTGCAGCTCTGAGGATTTTGCCCCTATTCTTGCTTGCTTCGCTACTATCCTACTATATTCCCCTATGTTGCATAATATGCACTAAATATGAATATGCAATCGAATTAAGGAGTTTAGGGAGTTTAGGGAGTTTAGGGAGTTTAGGGCTTAAGGACGACCCGCCCTAAATTCCCTAAATTCTCTAATTGAAGTGGCCGCAAAATCACAAAATCACAAAATCACAAAATCACAGGGGTGGGGGTGGTGTGACAACGTGTGATAAATGCGACGAGAAAACTACGACGAACGGACGAGCAGACGAAACGACAAATACGAACACGCTTCCAAAATGCAGTTCGCTCCCTCGTCTACTTGTCCGCTTGTCTGTTTGTCTGCTTGTCTGTCCCTAATCTCCCTAAACTCCCTAAACTCCCTAAACTCTCTAATTGAATGCCTACTTCTCGGTGAGTTTCTGGAGCTCGCGCATGCGGTCGCGGTGCTTGGCTGCGGCTACGAAGTCGAGGCTCTTGGCTGCCTCCTCCATGGCTGTGCGTGCCTCCTCTATAAGGCTCTCTATCGTGCCCTGTAGTGCGTTTGCCGTGGGCGTTGTGGTGTAGCCCTCCATGGTCTCTGCGACGCCCTGAGATGCGTTGTTTGGGGCGTTGTAGAGTGCTGGCTGAAGGGTGTCGTCAGATGTGGTGTGCTCCGCGAGAAGGGCGCTACCCGTGCCGCTCTTCTTTGCACGACGGGGTACTACGCCATGCTCGAGGTTGTAGGCTATCTGCTTAGCACGGCGGCGGTTGCTTTCGATGATAGAGGTGCGCAGCGTACCTGTGAGCCTATCGCCGTAGAGGTTTACCTGGCCATTTGTGTGGCGTGCGGCGCGTCCTGCGATCTGCGTTATAGCTCTCACGTTACGCAGGAAGCCCTCCTTGTCTGCATCTATGATTGCCACGAGGCTCACCTCCGGGAGGTCGATGCCCTCGCGCAGGAGGTTGACACCTACGATGACGTCGATGCGGTCCTCGCGCATATCCTCGAGGATCTGTATGCGGTTTAGGGTCTCGATGTCGGAGTGTATGTATCGGTTGCGGATGCCTATGCGGTCGAGGTAGCCCGACATATCCTCTGCCGAGCGCTTCGATATCGTCGTCACGATGACCTTCTCGCCGCGGTGTACCACGCGGTTGATGTCGTCGAGGAGGTCGTCTATCTGGTGCTCCGAGGGGCGTAGGCGTAGTGGTGGGTCGACGATGTGTGTGGGGCGTATGAGTTGCTCCACAATCTCGCCCTCGCTCTCTGCAATCTCGTAGTCGGCAGGCGTGGCACTCACATATATAGACTGGGGCACAAGGCGCTCAAACTCCTCGAACTTCAGGGGGCGGTTATCTAACGCCGCGGGGAGGCGGAAGCCATACTCGACAAGGTTCTCCTTGCGCGAGCGGTCGCCACCGAACATGCCGCGCACCTGAGGCACGGTGACGTGGCTCTCGTCGATGACGGTGATGAAGTCCTTGGGGAAGTAGTCTATAAGGCAGAAGGGGCGCGAGCCGGGTGCTCGGCCGTCCATGTAGCGTGAGTAGTTCTCAATGCCCGAGCAGTATCCGAGCTCGTTAATCATCTCTATGTCGTACTCCACGCGCTGCTTAATGCGCTGTGCCTCGAGCTCTCGGCCTTCGCGCTCGAAGAATGCTATCTGCTTTGTTAGGTCCTCGCGTATCTCCTCCACCACGCGGTTTATGCTCTCGCGGGTGGTGACAAAGAGGTTCGAGGGGTAGATGGTGACGCTGTCCAACGACGATAGCTTCTGTCCCGTCTCGGGGTCGATGCTGTATATAGCCTCAATCTCGCGGTCGAAGAACATGATGCGGAAGCACTGGTTGCCGAACTCGCCAAACGATGCCATGATGTCTATCGTCTCGCCCGTAACACGGAATGTCGAGGGGTGCAATGCTAACTCTGTACGGGTATATAGAGCGTCAACAAGCCTGATAAGCAGGTCGTTGCGGTTGTGTCTGTCGCCCACCTTGAGCTCTATGGCGGCGCTGTGGAAGGCTTCGGGGTTGCCGCAGCCATATATGCACGACACGCTCGACACCACGATGACATCGCGGCGACCCGAGAGGAGCGTGGCCACGGTCTTGAGGCGCATCTGCTCAATCTCGTCGTTTATGGCGAGGTCCTTCTCAATATAGGTGTCGGTGGAGGGTATGTATGCCTCGGGCTGGAAGTAGTCGTAGTAGGATACGAAGTACTCCACGGCATTTTCGGGGAAGAAGTTCTTGAACTCCTGATATAGCTGTGCTGCGAGGGTCTTGTTGTGGCTTATGACCAGCGTAGGGCGATTTATGCGCTCTATGACGTTTGCCACGGTGAAGGTCTTACCCGAGCCGGTCACGCCGAGGAGGGTGGTGCCGCGGCTACCCTCATGGGTTATCGACTGCACCATCTGCTCTATCGCCTCGGGCTGGTCTCCCGTAGGCTTGTATCCTGCAACAAGCTTGAAATCCACGGCCTTACTCCTTGCTAATCAGCGAGCGTATGTTCTCAATAAGCATGCCCACGGCAACGGAGTTGAAGCCACCCTCGGGGATAATCACATCTGCATACTTCTTTGACGGCTCCACGAACTCCTCGTGCATGGGTTTCACTGTCGTTGTGTACTGCTCGATTACCGACTGCATGGTGCGGCCTCTGTCGCACACGTCGCGTAAGATGCGGCGAGCAAGGCGTAGGTCGGCATCGGTGTCCACGAAGACCTTGATATCCATCAAGTCGCGTAACTCCTTATTCTCGAAGATGAGGATGCCGTCGACGATGATTACGCGCGAGGGCCTTACCAATACGCGCTCGTCGGTGCGGTTGTGGTCCACGAAGGAGTAGACGGGGTGCTCGATGGGCACGTTAGACTTGAGCGTGCGTATATGCTCCACGAGCATGTCGGTGTCGAATGCTGCGGGGTGGTCGTAGTTGAGCTTTGTGCGCTCCTCGTATGTGAGCTCGGGGTGTGCCTTATAGTAGAAGTCGTGGCATAGTGTTGCCACGTCGTCGTTGCGGAATGCCTCCTGCAGGCGCTTTACGAGTGTCGACTTGCCAGAGCCTGTGCCGCCAGCAACGCCAATAACTGTAACTTTCATATATAAATTAGTAATTAGCGATTAGTAATGGGGGAGGTTAGGGAATTTAGGGAGGTTAGGGAGATTAGGGTGCGCAAGCAGACAAACAGACAAGCAGACAAACAGACAAACAGACAAACAGACAAGCAGACAAGTAGACGAGGGAGCGAACTGCATTTGGGAAGCGTGTTCGTATTTGTCGTTTTGTCCGTTCGTCCGTTCGTCGTAGTTTTCTCGTCCCTTGCGCGCTAAGGGCACACACATCCAGCGCTACAAATCCTTAAACTCCTTAAATTCCTTAAACTCCTTATCTAAACAAGGGGTCACACCGCGTTTGGCGTAACCCCTTTATCGTTAATCTTTATGCGTCGATGTTTGCATAGTGTGCATTCTTCTCGATAAATTCACGACGTGGGGGTACCTCGTCGCCCATGAGCATTGAGAAGATGTGGTCGGCCTCTGCGGCATTCTCCACCGTCACCTGACGCAAGATGCGCGTATCGGGGTTCATGGTGGTGTCCCACAACTGCTGTGCGTTCATCTCACCAAGACCTTTGTATCGCTGGATGTGCGTGCCCTTAGCGCCAAACTCCGCGGTGATCTCGTCGCGCTCCTTATCTGTCCAGCAGTAACGCTCCTGCTTACCCTTCTTAACAAGGTAGAGGGGAGGTGTCGCGATGTAGATGTGGCCATTCTCGATGAGGGCCTTCATCTTGCGGAAGAAGAAGGTGAGCATGAGGGTTGCGATGTGCGAGCCATCGACATCGGCATCGGTCATGATGATAATCTTGTCGTAGCGTAGCTTCTCGAGGTTCAGCGCCTTGCTATCCTCAGCCGTACCGATAGATACACCGAGCGCCGTAAACATATTTTTAATCTCCTCGTTCTCCCACATGCGGTGCTCCTGTGCCTTCTCTACGTTCAAAATCTTACCACGCAAGGGCATGATAGCCTGGAAGTTGCGGTCGCGGCCCTGCTTTGCTGTGCCACCCGCAGAGTCACCCTCGACGAAGAAGATCTCGGCGATAGAGCGGTCGCGGCTTGTGCAGTCGGCGAGCTTACCTGGTAGGCCTGCGCCCGACAACACGGTCTTGCGCTGCACGGCCTCACGAGCATTGCGTGCTGCGTGGCGTGCCTGGGCTGCGAGGATTACCTTCTGTACTATGGCCTTAGCATCCTTGGGGTTCTCCTCGAGGTAGTGGCCGAGGGCTGCCGACATGGCGCGGTTCACAGCACCTGCAACCTCGTCGTTACCGAGCTTCGTCTTTGTCTGACCCTCGAACTGAGGCTCTGCGACCTTCACCGATACCACGGCTGTGAGACCCTCGCGGAAGTCGTCGCCATTGATGTCGAACTTGAGCTTTGAGAGCATGCCACTCTCCTCGGCGTACTTCTTGAGTGTACGTGTGAGGGCCGAACGGAAGCCTGTGAGGTGTGTACCACCCTCTATGGTGTTGATGTTATTGACGTAAGAGTGTACGTTCTCGGAGTATGAGTCGTTGTACTGCATAGCCACCTCCACGGGTACGCCACTCTCCTCGGTGTCGAGGTAGATGATGTTCTCGATAATCTTCTGGCCACGTGTGGCGTCGAGGTACTCCACAAACTCCGAGAGACCATGCTCCGAGTAGAAGTGGTCGGAGAGCGAGTTGCCCTCCTCATCCTTCACGCGGTGGTCGGTGAGTGTGAGGTGTATGCCCTTGTTCAGAAACGCAAGCTCACGGAGGCGATTGGCAAGGATGGCGTATTTGTACTCCTGCGTGAGCGTGAATATCTCGGCATCGGGCTTGAAGGTGATTGTTGTACCGCGGTCCTCGCAGTCGCCAACAATCTCCACCTTAGATGTTGGAGCACCCTTAGAGTATGTCTGCTTGTATATTTTGCCGCCACGATGAATCTCCGCGATGAGGAGCGTTGAGAGCGCGTTCACGCACGATACACCCACGCCGTGGAGACCGCCCGAAACCTTGTAGCTACCCTTGTCGAACTTACCACCCGCATGGAGCACGGTGAGCACAACCTCGAGGGCCGACTTGCCCTCCTTCTCGTGCCAGTCGGTGGGGATGCCACGACCATTGTCGCGCACAGAGATAGAGTTGTCCTCGTTGATAGTCACATAGATGTCGGTGCAGTAGCCTGCCAACGCCTCGTCGATAGAGTTGTCCACAACCTCATATACAAGGTGGTGGAGACCCTTCTCGCCAATATCGCCGATGTACATCGCGGGGCGCTTACGCACAGCCTCCAAACCCTCGAGGACTTGGATATTCGATGCTGAATACTCCTCCTCGTGTTTCATTACTTTTTCCTGTTCGGTGCTCATATGATAATTATTGTTTATATTTTCAATATAAAGGTCGCTGTATAAAACGCACAAAGATAGGCATAAAAAATGAAATTTCAAAATATTTTCCTGATTTTGGTTGTAAGGCTCTCGCCACTTCAATTAGAGAGTTTAGGGAATTTAGGGAATTTAGGGAATTTAGGGAGAATTAAGGAATTTAGAGAATTTAGGGAATTTAGGGACGAAAGCGACGAAAGCGACGAAACGACAAATACGAACACGCTTCCAAAATGCAGTTCGCTCCCTTGTCCGCTTGTCTGTTTGTCTGCTTGTCTCTTTCGTCTCTTTTGCCTTAAGCCCTAAACTCCTTAAACTCCTTATTCTAAAATGGGCAGTCGGTCTCCTCGTCGCTATTATCACACTTATCACACGTTATCACATCACCCCCACCCCCTGTGATTGTGTGATTTTGTGATTTTGTGATTTCTGCAACACTTACTATCTTGCCATCACTCTTCAGTACACCTCGCTTTATCAGACGGAGCACTTGCATAGCAGCTGTGCTCTTATTAAAGCCATGAGTCTCAACGAGTTTATTTACCAGCGTGGCACGCTCTATCGCTCCGCCATACTCATCCTCAAGCAACGCTATGGCGGGGTGGCGCTCACACGCTCCACCCTCCATGGGTAGGGGGCACACCTCGGGTATACCCTCCTCGCTGATAGCGAATGCGAAGCGCTCGAAGGGCTCGTTACGGCAGAACTGAGGCTCTACGACCGATACGTCGCCCACGCGGTGCACGAAGAGTACTGTCTCGGCCTTACGCTGCAGCGACGAGCCGAGGTGTCCGCGTGCCTTGTCGCTACCAGGATTGGTATGCAATACACATAATATATGTGTCTGTGCTATGGTGCTAAGTGCCATAAGCTCAGTTACTAAGGCATCGCTCTCCTCGAGGTCGTTGGTATTGCGCTGTAGGTCGGCGATGCCATCTATTACTACGAGGTCGTAGTGCATGAGCATCATGGCA
>JAFYWG010000007.1 GCA_017558115.1 Alistipes sp.
ATTGCCTCACAATAACCCATAACATACAAACCAATCCACCAACAGACACCATCAATATCATTTAGACTCCACCCTGACCTGGCAACAGCCTGCTTAGTCCATTCAACCATTAGGCTTATAATCTCGTTCAGAGGATATAAATGTATATGATTGGCTTTATAGTTTTCTACCATGTCTTCTATTTGTGACCTGATATTATCCGCATTTTTAGACAATGCGTATTTAGTAGAATTGCAGTATATATGAGCATCAACACTAAATTCATCATGGTTGTTCAAATCAAACTTAGGCATAGAAAACAAATCATCAAAGGCGTTTATTTTCCGTTGTCTTTCATCCATCCCCCCAATATTATTGTGTGATTTTTCTCTTAAATACTCCTCTTTGCTTATAAACTCTATGCCTTTTGCAGTCATTGGGACATATAGATTATCAGTAACCTTTAGGATATACACATCGAGATCAATCCCCAATGACATATCTTTATTAATCACATAAGGCACTTCAGCCACTAAACCATTAGATAGATAGAAATTAAACTTTCCCCACTCTGTTTTGTTGGCGATGTTTCTTAGTCGAGGTTCTGGCCATGGAATTTGGGGGAATCTATCCAATGTCGATAGACATTCTCCTTTATCTGTTATTCTTGCGTATTTCATTGATTATATGTTTATGGTTAATATTTTTCTTATTTCATTTAATTGCTCTTGCTTTGAATGTCCATTCTCAATAATCTTCTGAATCTTATATAGAACCATATGCGATTCATACTCATCCCAATCTTTACATTTGAAGATATGACTATTGTTGATAAAGTATGATAATACGCCTTGAGGAGACGCGTCTATAGAACCATTAAGACCACACTCGTTAGGATGGTAAATAGCTCTACCTGTATAATAATAAGCCTTGATCTTTTCCTTGCCTAACTTGTCTGATATCACATATTCATAGTATGCATCATACCCTGAACACCTAACATGTTTTATAGTTCCTTTAATTTTCCAGTCATTTACAATGATGTCTTCTTCAAGTCTAAAGGTGTCATTTTTATCATCATACTGACAAGCAATTTGTTTTACATAATATCCTACTTGTACATTTAGTATTTTATTCATAACATATAATTATTTGTATTTAATGTCTTTGATGAGAATAATAACCTCCCCAAACATATAACTAGATAATATTTTGCACCTTATAATATGTGAGCCTAATATGTAGTTAAGAAATAGTGATTGAACGCTTGTTAGGTCGTCATCATTTTTAGGGTCAATTTCTTTGTTAAACAATTGCTTTACCAACCATCTATAAAACCCCGGCTTTAATGAAATAGACATGTGAGTATTGTCTTTATCAGTACAACCTTGCATAAATTCAAGGTAGTCATATCCACAGCTGAATATTCGCAGGCTATTATTGCATATCATCTCTTTAGTCGCAAAAGAATCAGGATTAGCTTTAATGTATGGAGCTATATCGGTAGCGACCTGTGATATGTCATATATGCTAAAGTCTATTTTAGATAATCCATTTGGATCATACAAGGACTCATCATATGATAGCACATCCGTTTTGTGATATATAGCAATACATTCTGTAACTTGTGATATAGCGGATATTACAATTTGTTTAAGTTCATCGTAGGTGATTATTTTTTTCATATCATTAATTGGATATCCCTCCCCAACTCCAACGAAGGCTGTTACAATATAAAAAGAAAGTGTGGAGTTATTCGTTTATTTGACGATAGGCATTTGGCGTGGCCCTGGCACAAATAAACAATACCCCACACCTGTATAGTATGCGACAAGGCAGAACGCACTGTCGGTACATACTGAATACAAGTAATGAGTGTTATTGCCCCTTGTGCCTGTAAAATCGCCAAATTTTATCGTCAAGGATAGCGAAACACTTTCACTAAATATGTCCTCGGTTTCCCGATGCTACAAAATTAAGAAACATTTCGCAAAATAACAACACTCAAATGGGGTATTGTATCAAATTTATTTGCAAAGGTCGCGATAATTAAGATTCAAAACAAGTGCTAACCGCATAGTATATAAATTTTGTTATATGTAGCTTAGGGAACTATTACCTAATTACACCCATATAGGTATGTTCTGGCAATGTTTGAGAGGTAAATATCGCCATGCACATCTAAAATATGGGTATTTGGACAATGTTCGGGACTTCCTTACATTGATCATAATTGCGTAAGTTATTGATACAATGTAGATAACATATTTGCCATATATTCTTATGTTGCGTTCTATATCTCAAAACAAAATACCCCTGCAGCCGAGACTGCAAGGGTATATCTGCGGTTAGTCGATAAACCATCGGTAAGTACTATCGCCATCCAAGGCGTGTGATATGCCCGTAATAAGGTTAGTAGCACCCAATGATCTATCTAGGAAGGTGTCGATATAGCTCGACTTATTTGCACCTGTAAATAGGTTATACACTCGCCATAGGTCGATGTCTGCGCCATCTACTCTGCCAAAGTTCTCATCAGCGTAATAAGACTTGGCTACGCTATTGATATGACAGTCGGTAAACTCCAAAGTTCCATAAGACAACCGCAAGTAAGTTGGCAGACAATTCTCCTAACTTATAATTTTCTCTACACTATCACGCTACCTCCCTTTAATATACATTTAACAAAAAATTCAAAATCTTTTAACAGAAAGGAGACTTTTTTCATATCTTTGTCCAACAACAAATCAAACATCTATGCGCAGAGGAATTTTTTTAGCATTTGCACTACTTATCCCCACTATGGTGCTCGCCTGGGGACCTAAGGGACACGACACCGTGGCCTATATTGCCGAGAAGCATCTTTCGAAGAAGGCTCTACAACATGTCACCGAGATACTCAATGGCAAGTCGATGGTATACGTTGCAAACTGGATGGATAACGCCAGCCACACCGACGAGTATGCCTACACCAAGACGTGGCACTACGTCAACGTAGACCCCGAGGAGCAGACATACGCCAACGCCAAGAAGGAGGCGGCGGGCGACGTGGTCGTTGCCATAAACACCATCGTCGAGAACCTTAAGAGTGGCGAGCTCTCGCTCGAGGAGGAGCGCGTGCAACTTATGATGCTTATCCACCTCGTGGGCGACATGCACTGCCCCATGCACGCGGGGCGCAAGAGCGACCGCGGCGGCAACGGCACGAAGGTAAAGTATTTTGGCAGCCAGAAGAAGTTGCATACGGTGTGGGATAGCGAGATTGTAGAGTCGGCACACCGCTGGAGTTACTCGGAGTGGCAAGAGCAGATAGACCGCGCCACACCCATCGAAGTGCACCAAATGGCATACGGCACACCCAACGACTGGATTGAGGAGAGCGTAATCCTTGCCAACGACATCTACGAGAGTTCCACAACGGGAGAGAACCTATCATACGACTACGTAGCCAAGTATGCTCCAATCATCGAACAGCAGCTACTCAAAGGCGGCATCCGCCTCGCCAAGTTGCTTGAGGAGATATACTAAAAAATAAAGTGACCCCAAAAGTTTAGACAACAAACTTTTGGGGTTTCTTTATGCGCAAAAAGTACGATTATAAAGCATCAAATATATAAGGATGCTCGAATAAGGTTATTCTATCCGCGACCGTATCAAACTAAAATTAACCAGAAAGAGTCCGGCACAATACCGAACTCTTTAACTGTAAATATATTTCTAATCCGTCCAAATTTTTGGGGTCACTTCATCGTGGTATCCCCATATTTCGTATATACGATTTATTACTCGTACTGACCAGTCTTCAAGCGCATAACCTCATCACGAGTAAGGAAACGCCACTCGCCACGCTTGAGGTTCTTCTTTGTAAGACCTGCGTAGTATACACGGTCAAGCTTCTGCACGGTGTAGCCGAGGTGCTCGAACATACGACGAACAATACGGTTACGGCCTGAGTGGATCTCAACGCCTACGGTGCGTTTGTCATCCGATGCGTATGCCACCTCGTCAGCGAAGATGTCACCATCCTCAAGTGTGATACCCTCGGTGAGCGTATCCATATCAGCGCGAGTGAGAGCCTTATCGAGTGTTACCTGATAAATCTTCTTCTTGCGGTACGATGGGTGTGTAAGCTGACGTGTAATGTCGCCGTCGTTGGTGATAAGAAGCAAGCCGAGAGAGTTCTTATCGAGGCGACCTACGGGATATACACGCTCTGTGCAAGCATTCTTCACGAGGTCCATCACAGTCTTCTCGGCGTGGGGGTCCTCCAAAGATGTAACATAGCCCTTAGGCTTGTTAAGTACGAGGTATACATTCTTCTCACCCTGGAGCTTCTCGTCGTGGAAACGAACCTCGTCAGTAGGCAAAATCTTAGTACCGAGTTCTGTAACCACCTGACCATTTACAGTCACCACACCTGCGAGGATAAAGTCATCAGCCTCGCGACGTGAGCATACGCCCGACTGCGAGATGAAGCGGTTTAGGCGAATCTCACCTGTTGTCTGGCTGGGGGTGAATTTAGGATATGAACGAGGCTTCTCGTCGCGCTTTGGGCCTACTGTGCGCTTTGCACCACCCTTAAAGCCACGATCGTTGTTGCGCTCGTCGCGATTGAATGTGCGTGCTGGACGCTCACCACCATGCTCCTCACGATTGAAGCTACGCTCGCTACGATCCTCGCGGTTGAAGCTACGTGCAGGGCGCTCTGTACGCTCGCCACGATCCTCGCGGTTGAAGTTGCGCACAGGACGCTCTGTACGCTCGCCACGGCCAAAGCCTCGGTCGTTGTTGCGATCCTCGCGGTTGAAGCTACGTGCGGGACGCTCTGTGCGTTCGCCACGGCCGAAGTCACGCTCGCCACCACGCTCCTCACGGTTAAAGTTGCGCTCACCACGATCCTCGCGGTTGAAGCTACGTGCAGGGCGCTCTGTGCGCTCGCCACGACCAAAGCCACGCTCGCCACCGCGCTCCTCACGGTTGAAGTTACGTTCACCACGCTCCATGCGGTTGAAGCTACGTGCAGGACGCTCGCCATCATCGTTGCGACGGGGGCGCTGCTCATACTCTGGGCGCAAACGGTTGTCTGCGGTGAAGTGGGGGTTGTACGATGTACGTCTCTCAGTCTTTGCCGCGGGAGTGCGGAACTCGCGGCTGCCCTCGCTGTCAGCCTCACGGCGTGGGCGAGGTGTACGCTCAACACGCTCAGTAGAGCTTACGCGCTGACGCTTGTCACGTGCAAAACGTGATACGTTAGCTGTTGAGTCTGTGTTCTTGTTTTTCATTTCTGTATTAATGCTTTATAAAAAATCGCGCAAAGGTAACCATTTTTTTTGATCTACAACTCTTTTGCAATTACTATGCCTAAAAATTTGCAAAATTATAGTAACTTTGCCGCCATTATGAACAGAGAGATACTTAGAATAGCAATACCCAACATCATCTCGAATATTACGGTACCCTTGATGGGTATCGTTTCGACGGCTATTGCCAGTCGTGCTTGCGGAGGTGCGGGTTCTGAAGCCATCGGCGCATTGTCAATTGGCGTTACTATCTTCAACTTTATATACTGGAACTGCTCCTTCATCCGCATGGGCACAAGCGGTCTTACGGCTCAGGCCTTTGGTGCAGAGAACCACCGCGAATACTCGCTAATGCTCTGGCGCTCACTCATCGTAGCCCTCGGCGTGGGCATCATCGCATTCTCGTTGCAGTACCCCATCGGCGAGTTCTCATTGTGGTTTATGGATACGGGAAGTGCCGAGTCGCAGAGTATGATTGCCGACTACTTCTACACTCGCATCTGGGCAGTACCTGCGGGAATCCTGCTTTTTGCCTTCAATGGCTGGTTTACAGGCATGCAGAATGCCGTGGTGCCAATGATTGTGGCCATCCTCGTAAATGTCATACACATAGGCTTCAGCTACATATTCTCCATCGCTGGCACTATGGGTTTGGAGGGTATCGCCCTTGCCTCTGTTGTGGCACAATGGACGGGTGTTTTGGTTATGGCTGTCGTTATCTTGATGCGCTACCGCAAGCGTTTGGTTAAGGTGGGTATGAAGGAGGTTATGGACCTAAGCAGCATGCGCCGCTTCTTCTCCATCAATAGCGACATTATCATACGTACCTTCTGTCTTGTTGCTGTCTACACCTTCTTCACCAAAGCTTCAACTGGTGACGACAACATACTCGCTGTCAACACTATACTCTTGCAACTATTCACACTATTCTCATACATGAACGACGGCTTTGCCTACGCCGCCGAGGCACTTACGGGTCGCTTTATTGGCGCTCGTGATGGGGTATCTCTGCGCCGCTGCATCAAGCTATGCCTTATCTGGTGCTTCGCCGTGTCGTTCATCTTTATCGGCGTATATATCGGCTGGTGGCGCGACATTTTCACCCTTATCGCCAACCCCGAGTTGGGAGACATTAATATGCTACTCAGTGTAGCCGAGGACTACATCGGTTGGATTATCGCCATACCTCTTGCCGCAGCAATGCCCTTCGTTATGGACGGCATTATGGTGGGTGCCACACGTAGCCGCATCATGCGCAACTCGATGATATGGTCGTCAGTATGCTTCTTTGTCATCCTTTACGGCCTTGGCGGACTTATCGGCAACAACGCTCTATGGATGGCATTCACGATGTACATGTTCCTTCGTGGCGTGTTCCAATACTTCATGTCGGACCGTTTGCGCGACATCTACCGCGAGGCAGAGCGCTAACAACTACGTTACCCCACAAATTTAGCTATCGGAATTTGACTATTTCGATATTTCTTGCTATCTTTGTGCGATTATAACCACTACAACCGAAAAAATATAAAAACAATATAACTATGAACGTATCTTTTAATTGGCTTAAGCGCTACCTTGACTGTGACCTATCGGCAGAGCGCATGGCCGAAATACTCACCGAGCTTGGCCTTGAGGTCGAGGAGTTCGAGAAGATTGAGACCATCAAGGGTGGATTAAAGGGTGTTGTTGTTGGCGAGGTTCTCACTTGTGAGGATCACCCCGACTCTGACCACCTACACATCACTACCGTAGATGTTGGCGCGGAGGCACCATTGCAGATTGTATGTGGCGCTGCTAACTGCCGCCAGGGCTTGAAGGTTATGTGTGCAACCGTAGGCGCTGTGCTCTACCCTATCGACTCGGATGAGGAGTTTAAGATTAAGCGTAGCAAGATTCGTGGCGTAGAGTCACTTGGTATGCTCTGCGCTGAGGATGAGCTCGGCATCGGTCGCAACCACGACGGCATCATGGAGCTCCCCGCAGAGGCTGTGGTAGGCACACCCGCAAAGGAGTATCTCCACATCGCTGACGACTACCTCATCGGCATCGGTCTTACACCCAACCGCGTGGATGCTGCATCGCACATCGGCGTTGCTCGCGACATCGCGGCATACCTCAAGAGCCGTGGCGAGCGAGTAGAGTTCAAGCTCCCATCGGTTGAGGACTTCAAGATTGACGACACATCACGCACCATCGAGGTAGAGGTCGTAAACTCTGAGGCAGCACCACGCTATGCAGGTATCACCGTTAGCGGTTGTAAGATTGCCCCATCACCCGAGTGGATGCAGAACGAGTTGCGCGCTGCGGGCATCAACCCCAAGAACAACCTCGTAGACATCACCAACTATGTTCTCTTCGAGTTGGGTCAACCTCTCCATGCATTCGATGCAGACAAGATTGAGGGTGGCAAGGTTGTAGTACGTTCAGCCAAGGAGGGCGAGAAGTTCGTAACCCTCGACGGCGTAGAGCGCACACTTACAGCTAACGACCTTATGATCTGCTCGGCAGAGCGCCCCATGTGTATTGCAGGCGTATATGGCGGTCAGGATTCAGGCATTAGCGACGCTACTGTAAACGTATTTATTGAGAGCGCATACTTCCACCCCGTATGGGTGCGTAAGACAGCTAAGCGTTTCGGTCTCAATACCGATGCATCGTTCCGCTTCGAGCGTGGCATTGACCCCAACATCCAGGTCTACGCACTTAAGCGTGCCGCAATGCTTATGCAGGAGTTGGCAGGTGGTCGCATCACATCAGAGATTATCGACATCAACCCCACCCCCGCACGCGATTTCGAGTTTGAGTTCTCGTTGGATCGTACACGCAAGCTCATCGGCAAGAACATCCCCGAGGAGACATTTATGACTATTCTCGAGGCACTCGACGTTAAGATACTCAATCGCGATGGCGAGGTACTCACCGTGGCTGTTCCTCCATACCGCGTAGATGTACAGCGCGAGGCAGACCTTATCGAGGATGTATTGCGCGTATATGGCTACAACAATATTGAGATTTCGGATCACGTAAACTCTACTTTGTCGTACGCACCAAAGCCCGATAAGGCGCGTTTGCAGAATGTAGCATCCGACTTCCTTACATCGAACGGCTACACAGAGATCATGTCGAACTCACTCACTAAGGCATCATACTACGAGGAGTCGACATCATACCCCGCAGAGCGTTGCGTGAAGATTTTAAACCCATTGTCTCAGGATCTCAACGTTATGCGTCAGACATTGCTCTTCAACGCCTTGGAGGCCGTCGAGCTCAATGTTAACCGCCGCAACGGCAACCTCAAGATGTACGAGGTGGGTAACTGCTACTCGTTCGCTGCAGAGAAGGCATCGGAGGAGAATACCTTGGCTAAGTACATTGAGAACAACCGCATCGGCATCACTGTTACTGGCCTCAAGACACAGCTTTCGTGGAATAGTAAGGAGGAGACAGCATCATTCTTCACACTCCGCGCTATCGTGGAGCGCCTCTTGAAGCGCTTCGGCGTAGACATCTATGCATTGCAGTCTGAGAGCCTCGAGTGCGACCTCTATGGCGATGCTATCGTCTTCAAGCAGGGCCCCAACGAGGTGGTACGCATGGGTGTTGTATCGCCTATGATTCGCAAGAAGTTCGACATCAAGCAGGAGGTATACTTCGCAGAGATTGACTTCGACCAGCTCATAAAGATGACTAAGAAGGCTAAGGTGCAGTTCAAGGAGCTCTCGAAGTTCCCCGAGGTTAAGCGCGACTTGGCACTCCTGGTGAACAAGAACGTGACATTCTCACAGCTCCGCTCTATCGCATTCGCAACAGAGAAGAAGCTCTTGAAGTCTGTATCGTTGTTCGACGTATATGAGGGCGACAAGCTCCCCGAGGGCAAGAAGTCTTACGCCTTGAGCTTCATCCTCGAGGATAAGAACCAGACGCTTACCGACAAGCAGATTGAGCGCACAATGTCTAACTTGCAGACTCAGCTCGAGCAGAAGGCTGGTGCCGAGGTTCGCAAGTAGTCAACGAGCATATATAATAAAGAATGGGGTCACTTCAACTGAAGCGACCCCATTCTTATTTTGGTGGTAACGATGCATAGCAGTTAGCACCAACCATTACTATTTAGACTTCCATGCCGCGGCGAACACGCGAGAGAGTGTCGACGTCGACAAGGCGTTCGGCGATGGCTAAAGCGAAATCTACCGAAAGACCTGCACCCGCGGCGGTGATAAGGTTATCATCTTCGACTACCGAGCCACCCACAAAGTTGTAGTCGCCCATCTCTTCACATACGGTCGTGTGACATGTCACACTGCGGCCTTGCGCCACACCCGCAGCAGCCAGCACAGTGGGGGCACCACATATCGCAGCCACCAAGCGACCACTATTATAGTAGTCTCGCACCACACTGCACACCAACTTTGAGTTACGCAGGTTTACATATCCTGGATTACCACCAGGAAGGATAAGCGCAACACCATCCGAGAGGTCAGCATCCTCAATCAACATATCACACGCCAAAGTGATTAAGCCATGTGATGAGGTGACATTCAAACTACCACCCACAGCAACGCGCTTAAGTTCCACGCCCGCGCGGTTCATAACATCTATTGGAGCCAAGGCCTCGACACACTCAAAGCCCTCGGCAAGAAGTATATATACTCGTTTCATAGACTCTCGCTACTTAAATAGTTGTCCAAGTTCCTCGAACGACAACTCTTTAATTTCGCACTTACCAATGCGCACAGGCACAATAAGGCGTATAGAGTTGTTTTTCTTCTTCTTATCGTACTTCACCTCACGCAACATCTCGGTAATAGTCACGGGCATATCGAGCTTTAAACCCAACGCCACAAGTACACTATCGATGCGCTTTGCAACATCCTCACTAAGCATACCACGACGCACCGCAGCATGGGCGACAAGCGACATACCGATAGCCACAGCCTCGCCATGGTTTACATCGTGCGTGCACTTCTCGATGGCGTGACCGAGCGTATGACCGAGGTTAAGGAGGCGACGCACACCCCCCTCGCGCTCATCTTCGGCAACAATACGCGCCTTGACAGCCACAGCGCCAAGCATAACCTCCTGCATATCCTCTGCCGAATCGTAGATTGCCCCACCGCAACGCTCCAAGCGTTCGAAGAGTTCCGCATCGGCAATAATGGCACTCTTAACCACCTCTGCCATACCTGCACGCAACTCTCGTTTGGGAAGTGTGCGCAGCATCTCGACATCGGCAATCACAAAGCGGGGCTGACGGAAAGTGCCCACCATATTTTTGTAGTCTGCAACATTCACGCCATTCTTGCCACCTATCGAGGCATCTACCTGACCGAGTAGCGTCGTAGAGACAAAGCCAAAATCCACGCCGCGCATATAGGTTGCAGCAACAAAGCCCGCAATATCGGTTACGATGCCACCACCAATACCGAGTATAAACGTAGAGCGGTCTGCGCCCAGAGTCATAAGCTCACGGTACACACGTTCTACAGTCTGCAAGCTCTTACACACCTCGCCCTGACCCACGATGATATGCTCATATCGGCGTACAAGATTAGGATATAGGCGGTCGATATTTGCATCCGTGATAACGATAGTACGACCCTCGGGAAGCACCCTCTCGAGTAGCTCCTCGGCACGACCCACATAGAGTGTTGACGTTTCGTTTATTTGAATTATTCTCTTCATAATTACTACAAAGATATAAAATTTATCAACAATATCACTACGTCGACGGCGAAAACAAATTTTATTTGCGAAAAAGTTTGCAATATCCTCGAATGTTTCCTAATTTTGCGTGATGATTGCCTACATAAATATATTATTGGTGTAATCATCCAAAATTTGAGAGTATTTACAAACTATAACAACTTAAAAAACATTTACAACTATGGCATTTCTAACTAACGACAAGCTCGTTATCGTCGGTGCTGCCGGTATGATCGGCTCGAACATGGTGCAGTCTGCACTTATGATGAACCTCACATCTAACATCTGCCTCTACGATGTATTCTCACCCGAGGGCGTTGCAGAGGAGATGCGCCAGAGCGGTTTCGACAATGTAAACATCACAGCTACAACTGATGTTGCTGAGGCTTTCAAGGATGCAAAGTATATCATCTCTTCTGGTGGTGCTCCACGTAAGGAGGGTATGACTCGTGAGGATCTTTTGAAGGGTAACTGCGAGATCGCAGAGCAGCTCGGTAAGAACATCAAGACTTACTGCCCCGATGTTAAGCACGTCGTTATCATCTTCAACCCCGCTGACCTTACTGGTCTCGTAACATTGCTCTACTCTGGTTTGAAGCCCGGCCAGGTTACCACACTTGCTGGTCTCGACACTACACGCCTTAAGAGCGCGTTGGCAAAGAAGTTCGGCGTTATGCAGTCTGAGATTGAGGGTTGCGCTACTTATGGTGGCCACGGCGAGCAGATGGCTGTATTCGGCAGCGCAGTTAAGATCGCTGGCCGCAAGCTTACTGACATCATCGGCACTGAGGAGTTCCCCGCAGAGGAGTGGGAGCAGATGAAGAAGGATGTAACACAGGGTGGTGCTGCTATCATCAAGCTCCGCGGTCGTTCATCATTCCAGAGCCCCTCATA
>JAFYWG010000066.1 GCA_017558115.1 Alistipes sp.
ATCACACCACCCCCACCCCCTGTGATTTTGTGATTTTGTGATTTTGTGGCGACCGAAGAGACCGAAGAGACCGAAGAGACCAAAGAGAAGTCGCTATCAACAGAAAGGTCCGAGTCATCCCTTTGGTCCCTATCGTCCCTTCTTCGAGTGCTTCCCCTCCTTAAATTCCCTAAATTCTCTAAACTCCCTATTGGGGTCTTTGAAAAAAATACTACCTTTGTAGAAATATAACACACTCTGTCATCCTGAGTGAAGCGAAGGATCTCTCGGTTAGCACGCGCATTCGCCCTCTTACAGACCTCGAGATGCTTCACTGTCGTTCAGCATGACACTTCTAAAATAGATATCATGGCAGACAACTATCTTGAAAAGCGAATGGAGGACTATCGCAACCAACAGCCAACGAAGAGACGTGTGGCAACGCTGCAGCGACTACTAAAGGCTAACCGCAGCTATCGTGGCTACGACTCAAAGTTCAAGGTGCGTCCCGATCAGTTGCACCGTATAATAGAGACCGCAACACTATGCCCTTCGGCACGCAACCAGCAGGTGTTGCGCTTCCGCCCCGTGCTGTCGGACGAGGCGGCAAAGGTGCTTAAGCATATCCGCTTGGGTGGTGCACTGCCCGAGCTACACCTCCCCTTTGAGGGTACAGAGCCCAACGCTTTCATTGTGGTATGTTCTACCGTTGAGGATAGTCACTATGTAAGTGTAGACCTCGGCATCGTGGCGCAGTCGATGCTTCTCGCGGCAACGGAGATGGGCTTGGGAGGTATCTGCATAGGTGCGTTCGACCATGCGGAGGTTAAGGCGGCGCTTGCGCTTAAGTACGACCCCTTGCTTGTTATCGCCATCGGCCGCCCCGCAGAGCGCATCGAGTTGGTGGAGGTGAACAAGGGTGACAACCTCACCTACTACCGCAAGGATGGCGTGCACTACGTGCCAAAAATCAGAGTTGATGACCTAATTTTGAAGTAAACTATGAAGAGATTGCTAACTGCTATATTTATGCTGGTTGCCGCAGCAGCCATGGCACAAGACCCCTACTGGGAGAATCCCGAGATGTTCGCCGAGAACAGACTCCCTGCACGTGCTACGCTTATGCCATATCCCTCGGCAGAGGAGGCCTTTGCACGTGGTGAGTCTACACTTGTCAAGGATATTAGCGGCGAGTGGCGATTCCATTGGACACAGACACCAGCCGAGCGCCCCGAGGGCTTCTGGGCTGTGGACTACAACGACGAGGCGTGGGGCACTATGCCCGTACCTGGCAACTGGGAGCTAAACGGCTGCGGTTACCCCATATATACTAATGTAACCTACCCCTTCCCCAAGAATCCGCCATACATCCCCCACAACGACAACCCTACGGGATGCTATCGTCACACCTTTGAGCTCCCGGCCGATTGGGATGGTAAGCGCATAATCCTACACTTCGAGTCGGGCCTTGCGGCGATGCACGTATGGGTAAATGGCCAGAAGGTAGGCTACAGCCAGGGTACTAAGACCGCCGTGGAGTTCGATATTACGCCATATGTGACGAAGGGTAGCAATCTCCTCGCTATCGAGGGCTACCGATGGTGCGATGGCTCCTATCTCGAGGATCAGGACTTCTGGCGCTTGTCGGGCTTCGACCGTGGTGTCAAGGTCTATGCTGTGGGCAAGGCGCGCATCGCCGATATGTTCGTGGTTGCCGACCTCGATGAGTACTACGAGAGTGGTCTATATAATGCTACTGTGAGTGTGCAAAATGCTGATGATGCGCAGTTTAAGGGTTTTGTAGAGGTGACATTGGTAAAGTGTCACTACAACTACCAGACCGAGAAGTTTGTCTACGAGCGTGCCGCCCTCATGCTCTCGAAGGGGGTGAAGATTGCGCCCAACAGCTCCGTAGATGTCAACTTCGCGCGCATGGTCTACGGCGTAGATGTGTGGAGCCACGAGAGCCCTAAGCTCTACACCACCATCGTTTCGCTCACCGATAGCAAGGGTAACGTCATCGAGAGTGCCGCATGCAACACTGGCTTCCGCAAGGTGGAGATAAAGGATGCGCAGTTGCTTCTCAACGGCAAGCCTCTAATGATAAACGGTGTGAATATCCATGAGCATAACCCCGCTACGGGTCATGTCACCAATCGCGAGCTGATGCTCAAGGATATATACCTTATGAAGCAGCACAATATCAACGCTGTGCGCACAAGCCACTATCCCCAGCCTACGGAGTGGTATGACCTCTGCGATATTCATGGCATACTGCTTGTGGATGAGGCAAATATCGAGGCACACGGCTGTGGTACGGGCTATCATAGCAGCTACCCCGATTTCCATCCCTCGCATCGCGAGGAGTGGAAGGCGGCGCACCACGATCGTGTGCAGGCGATGGTGGAGCGCGACAAGAACCACCCCTCGGTGATATTGTGGTCTATGGGCAACGAGAGTAGCGATGGCGAGGTATATGGCGAGATGTATGAGTGGATACATCAGCGCGATAAGACGCGCTTCGTGCAGCTTGAGCAGGGCTATAGTGGCCCTCATACCGATATTAGCTGCCCCATGTACCCAGAAATCAACGACTTCCGCGCATGGGCAGAGCGCACCGATGCTCGCAAGCCATATATCATGTGCGAGTTTGCCCACGCCATGGGTAACTCTACTGGTAACCTCCGCGAGTTCTTCGACATCATGGAGGGTCACCCCCACATGCAGGGTGGCTTCATCTGGGACTGGGTAGACCAGGGCATCGATGCCGTGGGCGCGAATGGCAAGCACTACTGGGCATATGGTGGCGACTTTGGCGCTACGATGTACCCCCACGATGAGAACTTCTGCTGCAATGGCCTCGTATCGCCCGACCGCACGCCACACCCCGGACTTATGGAGGTGAAAAAGGTCTATCAGGATATTGAGTTTGAACTTATTGATGGCGGCGTACGCATCCACAACAACTTCAACTTCACCGACCTTGCAAAGTATAGCTTCCGCTACACGTTGAAGCGCGAGGGCGTGATAGTGCATCAGGAGGCGTTGCCCACGGTGAAGTGTGCAGCGGGAGAGAGTGTCGACCTTATGTTTAGCTATCCCACGATTGATAATAACGCGGAGTACACCATCGATTTTGAGGCCTCTGGCATGATGCCCAACCTCCTAAAGGCGGGTGTGATGCAGAGTGTGAAGGTGGCAACCGAGCAGTTTGTGTTGAACCCCTACGACTTCACTAAGAGCGAGCCCGAGGGTACTATAACCATCGAGCGTGGTGCAGGCTGGCTTATGGCATTTGCAGGCAATAAGGCGATATTGTTCAACACAGAGACGGGTAATGTCACAAGTTATATGTCGAATGGTCGCAGCATCATGCAGCAGTTGCCCGAGCCTTGGTTCTGGCGCGCTGTTACGGATAACGACTGGGGAGCGGGCTTCCAGCTGAAGGCAAATGTTTGGCGCACGAACAACCGTAAGCCGTTGGGTGCTACCGTAGAGGAGTATGCCGATAGGGTAGTGGTGCGTAGTGAGTTCTACTTGGAGGATGCACCCTCGTACTTCTCGCAGACATACACATTCCGTGCAGATGGCTCACTTAAGGTTGAGGTGGCATGGCGCAAGGGCGAGGAGGATCTTCCCGAGATGCCTCGCTTCGGCATGCGCATGATGCTTCCTGCTGACTACAAACGATTTACATACTATGGCCGTGGCCCCTGGGAGAACTACTCGGACAGATGCGAGTCGTCGTTCTTGGGTCGCTACGAGCAGTCTACCGATGACCAGCTCTTCCCATATGTGCGCCCACAGGAGTCGGGCAATAAGACCGATGTCCGCTGGGTGGAGCTTAAGGGTGATACAGGTCGTGGCATACGCATAGAGGGTCTTCAACCATTGAGCGTTAGTGCTATGCCTTATCGTGCAGAGGACCTTGACCCAGGCATGGAGTCGAAGAATCAGATGCACTACTCCGATGTCGAGCCTCGCGACGAGGTGGTGCTTCACATCGACCTTGTGCAGCGTGGCTTGGGTGGCGATAACACATGGGGTGCTACGCCACGCGAGCAGTACTGCTTGACGGCGGATGAGTACAGCTATGCCTATATAATTTATCCCATCAACTAATTGCTAAAGAGATGGATAATATTTTAATTGTTGACCATGTTTCGAAGAGTTATACCGGGCATAAGGCGTTGGATGACGTCTCGTTCGGTGTGCCTCGTGGCTCGATATATGGCCTACTTGGCCCCAATGGCGCAGGTAAGACGACACTTATACGTGTCATCACGCGTATCACGCTTGCCGATGCGGGGCGTGTTCTGTTGGATGGCAAGGAGCTTACGGCGGACGATGTCTTCCACATTGGCTATATGCCCGAGGAGCGCGGCCTATATAAGAAGATGCGTGTGGGCGAGCAGGCTATGTTCTTTGCCCGCCTAAAGGGTATGTCGCGCCGCGATGCCGAGACACGCCTCAGGGAGTGGTTCGAGCGCTTAGAAATCGCCGATTGGTGGGGCAAGCGAGTAGAGGATTTGTCGAAGGGTATGGCGCAGAAGGTGCAGTTTATCTCTACCGTGGTGCACGAGCCAAAGTTGCTAATTTTCGACGAGCCATTCTCGGGCTTCGACCCCATAAATGCTGATAGACTAAAGCAGGAGATTTTGGGTCTGCGCGATAGGGGTGCAACGGTGATTTTCTCTACGCACAACATGGCATCGGTGGAGGAAATTTGCGACCATATAACACTTATAAACAAGTCGCGTAACATCCTCTCGGGTTCGGTGGATGAGATACGCCGCGAGGCGGGAGGTAATACCTTTGTGGTGTTGCATCGTGCTGATGATGAGTTGTTTAATGCAACAATAGCGGGCATAGCAACGTCGTTGGGCAATAGTAAGGGTATAGTAGGTGGCTACCGCGAGACAAAGATTCATATACCCAATGATGAGGATGTTAGGGTTATAATCGAACGTCTTAATAACCAGTGCGAGCTACGCTCCATAAGCGAAGTTATGCCCTCGATAAACGATATATTCATCCGTGCCGTAAATGGCGCACTATAGGCCGATGCTATGAGAAAGATATGGTTAATTATCGTGCGCGAATTTATGGAGCGCGTGCGTAAAAAGTCCTTCATCGTTTCAACACTCCTTACGCCACTGCTTATGGTGGTGCTTATGGTGGCTCCCTCGCTGATGATGCTCTATGGCTCGAGCGACCAGAAGCAGGTGGTCGTAATAGACCGCTCGGGCATCGTTGCCCATAGGCTCGTCTCTACACCCGAGGTGATGTTTATCGACGAGAGTCAGATGTCGAAGGTGGATGCTTGCCGCACCTTTAACGAGGATAGTGGCATCTTTGGCGTGCTCTACATCGGTAGCGAGATTGAACATCGCGACTCGGTGCAGCTCATCACCAATGAGCCATCGTCTATGATGGTTGAGGAGGTTGTAAATCAACAGATTGAGTCTATTGTTGAGCGCGAGAAGTTACGCGCCTACAACATCGAAAATCTCGATGAGATACTCGCCTCGGTGGATACAAACATCGAGCTTGCGACATACGAGAACAATGGCACGGGCGAGGAGGCCTCGATGGAGAGCACCTCGTCGGGCATAAACTATGCCCTCGGCCTTGTACTGGGCATGATGCTCTATATGCTCTTAATCCTCTATGGTCAGATGGTGCTCACCTCGGTGGTGGAGGAGAAGTCGAGCCGCGTGATAGATGTCATGGTCACAAGTTCGTCGCCCTTCCAGATTATGATGGGTAAGATTCTCGGCATAGCCCTTGTTGCCGTGGCGCAGATAGCCATCTGGGCGGTGCTTGTCATTGCCGCCTCGAATTTTCTGTTGCCCCTTGTGTTTAGTGCCGAGGTGAATGCTACGAACGATATGATGCTCCAATCTATCGTTGGCACGCTGAGCGATACGGGTTATATCGCATCACTCTTTGGCTGCCAGGTACTCTTTATGGTGGGAGGCTTTTTGCTCTATGCGGCGTTGTATGCTGCGGCGGGTTCGGCGGTAGACTCTGTGCAGGAGGGCCAGCAGTATAACACGTTGATTATGATGCCTATCATCCTTTCGATAATCGTCATGATGAGCATCTTCAACGACCCCAATTCACCCATTGCGTTCTGGGCCTCGATGATACCGCTCACCTCGCCCATAGTGATGATTGCACGCGTGCCTTTTGGCATACCCTGGTGGGAGGTGGTGGTCTCATTGTGTGTGCTTTACATCTCCTTTGTGGGTGTTGTGTGGCTTGCTGCGCGCATCTTTCGCGTTGGCATCTTTATGCACGGCAAGCGACCCTCATGGCGCGAACTTTGGCAGTGGCTTAGGACTAAATGAGTGAGGAGAAATTAGTAATTAGTAATGGCGTTGGCT
The DNA here is from genome assembly GCA_017558115.1 of Alistipes sp. Taxonomy (GTDB): domain Bacteria; phylum Bacteroidota; class Bacteroidia; order Bacteroidales; family Rikenellaceae; genus Alistipes. The sequence continues at coordinate 6,369 of JAFYWG010000066.1, forward strand.
CTTGAGGACGACGCCAATTTTTTTGTATGGGTGTTAAAAAAATCGCCATTACGCGTCCCTCATTCCTAAATTCTTAGTATATTTGCACGTTATATGTACATGTGCGCGCGTATGAAACGACTGATAATGCTTCTTGCACTGCTTGTCTGTGGGTTACTATCCACAGAGAGTGCCGTTGCGCAGTACTATAGCTGGGGCGCAGATCCCCCCTCCTATCGCTGGAAACAGATGAAGACTAAGGAGTATCGTGTGGTCTACCCCGATACGGCGCAGAACATCGCCAGCCGCATGATGTACTACCTCGATGCCGTAGATAAGGATATATCCTATGGCTATCGCCACCCACAGATGTCCATCCCATTTGTTGTGCACCCCGCAAACTTCCAGTCCAATGGCCTTGTGATGTGGATGCCACGACGTGTGGAGTTTATCTCTGCGCCAGCAACGCGCGGCTACTCCATGCCGTGGACCAAGCAGCTTATAGCGCACGAGTATCGCCATGCTGTGCAGTATAACAACCTCAATCGCGGTGTGGTTAAGGCGCTTAGCTATGTCTTGGGTCAGCAGAGCTCGACCATAGGCCTGCTCTTCATGCCGCTATGGATGATGGAGGGTGATGCCGTGATGACCGAGACCGAGATGTCGACCTTTGGTCGTGGTCTACAGCCCTCGTTCACGCTTGCCTACCGCGCCTACGGGTCGGTGGCATTTGGCTATAAGAACTACGACAAGTGGTTTAGCGGCTCATACAAAGACTACATCCCCAACCACTACAACTTGGGCTACCTGCTCTCGCGTCACGGCTACAAGCAGTATGGTACGGTGATGGGTGACGACTTCGCGGAGCTTACCTCGCGTCGCCCCTGGATGGTGGTGTCGAATACGTGGTGTTTGAAGAAGTTATACAACAGCTCCATGTCGCAGCTCTTCTACGACACCTTCCTCACGCTCGAGGAGCATTGGCGACCCCTTGCCGATGTGGAGCAGACGACAGAGCCTATAGCTATCGCTGAGCAGAGATCCTACACGACATATTCGCACCCCATACCCTTGGAGGATGGTCGCATACTCTTTTTGAAGGAGAATTTGGATGATCCCTCAGCCTTTGTTGTTGTGGATGAGACCACGGGAGTGGAGGAACGCATAGCCTATACGGGTATGGTGTCGACGCGCCCCGCGCTAAGTGAGGATGGTCGCGTGTGGTGGACGGAGTATCGTCAGAGTGCGCTTTTTGGCGAAGAGGTGGCATCGAAACTCTGTTATATGGATCTTGCGGAGAGCACCCCAAGAACTATGCGTAAGCACCGCGATGTGCTCTACCCAACGCCCACGGCAGGTCATGGCATAGCGTGGGTGGAGTATACGCCTGATGGACGATATAGTGTGGTGGTAAATGGCCCCGCCAACATTGCACGCAAGACTGATATGCCCTATGGCAGCGAGATACATGGCATGGCGTGGGATAACACCACCGAGGCGTTGTACCTCATCATCACCGACGACGATGGTATGCACATCGCGAGCCTCACGTCCGAGGGTGTAAAGCCCATGACACGTGCGGCATATACCACGCTTAGCGACCTTGTGGCAAAGGATGGTCTGCTCTATTATGGCTCTATAGCCTCGGGTCGCGACGAGTTGCACATGTACGACATAGCAAAGGGTGAGGAGTATCGCCTCTCGACATCGCGCTATGGCTCGTTCAACCCTGTGCCCTTGGATAGCGGTAGGGTGGTTGCTACGTCGTACGATAGGCGCGGTTACCTCCCCGTTACGCAGTCGCTGAGCGATACCGTTAAGGTGGAGTATGCTCCCCATCCCCCAAAGATTATCCTGCCGGAGTTGGAGCGCTGGAATGTCGTGAACCTCGATACTGTTCGCTTTGACAATGCGGTGGCGGATAGCGTATTGCAGCAGACGCCACCTAAGCGCTTTAGTCGCCTTGCCCATGCCTTTAACATACATAGTTGGGCACCGGCATCATACGACCCCTATGCTCTAACCGAGGAGTCGCACATATCCTTCAATCTCGGTGCTACGGTCATGACGCAGAATATCCTCTCTACGTTGGAGGGCTTCGCTACATGGGGTTGGAACAAGAGCGAGGGTTCGGTGTTTAAGGGTACGTTGCGATATAAGGGCTTGGGTGTAAACCTATGGGTTAGTGGCACGTATGGTGGTAGACAACAGATATACAAGGTGGCTACCTATAACCCTGAGAAGGGCGAGTTGGAGTATCCTCAAGACCCTGAGGTGGGACGCTACTACTCGGTGACGGCGGGTGCTACGTTGCCTATACTCATTCAGCGCGGCTACCACACGAGTCAGTTTGCGCTCTCGGCATCGTGGAACTTCTCCAATGGCATGGTGGCGAATGTTCGCGACTTGGAGTTTAAGGGTGGCAAGGTGACAAATATACACACTATAGGCTACTCGGAGGGTGTTCACATACTGAATGTGGGTGTCACGTTCCAGGACAATGTGCGCATGGCGCACCGCGATTTCTTGCCTCCATGGGGCGTTGTGCTCTCGGCAAATTCGGGCCTCAACCCCGCATCTACGGACTTCGGTCACCTCGTAGTGTTGTATGGTAAACTCTATACGCCAGGCTTCGGTCCCCACCACTCGTTGTCGTTGGCTGCGGCATATCAGACCTCTATCGGCGGCTTCCAGTCCGACATGGTGCTCTCGAGCCTCTCGCTGAAGTCGTCGCGCCTGATACCTCGTGGCTTTAACTCCTACGACATAGCCAACAACAACTATGTTGCTGCGTCGTTAAACTACCAGGCCCCCGTGTGGTACCCCGATGGCGGTATTCGTGGCCTTATATACTTCAAGCGCTTGCGCCTAAATGTGGGTGCGGACTACGCCTCGTTTGCGCGCAAGGCTGTAAACCCCGAGGATGGCTCGATATTCAACCAACGCCAGCATATAGGCTCGTATGGTATCGACCTCGGTGTGGACTTTAACCTCATTGCTATGCCCGAGAGTGCAACAATTTCGGTTACATGCTCGTTATACAGAAAGGCGCAGTTTGCTCCGTTCAAGGATGGTAAGTTCTACTTCTCGTTCGGATTAGGTCTGCCATTTTAGGTGTGCAACGATGTAAGATGTTGAAAATAAGATAAAACCAAACTATATGTCACAGAAGAAACAGAACAGCAAACGCAGATTAACATTCAAATCATGGTTTGTGATAGGGTTGTGGAGCATGACGCTGCTCGGAATTGCAGTAGTGGTTGCGGTATTCTGGATGGCCAAGAACGAGAAGTTGGGTCCTATGCCCTCGTTCGACGAACTTGAGAATCCCCAGACCAACCTCGCAACACAGATCTACTCCGCAGATGGAGAGGTTATCGGTACATACTTCATCGAGAACCGTACATACCTCTCATACGAGGATCTCTTCCCCGCAGATAGGGAGCGATGGCTCGAGATTGATGGCCATAAGTTGCCCCCCATCGTCGCGGCGCTCTTGGCTACGGAGGATGTCCGCTTCTTCGACCATGCGGGTATTGACTTCCAGGCTACTGCGCGTGCGGGTATCAAGACCATCATTATGGGTCAGAGCGAGCAGGGCGGTGGTAGTACCGTGACGCAGCAGCTGGCCAAGAACCTCTATAAGACACGTGTCAACAAGGAGGGCATGGAGGGTAGCGCAGGTACTGTTGCTGCAAAGGTGCAGGAGTATGTCATCGCCACGCAGCTCGAGCACAACTATACCAAGGAGGAGATTGTGGCTATGTACCTCAATACCGTTGAGTTTTCAAACTCGAACTTCGGTATTAAGTCTGCGGCAAACAACTTCTTTGGCAAGGAGCCTTGTGACCTCTCTATCGAGGAGGCGGCAGTGATTGCTGGACAGGTTAAGGCCCCAGGCACATACGCCCCATTGAAGCTCGGCGAGCCCAACCCCAAGGCTTTGGAGCGTCGCAATACGGTGCTCGATCGTATGGCCTCGGCGGGTGCTATTAGCGAGCAGGAGGCTGCGGAGTTGAAGCAGTTGCCCATCGACTTGTCGAACTATCGTCGCGCGGGTGATGCCCACAACGAGGGCTCGGCGACATACTTCCGCGAGATGGTGCGCCGCTCAATGACTGCGCAGGAGCCACAGCGTAAGAACTACTACACGGAGTGGGACTATGAGCAAGCGCTTAAGGAGTATAACGAGAACCCCATCATGGGCTGGTGTCATAAGAACCGCAAGGCTAATGGTGAGCCATACGACATCTACCGCGATGGTCTAAAGATCTACACTACGGTGGATGCGCAGATGCAGAGGTATGCCGAGGCGGCATTTGCTGAGCAGATGGCCGAACTTGTGCAGCCACGCATGGATAGTCAGATTAAGAGCCGCGGAGGCTCGCTCTTCCCCGAATTGAACAAGGCGGAGTCGGATAAGAAGATCGACAAGGCTATGCAGCAGACCGAGCGTTGGCAGTGCATGGAGGATGCGGGTATGAGCGAAAGCGAGATTATAGCGGCATTCAACACCCCCATCAAGATGCGCGTCTTCACCTTTAAGGGCGACCGCGACACGGTGCTCACACCTCGTGACTCGCTCATCCACTATAAGAAGACTATGCGTGGTGCCTTTGTGGCTATCGACCCCTCGTCGGGCTATGTGCGTGCGTACGTGGGTGGCCCCGACTATCGCTACTTCAAGTATGATGCCGCAACGCAGGGTAAGCGTCAGGTGGGTTCTACATCCAAGCCCTTTATCTACACCTTTGCTATCGACCAGCTCGGTCTAACACCCTGTACTACAGTTCCCAACCTTCCCGTATCTATCGAGACACCCTCGGGCATCTGGTCACCTAAAGAGGCGGGTAACGTGGAGTACACTGGCGAGAACCCCTTGTACTGGGGCTTGGCAAATAGCCGCAATAACTATTCGGCATGGATTATGAAGCATGCTAAGCGTCCCGAGGCGGTGGCAGACTTCATCCATAAGATTGGTGTAAAGAGCTACATCGACCCCGTGGTGTCGTTGTGTATCGGCTCATACGATAGTAACCCCTACGAGATGGCATCGGCATATTGTACCTTTGCTAATGAGGGTGTGCGCATCGACCCCATCTTCGTGACACGCATCGAGGATAGCCAGGGTAACGTCTTGGCAACATTCACACCCAAGAGCAACGATGTGTTGTCGAAGCGCGTGGCATACACCATGATTACGATGATGCAGCGCGTAGTTACTCAGGGTACGGCGCGACGCATGATCTACGAGTTCGGCTTCAACGACGTGGAGATGGCGGCAAAGACGGGTACTACCAACGACAATGTCGACGCATGGTTTATGTGTGCTGTGCCCAACCTCGTTATGGGCGTATGGGTAGGTGGTGAGGATCCAAGCATCCACTTCACAATGAGTGCCGATGGCTCGCGTATGGCATTGCCCGTGGCGGGTAAGTTCCTCACAAAGGTCTACAACGATGGCACACTCGGCGTGCTTCGTAACGACCGCTTTGTGCGTCCCGCGGAGCTTCCCGACTACAACTGCGATGGCTCAAGTTCTGTGAGCGAGGGCGGCGTTGAGGAGAGTGGTGGCACGTTGTCGGCAGGCGACGATGAGTTCTTCGACTAACGTCTAAGCATGACGCAAAAAGAATATATATAAAGTAGTATAAAACATTTAAAAGATAAGATTATGAAGATTGCAATTGTTGGCGTAAGTGGCGCTGTGGGACAGGAGTTCCTCAAGATTTTGGAGAATCACCCCATGCCGATTGATGAGTTGCGACTCTTTGGCTCGAAGCGTAGCGCTGGTAGCAGCTACCGCTTCCGTGGCGAGGATATCGTAGTGCGTGAGTTGCAGCATAACGACGATTTCATGGATATTGACGTGGCACTATGCTCGGCGGGTGCCTCTACCTCGAAGGAGTATGCCGAGACTATCACCAAGCATGGCGCATTTATGATTGATAACTCGAGCGCCTTCCGCATGGATGACGATGTGCCCTTGGTTGTGCCCGAGGTAAATGGTGAGGATGCCTTCAACGCTCCCCGCCACATCATCGCAAACCCCAACTGCACAACCATCCAGATGGTCGTAGCGTTGGGTGTCATCGAGAAACTCTCGCACATCAATCGCGTGCACGTGGCGACATACCAATCGGCAAGTGGTGCGGGTGCTACGGCAATGCAGGAGTTCGAGGAGCAGCAGCGCGCCGTAGTGGAGGGCGCTGAGCCTAAGGTTGAGAAGTTTGCATACCAACTCGCATGCAACCTCATCCCCCATATCGATGTGTTCCAGGATAACGACTACACAAAGGAGGAGATGAAGATGTACTACGAGACGCGTAAGATTATGCACTCCGACATCCACACCTCGGCTACATGTGTGCGTGTGCCCGTTATGCGTGCCCACTCTGAGGCTGTATGGGTGGAGACCGACGACGTGCTCTCTGTGGAGGCTGTGCGCGAGGCATTTGCCCAGGCTAAGGGCGTCGTGCTTATCGACGAGCCTGCCGCGAAGCGTTATCCTATGCCTCTCTTTGCCGAGGGTAGCGACCCCGTATACGTGGGCCGCATCCGCAAAGATATAGCAAACGAGAAGGGTCTTACCTTCTGGTGCGTGGCCGACCAGATTCGTAAGGGTGCTGCACTCAACGCTGTGCAGATCCTTGAACTTCTTGTCGAGAACAAATAAAGGTATATTCTATAAATTAGAAAATGTGGTTTTTTTGGCAACCACAGACGAAAAAATATTTTATCGAGGGGTTGCAATTAACCATATTTTTGCGTATCTTTGTTGCGCTGAAGGCGTAAATAACGAAATTTTGCGGATTTAGCGAAGTATAAAAAGAATATATAATTAAAATAATTTATAACCTAAAAACTACACTACTATGGAAATCCCATTTGCAGAAGCGTATCGAATTAAGATGGTTGAGCCTTTGAAGAAGAGCACACGCGCAGAGCGCGAGGAGTGGCTCAAGGCTGCACACTACAACCTCTTTGGCTTGAAGTCTGAGCAGGTTTACATCGACTGCTTGACTGACTCAGGTACAGGTGCTATGAGCGACCGTCAGTGGGCTGCAATGATGACTGGTGACGAGGCTTATGCTGGTTCAAAGTCATTCTTCAAGCTTAAGGATACTATCGGCGCTATCACAGGCTTCGAGTACGTCATTCCTACACACC
>JAFYWG010000067.1 GCA_017558115.1 Alistipes sp.
TAACTGGAGAACCAGTTTCATCGGTCACTGTACCGGTAACACGCTGACCTTGAGCAAATGCGCCGAAGCAGCCCAAGAGCAGAGTTGCAACCATTGATAGTACAACTTTTTTAACCATAAGCATTAGTTTTTAATGAAAAAAAATTTGTATAAAGTTTTAAAGTTTGTTTCTTTCCCCTACGCCTCAAGCATACCCCTCTTTGTTGCCCATTCGGCGCAAAGCGAACCGAGTAGACACACTCTATGCGTAAAGTTAATGCACAAAGATAACCCAATAAATTGAAATAGCAAAGAATTCCACCTTTTTTTTCTTCGAAAATAGTATTTATTTATTACACCCAACCAACTCTTCTATGCCAAAATAAGACAATATTACTCTATTTTTCACCACTAAATTCACCATTTCTTCAACGAATAATCCATTTAATTCTCCACTCCGGAATATTTATGCCGTATGCATATTTTTCATCTCATTGGGTCATGAAAAATTTTTGTGTGAAAAATTTAACAGAAATATTGCAGATAGAAAATTTTCACTATATTTGCATTCGATTTTGCGCCAATAGAGCGCAACCTAATTCTCTAACATGAGGCATAAATAGCCTCCCTAAATTCCTAACTATGAAGCGATTGCTTTTAACGGTCGCCCTGCTTCTTGTCGTGGCAGTGGCTGCCGCTCAGGTTACTACCTCATCATTGCGTGGCGTGGTAACAGACAACGACAACAACCCTATCGTTGGCGCAGCAGTAGTTGCGCGACACGAGCCCTCTGGCTCCGTCTACGGCGTATGTACAAACGCCGATGGCCACTACACTATAAATGGTATGCGCGTAGGCGGACCATACACTATCGAATTTAGTTATCTCGGATACAAAGATCAGCAACACACCGTCGCAGAGATGCATGTCGGTGTGACTCTCTATATCGACGCAAAACTCAAGGAGGACACCGAGTATATCGGTGAGGTGTTGGTAGTACACACCAAGCACGATGCTCGCACCGAGAACTTCAACGAGTTGGAGATGGCTGCCATCCCCACCATTGACCGTTCGATTTACGACCTCACAAAGCTTATGTCCTCAGCCGTGAATGGTGGCGCAGGAGGCATTGTCCTTGCTGGTCAGAGCACACGCTACAACGCCTTTACCATCGACGGCACATCCTCTGCCGACATCTATGGTCTCGGCACAACGGGCATGACAGGCTCGCTCACAAGCGCCAACCCCATTCCTATCGACGCCATCCGCGAGGTTGAAATCTCGACATCTACGGTTGATCTGCGCGAGAGCGGCTTTACGGGCGGTAGCATCAACGCCGTGACACGCTCGGGAGACAACAACTTTAGCGGCTCGGCTTATACCTACTTCAACAACGAATCTTTCTGGGGCACAACACCGGGCAAGGATGTCGCAAACCGCACAAAACTCTCGGAGCAGATAACAAACATCTACGGCATAACACTCGGAGGCCCTATCGTCAAGGATAAGTTGCACTTCTTCGTGGCGGGCGAGTTCAACCACGGCTTGCACCCCTCATCTAACTACCCAGGTAGCGGTGTATCTGCCCTCACTCTCGACGAGGCTCGCCAAATCTCGGAGCGATACAAGGAGCTAACGGGCTATGATGGTGGCGGTTATGGCGAGAACAGAATTCTCGAAATCACGGGTTCGGCCGTTGCGCGCCTCGACTGGAACATCAACATGTGGAACCACCTCTCGTTGCGCTACAACATGCTCCATGCCGATGCTGATGCGGGCTCGAACACTGCACAATCGTTCTACTTCACAGGCTCGGAGTACACCAATATCAACCGCACACACTCGGTCGTTGCGGAGCTTAACACATCGATGGATTGGGGCGGGAATTCTCTGCGCATTGGCTACACTCGTTTGAAGGATGGCCGCCTCACACCTGAGAGCCTCCCCGCAGTGATTATCAACGGCTTAGGCGAGAGAGGCAATGGCACTGCGACCATCGGCACAAGCCCATATTCGGGCCGCAATATGCTCAAGCAGGATGTCTTCATCTTTGGCGATGATGTGACGCTCAGCCTCGGCAAGCACCTGTTTACATTTGGCACCTCGAACGAGGTATATCGCGCCGACAACCTATATCTCGCAAACGCGCGCGGCACCTACACATACTCTTCGCTCGAGGACTTCCTTGCGGACAACGCAACGCAGTACGCCTACGGATACTTCGCGAGCGGCGAGAAGAACCCACCTATGACCATGGGTCAGTTCTCGCTCTATGCGCAGGACGAGTACAAAATCACACGCGACATAACACTCACATACGGCCTACGCGCCGACATCCCCGTGATGTTCGACACCCCCGAAGCGAATGAGACATTCAACAGCGGCTACTTCGCAAAACATGGCACGATGACGGGCGATATCCCTCGCGTACAGATACTTATATCTCCACGCGTGGGCGTAGAGTGGAATAGCGACGACAAGACGTGGAACGTGCACGGTAGCGCGGGCATCTACACTGGTCGCATACCTTTCGTGTGGCTCTCTAACTGCTACCAGAACACTGGTCTTCGCTCTGTGGGCGTGACGGTAACAAACCCTGCTGAAACTCCCGATTTCAGCCTTAACCCCGAGAGCGTGGGCATAGCAAGCAATCCCTCTATCGACCTTGTAGATAGCAACTTCCGCTATCCCCAGGTATTCCGCGTTGCTGCAGGCGCTACATACAACTACAGTGGCCTAAAACTCTCATTGGATGCCGACTACACAAAGGGACTAAACAACATCTTCGTCGAGAATCTCGTGGCAGAGGATAATGGCAAGCGTCTCTTCGTGGGTGGCGAGGAGAGCCGCTCATCTGCAACATATTACGATGCCGTAACCAAAGACTACGCAGCGGTATATCGCTTGAGCAACACACAGAAGGGATACTCGTGGTCGGCAACAGCACGCGCCGAATACGATTTTGCCTACCCTCTTGCCGGCCTTCGTGTAGCTGCGGCATACACCTTCTCGCAGTCGAAGAGCATCAACGATGGCGTATCTGCACAGGCATCGTCAAATTGGGGTCGCACCTACACCGTCGATAGCAACGCCGCTGAGTTGAGTAACTCACTCTACGAATTCCCGCACAAGGTTGTAGCGACAATCTCGTACAACAACCGATACGGCCTCTTCGGCACCAATGTAATGTTGCTTTATAACGGCTACTCTGGCGAGCACTACTCGCTCACATACGCCAAGGGTAAAGTCGATGTAAATGGTGACAGCTATCGCGGCAACTCACTGATTTACATCCCCACCGAGGCAGAGATGAGCACCATGCTTTGGGCGGATGACACATCAGCATCGGCATTTAACGACTATATCAAGGCAGATAAATATCTTCAATCTAATCGTGGCAAGTTTGCCGAGCGCAACTCGCACTCTTTGCCCTTTGTACACCGTCTCGACCTCCATATTGCGCAGTCGTTCTACTTCAAGAAGGGCAGCTCAATCAGCACACGCGACCAGCGCGTGGAGCTCACACTCGATGTTATCAACCTCGCCAACCTCTTGTGCCGCTCATGGGGTCTCTCATACCGCGTATCTAACTGGGCACTCTCGCCCGTGACTGTTACGGAGCTTCGCGAGGTGGAGGGTGGCTACCGTCCAGTATATAAGTTTAATGGTGCAAACTACACCGTCAACGACCTCGCATCGCGCTGGCATATGCAACTCGGTATCAGAGTGGTATTCTAAGGTTATGGAGACAAAGGTTATAATATTCGACTTCGACGGCACGCTCTGCGACACACGCAGCAACATCATCGTAGCATTTCGTGCTACGATGGAGCGCCTCGGCCTCGAGATGCGTGATGAGGCAACTTGCGGTGCTACGATAGGCCTCACGCTACGCGACGGCTTCAAGAGCATGTACCCCGCGTTGGACGATGCGTCGATAGACAACTGCGTGGATACCTACCGTCAGATATTTGCTGAGCGCCGCGAGGAGCTTATGCCCGAGCTATTTCCAGGGGTAAAGGCAACACTCGAGGAGCTACACAGGAGAGGACATAGGATGACTATAGCCTCCTCGCGCCTAACGGACTCGCTGATGCTCTTTATGCGCCACCACAACATAGACAACTACTTTGAGTATGTCGTGGGCTCAGATAGCGTAACAAGCCACAAGCCACACCCCGAGCCAGCGCTAAAGACCCTCGCAGAGCTTGAAATAGAGCCATCAGAGACGATTATGGTGGGCGATATGCCCGTAGACATAGCGATGGCACATAACGCAGAGATAAGGGCTGTGGGCGTAAGTTTCGGTAATGCCACACACGAGGAGTTGGTGGAGGCTGAAGCCGACTGGATAATAGATGATATAACGAAGTTACTCGAGATTATTAAATAGAAATAGGGGCTGTCCAAGTGGACAACCCCTATTTTTTTAGGTATACCCTACTACTTGCGAAGAGCAAGAGCCTTGGGTGCAGTAAGTGCCGAGCCAGAGACCTGATCGCTGATATCATCAGCAGTCACCTTGCCGATCCACTCACCAGTAATCTTGTTACCAGCATCATCCACAAGGTCAAATACGAAGTTGTAGTTGCCATCGCCAGCATCCTCAACGGTCACGGTACCCTCAGTGATAGGAGCAGTCTCGGTTGAGTAGCCCTCAAAGTCGGGAGTAACGTCGCCATACCATGTGAAGAGAATAGCACCAGCGTAGCTTACAATGCCCGTAAACATTGTATGGTCAGCAACATCGAGCGATACGTTGTATGTACCCGTTGGGAACGATGTGCGTGAGCCACCTGTCTCTACGAGGAACTCCGTTGTAAACATATCACCATAGCCATCTGGATACTGCGCATTTGAGGCATAAATCATCAACATCCAGTTGTCGAAGCCAGGCTTCATATACTCGCCAAGGCAGAAGGCATAGCCCTGAGTCTCAGCGGGGAAGTTATACTCATGATCACCATCGAGAGTTGTCCAAGGACGCTCAGGCATGGTCTCGTCATTATCGTTGTAGTTCACGCTATTGAGCTTACCAGAGAATGTCAACGTGATCTTTACACCATTGTCCGCAACAAAGTTCATGGCAATATTGTGGTTTGTACCATCGTACTCTACGTCAAACGAACCCTGAGTCACAAGACCAACCTTCTTAACCTGACCATTCTCAACATACTGCAAATATGTACCAGTAAAGTATGAGTCACCAAAATACTCCTGAATGCGACCAGCATCGAAGAAGTATGGCAAGCAATACATGTCGCTAAGAGCATCATAAACAACATCGTAGTGACCCTCTGCAAGGGGAACATTCGCCTCGTTATAGTCGGCATACTTGGGCATAAAGACGCGGCTAAGATGGAGGTAATAACCCTTCTGAAGTGTGCCATTCTCATCGAATGTGCCGTCAAACATCTCAACGCCAACCTCGTCACAGAATGGGAAGAACCAGCTACCCCAGTAGCGCATCTGTGCCTCATCCATGTCGATTGTCAAATCCTTATCGAAGAACTCGTAAGCCGATGTACCACCCTGTACAAACTGGATAGAGCCAGTGTAGCGTGCCGAGAACGCCAAGTTATCAAGGAGCATAAGCTCGCCCTCAACAGTGATGGTGTATGTAGCACCTGTGCGCTCCACGGTGACAGTACCGAGGATGGGCGAAGTAACAACCTCACCATCAACTACGATATCTACGTACGACGATGTTGGGTCGTAGGTAAATGGCGAGTAGTCGTTATTTGGCTCGTAGACACCATTAGGAAGCACTGGGTTGAGCGGATCGCTATCCTCTACGTTGTAGAAGTCGATAAAGACCTGAATATCGCCATCCCAGCCAAGCTGTGTAGTATTACCGAATGTAAACTCGTAGTTACCCGCGAGGGCTGAGTTATCGTTGCGATATACTGCACTCACCATCTTATTGAGCTCCACGCCATCGAACTCCTCGGGCTCCTCGCCCTGGCTCAATGTTGTGAATGTCTCCTTAGCTGTCGCCTGCTTAGCACCGTTGATAGCCAAGACATGGAGCGTATACTCAGTATTAGGCTCGAAACCCTCTAACGAGTTATCTGCAGTTACAACTTTTCTACCCTTACTCTTAATCTCCTCTGCGGTAGCCTCTGTAGCACCCTCAGTATAGTGGAAATATGCCTCCACAGCGTCAGTTGTCTCGATCGTAAAGTCAATCTTACTATCTGTTACATTGTAGATATCCAACGCGATAGTTGGCGTCTTCGTCTCCTCGGCGGGTGCAACAGGAGTATCCTTCTTACAAGATGTCGCAAATAGTGCCACAGCTGCGAACACCAATGCTGATATGCTAAAAAATCTTCTCATAGCAAATTATTTTTTTTATTGTTGGGGTACTATATTACCATATCTGCAATCTCGCCAGTATACTTCATATATACAAGCTTCTCTGTTGAGCCTGACACCGCAGTTCCGAGGAGCGTGAAGGTGTAGATATCTCCATCTTTATCTACCTGAAGCTCTGCCTCGGTGAAGTTAGCGCTAAAGTAGGGGTTATAGAGCGCCACATTGCTATATGTGTCGAGACTACCATCAGCTGTTGAGTAGATACCTACTGGGAGTGCGCGGTTACCATTATCGCAGAGTTCCGGGTCAACAAAGAGGTCGATAGTGAGCTCATTCCAGTTAGAGTCGTAGAACTTGATGTAGTACTCGCCAGCCTGAATGCTTGAGGTATGTAAACGCTTTGGCATACTTGTCTCGGGCGATACATTGAAGACATATGCACCCTCGGGAGCACCATCCACAACCTCGGGTAGCGAAATACCCGCGATTACGCCCTCAAAACGTAAATAGACATAATCTCCATTAGCAAACCTCAGAATACCACCAATAGTGTAGTTAATCTCACGAGTATCCTCATTAGGTGTAGCTTTAACTTCAAGATCACCAGAAGCAAAGGTCTCTCCAGTTGGATCGGCGGGTGAGAAGAAGAACTTAGTATAGGTAGAGCCTAATTTACATGCTTGCGCACTATCAAGGAAATAGACCGCTGAAGTAAGGTATGGCTGTGAGTTGTCTGTATAGAAGTCAACATTGAGAGTATAACCATTCTTCTCATCAACGAAGGTAACATAATAGTTGTCATCCTCATACTTATACGATGATGCAGTAATGCCCTCTATAAGTAAATAATTTGTAATTTGTTTTTCTGTTGTGAATGTCAACACATCTGCCATAGCCATAGAGCCACTTGCGTTCTTTACTGCCACATAGATCTCGTATGATGTACCCTCCTTAAGACCTTCAACACGTACAGTTGTATCGCTGATTGCAACACCATTCTTAAGTACCTGCTCTGCAGTTACTTCGCGTGTACCAGCCTCGATACACACATACTTAATCTCAGATACATTCTTGAAGTCAACAGTGAACTCAACATAATCTTGACCGAAGTCACCGAGAGAGGCTGTCACCTGTGGTGCTGAATATGTGGTAAATGGATATACGGTCTCAGAACCCAGACCCTTGCCAGCTGCCATCACTGCAAAGAAGTACTCCGTCTCAGCCTCAAGACCTGTAACCGTAACCGCCTCCTCCACGTTGGGCTCTACAGCGATACCATCAGTCTCCCACTCCTCGGCCGTTGGGTAGTCGGCATCAGCAAGCTTAACCATATACTTTACCACCTCAGCATTCGCCGTTGCGATGATAAATGTTGCTGTGGTGTCGGTGATATCGCCCTCTTTAATAGTCAACTCTGTTGCAGGATACTCCACAGCCTCCTCGGTCTTGGCACTCGCCCTTGTCTCGAGATAACTCTCGCCACATGTCGCTACAACATAGATAGTGTGCTCAACATCAGCATTAAGATCCTCAACAAGCACTGTAGCACTTGTATTTGCCTCAACCTCTGTACCTATGTTTAGGATAACATCGCGCTCTGGAGCCTTATCGACACTCTCAAGAGCGATATACTGCACCTTATCGACATTTGTAGAAGTAATAACAAACTCGATTGTAGTATCGGTGATTGCGCCAACCTCAACATCCACCGTACTCTCGGGCTTGGGCTCAGGCTTGGGCTCTGTAACTGGTTCCTTGTCACAACCTACAAAAAATGCTACTGCGAGCATCATAAATAGATTATGAAGTAATTTTTTGGTTCTCATAGACATTTGTTCTTTTAGTTAGTTGTTAGTTTATTTCGTTATTGTTAATTTTCAATCACTTACATCTATTATCTACCTCATCAACTTTAAAAATCAAATCAATCAAACAGATTAAGTTGTTACAAATATTTTAAATATAGTTTTATTTCCGCTCCAAAAGTAGAATAAAAAATCAAATTAACAAAGAAAAATAGCATAAAAATAGATAAAAAATATTTTTAATAATTTGTTTTAATTATTTATTTTATGGTTTTATGCGCAAAGATATTGCAATTAGAAAAAATTACTTTACTTTTGCAAATGAATATGTGTCCAAATTTGCTAATTAAAAAATATATCTAAAATTACCTAACACCTATATTAATGATATGAAGAGCTTAAAAACACTTCTATTTGCACTCATTGCCATCGCGTTTACCGTTGCATGCACCAAGGATGAGCCACAGCAAACTACCCCACCACAGCCAGAACCCCCAATTCAAGAGGAGCCTCAGCCACTCACCGAAAGCCATACGCTCACCATATTCATGCAGGGCAACAACGGCCTTGCAGAGTTTATGGACTCGAACCTTCAGCGCATCCTCGCATCATACTACGATATGCCCGAGGGCGACTTCCGCATCTTTATATTCTACGACAGAGGCAATTACACCCGCCTTACAGAGCTATACATGAACGACGGTATGGCAAAGCAGCGCCTTGTAGAGGAGTATGAGACATCGGTTTCGACTGTAGACAAGGATTTCGTACGAAGCGTACTTGCAAAGGTTAAGAGCGAAGCCCCAGCAGATAGTTACGGCCTTATCCTATCGTCACATGGCGGTGGCTGGGTGCCATCACTCCTCTACGACGAGTACCTCTTCGAGAGCGATTCGCGTAGCGGCAATGCACCCCAGGCACAACCTCTCTTCTATGCCCAGGATGATTACGACTGCATGGAGATCCCCGACTTGGTTGATGCATTGAGCGACACCTACTACAACTATATAATTTTTGACGCATGCTTTATGGCAAACATAGAGGCGCTGTACGATCTACGCAACTCGGCTGACTACATTGTAGCTTCGGCAGCAGAGGTACTTGGAGCAGGCTTCCCCTACGAGACTATGATACCTATGCTCTTTGAGTATGACGACCACAGCTTAAAGACTATATGCAAGAGCTACATGGAGTACTACGCAGATTCATCTGGCACAGTGGCACTCATTGATTGTAAACAACTTGACACTCTTGCAGAGGCT
Source organism: Alistipes sp. (assembly GCA_017558115.1). Classification (GTDB taxonomy): domain Bacteria; phylum Bacteroidota; class Bacteroidia; order Bacteroidales; family Rikenellaceae; genus Alistipes. The sequence continues at coordinate 9,365 of JAFYWG010000067.1, forward strand.
ATGCACGCAGTAATGGCAGAGATTACTAACGTGAATGTCAACGAGGTACAGGCATACGACGCCTTCGAATACCACCTCTACTTCGACCTCTTGCACTACGTGGAGCTCGGCACAGAGAATAGCACAGCCTTTGAGAAGGCCCTCAACGAGGCGGTACTATATAGCGGTCACACCTCTACCATCCTCACCTCTACGGGCGATGTAGATAGCTTCGAGCTTAAGCGCTCGTGTGGCCTATCATGCTACATTCCCCAGGCAGAGTGCCCCGCAACCGAGGCAGCATGGCGCGAGACAGCATGGGCAAAGGTGATAACAGAGTAGTTATCAGCAAATAAAAGAATGGGGCTATCCACTATGAAGATAGCCCCATTTTTTCGTTATGCCTCATTTGCGCAGTAGAGCGCGCCACACGACACGCCCAACAATACCTCCAAGAAGTAGCATGCTTCTTATAGACTGGCAAGTTATAAGTAGTGATTCATAAGTTCTTTATATGCCACCGTATCGCGAATAGAGTCCAAATCTCTATCCATCTCCAAGTATATCTTGGTATAAATGCCACTATTCAATGCCAAATTCAGGAAGTCGATAGCCTCATTTGTGGCACCAATACAAGCATAGTAGCATGCTAAATCGTAACTTATAGAATCGATGTCGAAATCTGGCAAGCTCATCATATACGACAACCACTCATCAGCCTCCTCTGTGCGAGCCAAGAGACCAAGTGCAAAGTAGCGATAGGAGGATGTACTAACCTCAGTATCGAGTTCCAAGACACGCTCAAAGTCTCTATAGGCACTCTCCTGGTCCCCCATATTTAGATAGAGCTTACCTCGCTGGAAATAGAGAGTCGATGCGTTCTCATAGAGTTCAATACCTCTATTCAGCAACTTCAAAGCATTATCATAATTACCAACGAACATATTATAGTAGCCCAACATCTCGTATTCGTCTACTGTTATTTGATCACTCCATACAATCTGCAATGCATCGATCATAGCTTTATCCATCTCACCCGTATTCATGTATGAGAAGATACGCCACGTCAACAGTTCGTTACGCTCCACCACGTCATCTGTGTTTGCCAAGGCCTCGGTAGTGTAGACTATCGAGAGCGCATGGTTACCCGCCAACGTAGCCCATATTGAGCGCATCCTAGCAACATCATAAGCACCAATATACTCCGTACACAAGCCATAAAGCTCTATAGCGGTGTCGTAGTCAGACATAGCCTCACACAAATATACATGCGCCAACAAATGCTCATTATCGACATCCTCTGCAATAGAGCGATGTAACGCCTCTAATGCGTAATCTAAATCGCGGGACATCAGTGTTGTTATATCCCCAAAATAGTCATAATCACAACTTGCTCTTGCACAAGCAATGGCATTATCTATACAGCTCACCATATCTCCCATATTGGCATATACAAGCATCAGAGCATAATATATGTTATAGTCTATATAGTCGTACTCCCACAACTCGTTTAGCATCTGTAACGCCTTGCCATGCTGCTGTTTAAGAGCGCAAATCATGCCCAGACGCCACTTTGCATCGCATATAAAACTGATATCATCAGCAATCTTCAGCACATGCAGATAATCGGCCTCAGCCAAGTGATATTCCGACATCTCCTCATAACACAAACCGCGCATGGTGAGAATATTGCAACGCAGAGCAAGTTGTTTCTTAGGCGCTAGATTTAGTGCCTCAGTATAGTCTGCCACCGCCTCAGAGAATAGACTAAATTCATACAGAAAATTGCCACGCAAGCTAAATAGTTGCGCTTTACATAGGATATTGCTCTTTGTTACGTTATCGATGGCCATTTGAGAATACTTCATGCACTCATCGAAGTTATCAACCATGCAATATTTTTCTGCCTTAAGTATCAGCATATCAGAATTTGTAGGGTACAGCACCAACATTGAGTCGACAAGGGCATCAAACTCTGTAAACCTATCTGCTGTAACAAGCTCTATTGCGCGATCGTATTGCCTTTGATTGACACTCTTACTCTGTGCCGAGCAGATGGTAGATGTGGCAACAAATGCCACGGTTAGTAGTAGAATCAGACGTTTCATAGTGTATTTAGTTAATTGTTTTCCTACTACAAAGATGCTAAAAAAAAGTCGTACAACCAAACATTTCAGCTCGGTTGTACGAAACTACGTTTACAATGTATGAAATCACCCAATAGATGGGATTACACCCTACCAATTCTTGAAGCTGCTCCACGAGCTATTGGTCTCGACCGCAGTCTCTATTGAGTCGGGAAGATTTACAAAGAAGTCGAAGCCCGTCCACTCCTCGATTTGGTCTACCGTAGTGGTATAGTTGTCGTAGGCACTACCCGAGTAGGCCTTATTCTCAAACCAGAAGCCAACCGTAGAGGCATCTGTTACCTCGCCAGCGCTATTGGTCTTCACCTTTAGCGCAACCTTATAGAAATAGTTGGGAATGGGCACCTGCTTAGTATCATCCTTCGCCGTAGTATAGCTAATGCTCTTACTCTCACCCTCCTTATTGAAGGCCACACCCGTAACGATATATATCAGCTGCTTCTCGCCAATACCCTGCAATGCTGCCTCGAGCTTCTGCCATATACCACTATTGAAATTGTTGTGCACCTGAGGCACAGAGTTGGTGACGTAGAAGGTCTGAATCTGCATATTCTGTATGCCATTACGCGAAGCGTTGGGGATAAGGTGGCCACGCACATGCACATCAGAGTCGGTGTAGCTGCGGTTACAGAGGTTGACCTGATAGGCCTGGTCGATATATGGATTCCAATCCCAGTTGCTGGGGCGCGAGTATGAGCCCATATGCTTAGCCTCAAGGGGGTATGCCACCCACATGGTCGTATAGGTGCTCTTATCGTAGAAGTGAGTATAGTTACGCTCCGAGCCATCCATGACGGTCACAGTAACAGCATTGGGATACTTACTCATATCTGGCTCTGCGGGCACCTCCAACCAGTCGCCAGTAGGGGTTACCTCTGGGGTGTCGCCACCCTCGCTGCCACCATCATCATCGCCATCATCCTCGTCCTCGCCAAGGATAATATCGCCCTCCAACTCGTAGAGCATGGGGCGCACACCCTTATTCTGGAGCTTGGAGTAGCTGCCAAACGAATCATAATCGCCATTATACTGAATAAACTTACTCTTTGAGTTATTCTTGATTGTGAAGGTATTACTATTGTTATATAGGCTAATACTCCACACATTTCCCTGAGTTGGTGCAGCATCTACATTGAGGCTATTATAGTTGTTGTATTGATAGAGGTAGCGCTCATCAATAGCCTGACGAATAGTGTAGCCACCACTTGTAGCCTCTATAACAAAGGCATTATTGCAGTTTGCAAGCGTGATTACGCCATCGTTATCCGTGTCGCCCTCAGCAATCTGCAGGTAGTCGTAGTTCTTACCCGTGATAGGCTCAGCAATATAGCCCTCCGCAGCGATGAGGTAGGCCTTGCCACTCGTCACCTTCGTCACACGGCGGAAGGTACAGAGAGTATCCTCATCCTCCTCACCCTTGCCATCATCTACGATTGCACTCGACATATCGACGCTAAAGAGGTTGAGATCGCCCTCCTGGAACTCCAAGGTGCGCCCCTCGGGTATTGTCACACTGCGCTTAAGCACCTCACCCTCAGTGGTTGTAACCTCCACCTCGAACGCATCACCCTCTTCAAGGGTCACGGGGTTGCATGTAAAGTATATAGGAGCAGATGCCTCGATAGGGGTATCGTAGATAAGTGTCAGTGCGAAAGAGTCTCTGTCGTAGCCATACTCAAAGACCCCGCCCTCCGCGCAGTTAACAAGGTTGCAGCCTGCCAATATGACATTATCGTCCATGCGGAGCGTAACGCTGCTAACAAAGCTATCCTCAGGCATATGGCTTAGCGTCAACTCTCCCATTGCCACAAGGCGCTTAAAGCGCATATTAAGTTGCTCGGGCTGCTCCGAGCACACGACACGCTCTGCAACAAGAATATCGGCGATAGGGTCGAAAGATGTGGCTGTGGGGTGCTGGACTGCGGGGAGTGTAACCTTCACCAACTCACTATACACACCCTCGTCAAACGACACGCTCTCTGCGGGGTAGATAGCATCGTAGGTGTATGTATCGGCGGTTGTATCCTTCGAGAATGTCGCCTTGAACTGCGCACGACCATTATCGCCGATTACAGCCTCCTCGCTTACTGCATAGCGCTCATCATTCTCTATGACTACAATCTTATCGCCCGCCTGCCAGCGCACCATCTGCGCTTCAACATCGAGCGCCGTGCGTGTAGCATTCTCCACATTGATAGTCAAAGATATATACTCCTCACCCTCCGTGCCCTCAGCACTATTCGTTCCATTTGTCGCCTCATGACACGATACGCCCACAAGGGCCAACGCAGCTATAAGCAGCGCACTAAAATACTCTCTAAATATCATAGATATTAAAACTCGCCGTTGTCGTTAATATCAAAGCTATCTCCCGCCTCACCATAGTCGCCGTAGCTGGCCTCGAAGCCATGCTCCACAGCCATTGCGATGATCTCTATCGTGGGCGCGCTATACTCTCGCCTATGCTCCATAGCCTCACTATTTGAAGAGCATCTGAGCATACTCGCCAAGGTATATGCGCCAGTTACGCCATACGTGACCACCCTCGCTCTCGCGGTATGTGTAGGGGTAGCCCATGCTATCGAGCAACTCTCTGAAGCGCACATTTTCATCGTATAGGAAGTCATCCTTGCCGATAGCTATCCAGTAGAGCTTCATGCCCTCGTTAAACTGACGATCAAGCTTCTCCTCGAGGTTGTCGTATGTCGCCACGCCCTCCTTGCCGCGGAAGATAGCAGCAGAGTAGAGGCCCACGTAATCAAACATCGTGGGGTACTCCTTCGATATCTGCATAGAGTGGAAACCTCCCATCGAGAGACCCGCAATTGCGCGATACGCCCTCTTCGCCTTTGTGCGGTAGTGGCCATCTACCCACTCCACAATCGAGGGGAACATAGCCTCGAACGAGCCATCCATCGAGCCACTCATATAGGGTCGCCACATGCCCTCATGCGAGAAGCCAGGGGCTGAGACATGCTGTGTGCAGCCATTTGTCATCACTACAATCATAGGCTCTGCCTTGCCCGCAGCGATGAGGTTATCCATAATCTCCGCCACGCGACCCGTTGCCGCCCAAGCATCCTCGTCGCCACCCATGCCGTGCAAGAGGTAGAGTACGGGGTAACGGCCCTTGCCACTCTCATAACCCGCTGGCGTATAGATGGTCATGCGACGCTCACGTCCATCGCTCACCTCTGCCCACACCTTAGCCATAGTACCATGTGGTACATTCTGCGCAGCATACAAGTCGCCGCGCTCACCAGGTATGATAAAGTAGTTCATCTGCGAGCCCACATCGCGCATGACGTAGCTATTTGCAGGGTCGTTGACGTGGTCAATGCCGTCGACATTAAACCAGTAGCAGTACAACTCTGACGCAAGAGGCGCTGTGGTATACTCCCACACACCCTCTTCATTGCGCACCATAGCCACATTATCCACGAAGTCGCCTACAAGTGTAACACTCTCAGCATTGGGGGCATACAGGCGTATCGTAACGCTCATATCGGCGTGTATCTCGGGAGATTTCAGAGGCTCCTTCCGCCATAGGTTCTGCTGGGCGCTGAGTGTCGCGATGCCTAAAAAGAGCATGGTGACGAGAGCAAAAAGACGTGACTTCATAATTTTCCTTATTTATATCTTAGACATAACTTATATATCCAACAAAGGTAGTAATTTTTAATCAAACAAGCCACTATCTCCATTTTTTTATCCTCCAGCACGGCGCATAGCGACTTTTTTCATATCTTTGTATTATCACCACACTATTAAGTGGCTACAACATCAGGCATGAAGATTGGAGTTATATCAGATACACATGGCACATTCGACGATGTGCTCAAGGAGTTCCTCGCACCCTGCGATGAGGTGTGGCATGCGGGTGACTTCGGGTCGATAGAGACAGCAGATGCCATAGCGGCATTCAAGCCCCTGCGCGCCGTATATGGCAATATCGACGGCGGCGTCATGCGACGCATATACCACGAGAGCAACTGCTTCGAGGTGGAGGGATGCAAGGTGCTAATGATGCACATCGGAGGCTACCCACGCAACTACTCGCCCAAGGCGCTACAACTCATCCATGGCGCACGCCCCAAGATATTCATCTCGGGACACTCCCATATCCTCAAAGTCATCTACGATCCCCTCTACGAGCTTTTACATATCAACCCTGGTGGCGCAGGCATCTACGGCATACACCGCGTGCGCACAGCCGTAAGGTTCGACATCGAGGCGGGCGAGATAAAAAACATGGAGATAGGCGAATGGCCTAAATAACAAGTACTTACTTATGAGAAAGTTTCTACTACTTTTAACGCTTTTGGTGCAGGGATGCTTTACACTATATGCACAAGATGTTGTATGCGACACCTTCCACTTCGCCACACACGACAACCAGGAGCTCTACCTCGATAGGTACACACTCAACCAGAGCACAGAGACGCCACGTCCATGCATGATCTACGCCTTTGGCGGAGGCTTCGTGCAGGGTGTGCGCAACCATGAGTACTACAACACCTATTTCGAGCGCCTGGCTCGCGAGGGCATCGTCGTGGTATCCATCGACTACCGCTTAGGACTCAAGGGTCTCACTCCAAGCAGTGGCGTGACAGCTATGATAGAGGCATTCCAAAATGCCATCAATATCGCCGTAGATGATATGTACGCTGCAACGAACTATATCGTAGCCAACGCCGAGGAGTGGCACGTCGATAAGTCAAAGATTATGATTAGTGGCTCAAGTGCCGGCGCTATCACGGCACTACAGGCCGAGTGGATACGCTGCAATGGTGGCGAGCGCGCAAAGGTGCTCCCCGAGGATTTCAGATATGCAGCTGTGGTGTCGTGCGCTGGCGCGATATTCTCCATAGAGGGCAAGCCTAAGTTCAACACACCACCCGCGCCCATGCTACTCTTCCATGGCACATCAGATAGCAATGTCCCCTACGACCACTCAGCAATGTTTGGCGTGGGCTTCTTCGGCTCAGCATACATCGTCAAGCAGCTCGACAAGCTTACATCACCCTACTGGTTCTACTCCGTGGAGTATGCCGACCACAAGATCGCTGGCACACCCCTTGTATATAACTGCGACGTTATATTGCAGTTTATCAACGACTTTGTCCTACGTGGCGAACGCCTCCAGATGCGCACCGACGTAGTGGACCTTAATGGCGAGAAGCGCCCCACACGCTTCAAAGTCATGGACTACATAAAAACCAACTACGCAAGAAAACAGACAAAGTAGACATATACAATATGCAGCAAGGCCGCAGAACACAGCGTGGTTATTGATAGCTCACAATGTAGAACTGAGCCGAAGGCTTTGGGATTGTGAATGATGGTGTGGGCTTGCACACAAACCATCATACACAAGGCCAACAAGACGACGAACGTCGTCGGCTCTACATCGCACTGACTAAAAACAAAAAAGAGAACCTCTTTCGAAGTTCTCTTCTTCGTAGTGCCACCGGGTCTGTTTTCGCACTATTTCTCACTTGAACGCTTCTTCTCAATTTCTCATTATTGAGATGCTGTGAGACTCAAATATGGCTATTTAACAATCTCTGGTCGCATCACTACGAGGGTGCGGTTACCGTCGTTGAGGAGTTTTTGAGCGAATGCCTTGACATCATCGGCGGTTACGCTTTCGAGGATGCCGAGATACTCGTCTTTGTAGTTGTAACCCTCGTCGTAATAGCGAAAGATTGCTGATATCCACCCGCCATTATTCTCCAAAACGTTCTTGTAGTTTTTCTGCAAGAACTCCTTTGACTTTGCGATGTCCTCTGCCAAGGGGGCATTTTCTGCAATTTTGCGAATCTCGGCATCGCAAATTTCGATTAGTTCATCTGCAAGTGCCTCGTTAGTATCAAAGCCAATAGACAACTGGTATGTTTCAACTGGATATTTATCGATGCTGCCACTAACGCCGACACCGTATGTGCCGCCCTTCTCCTCGCGGATAGAGACCATATAGCGAGAGTCGAGTGCTCTACCCAACAAATCAACGATAAGGCGATTCTTTGCGTTATTCTCGATAGCACCTGTGTAGGTTAGGCGAACAGAGA
>JAFYWG010000068.1 GCA_017558115.1 Alistipes sp.
GTCACCTTGCCAGTGTCAACCTTAGCGTCGATGAAACGCTCAGCATCGGGGTGCTTGATGAGCAACGAGAGCATCAAGGCGCCACGACGGCCATCCTGTGCCACCTCGCGTGTAGAGTTAGAGTAGCGCTCCATGAAGGGTACGATACCTGTAGATGTGAGTGCCGAGTTGAGTACGGGGCTACCAGTAGGACGTATGTGCGAGAGGTCGTGACCCACGCCACCACGGCGCTTCATAAGCTGCACCTGCTCCTCGTCCATGCGGAAGATACCGCCGTAAGAGTCTGCGGGGTTCTTGTGTCCGATAACGAAGCAGTTAGAGAGCGATGCCACTTGGAGGTTGTTACCAATACCTGTCATAGGGCCACCCTGAGGAATGACATAGCGGAAGTGGTCGAGAAGCTCGAAGATCTGCTCCTTAGACAAGGGGTTGGGGTAGTTGCTCTCGATGCGCGCAAGCTCGCTGGCGATACGGTTGTGCATATCGCGTGGCGTAGTCTCGTAGATGTTGCCGAACGAGTCCTTCAATGCGTACTTGCTCACCCACACCTGTGCTGCGAGCTCGTCACCTGCGAAATACTCCTTTGAAGCCGCTACTGCGTCCTCGTACTTCACAACCGTAAGCTGTTCATTGTTAGTCTTTTGAGTCATAATTGTATATCGTTATTATTATTTTTTTCAATCTCTTCGTAGCATCATCCGCCCCTTTTGCTTAGCAAGGGTGCGCACTTCGAGTGTACAAAATTCGGGATTTTTTACGGGATTACCCAACTTTTGCACAACTATTTTTTCGACACGTTTTCCACAAACAAAAAAAATGTGCGCCAGAACTATTTCTGACGCATATTTTACTTATTGAGCACGCTCTCTATCTCGTAGGATAAGCTTGAATATCCAGTATCCAGCAAATCCCGAGGCGATGCCCAATGTTGCGCCTATAAGTATGTCTTGGGGGAAGTGGCATGCGAGGTATATGCGCGAGTAGCATATCAATATCGCAACGCCTATTATCATCCATGTAAACCATCTGCGGCATATAATCCTCGAGGTTAGCACCGCCAGCGATACTATCGTTGCGGCGTGTGCCGAGACGGTGCCGTATTGACCATGCTTGAACGATACTACATGTACGTCGTGTAGGTTCTCGTTGAACATGGGCCTTAGGCGCACGGGGAACTCTGGCCATAGGTTTTGTAGCGGGCCCGAGTGCTTGAAGATGCCCGCAATAAGGTCGGCCATGCCCATAGCAACGCCTATAACTACGATGAGGACTACCACGCCACGCCAGCGGTAGTTACGCCAGACCATATATATAATAAAGGCGTATAGGGGTATCCACATCAGTACTCCCGATATGGCGCTCATCACTCCATCGACGAAACCTCCGCCGTCGAAGTTGAGAAACTCGAAAAGCCCCCAATCCCAAGTTACGTTATTCATAATATATTTATCTTGTTAATAGTCAGCATACATTGGTAGACCTGCTGCTACGCCAGTCTCGGCTACGAGCATCGCGCTACACTGCATCACAATCCATATCACCACGACGATAAGCAACCACTGACCTATAAAGCCCGAGCGTGTGACGAGGCTCTGTATCTTGAAGTTCAGGCGCTTGGGGAGGTAGTGTAGGATGTAGCCCAAGCACATAATGGCTATCGCAACGCCCGAGGTCTCGAGTGCGGGCACTATGTCTGCGATGTGGAAGTTTGTTGCTATGCGATCTATCATATCGCGGCAGAGGGCAAGGTCCTCACCCAATGCGGGTCTCTGCTGTGCCGAGGCGAAGAGCAACCAGCCAAAGGCGACGATATGTAGTGTTATTAGCGTAGAGGCAAAGCGCACGATGGGGTGCATCTCAGCGCCCGTCTTCTTTGCCCAGGGTATAATCTTCAACCACACCTTGTGCAGTGCAAGGGCCAAGCCGTGGAGTACGCCCCACGCCATGTAGCAGATGCCCACGCCATGCCATAATCCTCCGAGCACCATCGTGAGAAAGAGGTTGAGGTAGGTGCGTAACGAGCCGCGGCGGTTGCCTCCGAGGGCTATGTATAGGTACTCCTTAAGCCATGTCGAGAGCGATATGTGCCAGCGACGCCAGAACTCGGTGATTGTTGCCGACTTGTAGGGTGCATCGAAGTTGTCCGGAAGGCGGAAGCCCATCATGAGTGCCACGCCCACGGCGATGTCGGAGTAACCCGAGAAGTCGCAATATATCTGCATCGTAAAGCCGTAGATGGCAAGTAGTGCCACAACGCCACTATTGCCCAATTCGCCATTAAACGCAGGGTTTACAAATAGTGCACCGAGTGCAGAGGCTATAACGGCATATTTCAATAAGCCACCCGCTATGAGCGTCACGGCGCGACCAAAGTCCTCGCGCGATACGTTCACCTCGCGCGCCTCAATCTGCGGAATGAAATCCTTGGCCTTGACAAGGGGGCCGAGGAACATCTTAGGGAAGAAGGACAATAGGAAGAGGTAGTCCACAAAGCGTCCGAGGGGCTTTATTGTGCCACGCGATATGTCCACGACATAGGCGATGGATTGGAACACGAAGAATGAGACACCCGCGGGAACGACCACGCCCTCGAAGTTGAGCACGCCGTCGACATATAGGTTGTCGATGAGCCCCACGAAGAAACCCGTAGCCTTGAAGTAGGCGAGGATAGCGACGTTTATAGCTACGCTAAGTGCCACGCAGCCACGTGTGCTTCTGCCCTCCTGGAGGCGACGTGCTACGCGCTTGCCGATGATAAAGTCGCTAAGTGCGACGCCGCAAAGGAGTAGGAGGTATAGGCCCGAGAGCTTATAGTAGAAGTATAGCGAGAAGAGTGTGACGTACCATGTGCGCAAGTTGGGTCGTCGCTTGATGATGACATATCCCAGTGCAAACACAAAGAGAGAGAAGAGGAAGAAGCCTGTTGCGAGCGTGAGAGGTGAGGCTGGGTCATACTTCAAGAGCGACACCACACGCTGCCAAAGGCCACTATCGAACTGTAAAAACTCCATAGCTACTCCTCGTTATTCTCCTCCGTGTTATTCACGTTGTTGCTCCAGCCCACAGCCTCAATAAGGGGCGTCACGGAGTCTACCTGCTGGCGTAGACTCTCCTGAAGCTCCAACTCGCGCTGGCGCTGTAGCTCGGCCTCAAGTGCGGCCTGCTGCTCCGCCTCTATGCGCTCTGCCTCCTCGCGCTCGAAGAGGTAGTTCAAGACTCTATGACATATAGCATCTGCAAAGGCACTCGCCACACGCTTGCCACCAGCGTAGTTGATATGTGTGTAGTCTTTTGCTGCCCAGTTGTTTGATACGAAGGCGGGCATACCTCCGAGGTGCTGCATCACGCGCGATGTGTTCCAGAATGCCACGTTGCAACTATCTGCCGCAGCACGCTGATACGATGTCAGAGCATCCACTGAACCGATGGGCTCGTAGGCATTTGTCTCGGCATTCTTCACCCAGCGGTCGCTGACGCCCACAACCACGATTGCGGCATTGGGGAAGCAGCTCTCGGCATAGGCGATCATGTCGCGCACCTGGTCGCGGTACTTAGCATATACGCGCTGCCACTGCTGCATGATGTTTAGGCCATACTGCAATACCACGAGGTCGTAGCCAAGCATCTCGTCCACCTGGCGGTTTACCGTAGCGCTCGTGCCGAAGATGGCGTGGCCATTGTTGCTGCGCACCGAGAAGTTGTCTACCGTAACGCCACCATTTGCCTCCATCGAAGCTCCGTAGCACATCACGCTACCCTCCAACACGCGGAGGCGGATGTCGTCAACGGGACCTGCGACGTATATCTCTCGTACGCGCTCATCGCCAGCAATCATAAACTCGTTGCGTAGTGTATCGCCGAGCACCACCTCCACGCGGCTGGTGTCGCGGCTGATAAGGAGTATGCGTGCTTGGGTGCAAGAGTCGAGCAAGGTGTAGGCATCGGTTGTCTGCCAGCGTGTTGTAGCACCCGCTCTACCCTCGGCCAAGTAGCCAGAGATATATAGGCGCTCACGCACAGCGTCGGGAGCCTCCTTGGGCTTCATCACGCTGTATGTATTCCAGTTTGATGAGGTGCGCTTAATGGTCTTACGCACAGTACTGAAGGGTATGTCTGCGGGGATGAAGCCTGCGCCACGACCACCGAAGCGGCTCTGTAGCTCTTGGCGTAGGTCGCAGGTGAGGATGTCGCCCTCGACGAAGGAGTCACCCATAAATGCTATGCGCACGCTCTCGCCATTGGCAAGCTTTGCTATGAAGTTGTCGAAGCGCGTCGTAGCAAGGGTGTCGAAGTCCTCGAAGTCCTCGATATATTGGAGCGCGGGCAGCATATCTTTGCTATGTAGCCTCTCGCGGCGCACTTTGGGTGCGCGCTCCACTATCCACTCGTAGCGCACGGGGATGGGGTCTGCCATGGTGTCTGCCTCGTTGATGTGTGCCTCGGCTATGGCGAGCTCCTGGGCAAGCAGGTCGAAGTTGGCCGTGTAGTCGGCAACAGCCTCCTCCGCAGAGCTATCTGCGCGTAGTGACGCGAGTATATCTACGCGCTCAAAATCCATGCCGAAGATCTTGAACGAGGGTATGAAGCCGAGCCCCACCATGCCGAGGATTACGGCGAGGGTGAAGCCTGCAATGCGTATGTTGACGTTTGATTTTTTCATCCTTTTATCTCTACTTTGTAACGAGGTAGTAGATGTATGCTATGTAGCAAGCGAGGAATATGAGACCCTCGAAGCGGGTCATCTTGTCGCGACCGATGACGAGTGCCGAGATCATCACAAGGGTAGCTGCTGCCAGCATCACGTAGATGTCTATGGAGGTAACATCGCCCATAGAGAGTGGTGTTATAGAGCCGCATAGGCCAAGGATTAGGAGTATGTTTGCGATGTTCGAGCCCAGTACATTACCCAATGCCAACGATGCACGACCCTTGAATATAGCCACGAGGCTCGATGCCAACTCTGGTAGCGATGTGCCGCCTGCAACGAGCGTAATGGCAATAGTAGACTTGGGCACACCCCACGCGCGGGCTATTGCTGATGCGCTATCTACGAAGAGGTCGCCACCCCATATTAGGCCTCCGAGACCCAATAAAATCCATACGGGGATGCGCCATGCGGGCATGGGTTTTGCACTTTGCTCAGGCTCGGCGGATGTGGGGCTCTTAAGGAGCGTCTTCTTATCGGCGCGTATCATCAATACAATCATCACAATGTAGCCCACAAGTAGAATTATACCCTCCAAGCGCGTAATATCGTTGTTGATGGTCGTTGCAATGACGAGTGCGATGCTCGCGGCGATGCAGATGGGTATGTCGCGACGGATGTTGGTCTTGGTGAAGAGTATGGGCGAAAATACCGCACACACACCAAGGATTGCCAAGATGTTAAATGTGTTAGAACCCACGATATTACCTATCGCCATGGCACTCTCGCCGTTGAGGGCTGAGATAAAACTTACCGTAAGCTCGGGCATAGATGTGCCCACAGCCACGATTGTTAGACCAACGATAAACTCGGGCACACGAAAGCGTGCAGCAAGGGCTGTAGAGCCATCGGTAAGCAACATCGCACCGACAATGATGAGTGCCAATGCGCCTATAAGAATCAAATACTCCATGTTAGTGTGTTATAAATAATCGGCAAAGGTATAAAAAAAAATGGAATAGATACCTATGTAAATAAAAAAGTGTGGGCGGATTTTACTCCACCCACACTTTGGTCTATCTCATCGGTTGTTGCTATCGCAAAGATGCGCGAAGAGGCTTCGCTGCGGGCTCAGTGCTCAACACCTTAAGCTGCTTAGCCGAGCTCTTTGCACCGAAGATCTTGTCGATAAGCTCCTCCAATGGGCGCTTTGTCGAAGCGTCGTAGTTGTACATGAATGGCTCAGACATCCACATCTCCGAGTAGTTGCCACGGTAGTCCATAGCTACGGCGCACATCACGTAGAGCGTGCTATTCTGACCTGTGAGAATCTGTGTGGGGTCGCATGAGTATGATACGAGATCCTCGAATACTGCTGCCTCGCCATATACTGCTACCTCCTGTGCCGAGTAGATGCAGTAGAAGAGGTCCTGTGTAGGCTGCTCTGTGAAGATCTCCGACCACATAGCGTACCAGCCCATAGTCTCGAACATGCCGTAGTTGTAGAAGCGGTCAGAGTCGTATGCCTCAAGCTCCATAAGGCTATATGGGCCGTTGAAGTCTACGCGAACAACGCTATTCTCGCACTCGCTCTCTGCGTCTGTTGTGAAGTCGCGACGGAAGAGCTCTGTTGTAACAACATCACCGTAGTAGCCATAAGCGAGGATTGTGTACTCTGTCTCAGGCTTGAACGAGTTGATATGGCTGCGAATCTCACCCTGGTAGCTCTCCATGTAGAATGACTTATTACACCACTCGATGATCTCCTCGTCGCTCTTATCGGGAACCTCGTTCTTTGCTACGATAGCCACGGTGTATGGGTCGTTTGTCGATGGTGTGATGATGACATCTGCTACGCGCACATACTTATTCTCAACCTTGATGTCGATGGTCATCTGCGAAGCACCCACCTCCTCTGTTGTGAAGTTTTCAATTTGAGGTGTAGATGCTACCTGTGGAAGGCCGTCAACCATCTCTACGGCGTAGATTACCATAGCGTAGTTTGTGTTACCCTTCAAAAGCTCACTGTACTCCTCGGGACCCTGCAAGCACATAAGCTCCATGAGCTGGTCGGGAGCATAACCCGATGCCATAAGCTGTGCCATCATGTCGAGCCATACGTTAGATACGAGCTCTGCGTAAGCATCGTCAGCGGGGGTGTTGCGATACATATAGTCGCCCTCCTCATATACTGTAAGGTAGTATTTGCCATCCCAGTTTAAGGGGTTGATTTTGTAGTTTGCGTTAGGACCATCAACGGTTACCTCCACGTCGAACTGAACCTCTGTGAGCTCCTCACTCTCGAGTGTAACCATCTGATATGTAACGGGTGAAGCCATCCAGTAGTCGTTGTTAGCCTCGTTGAACTCGATAGCGTAGACGTAGAGCACATACTCCTTGCCGGGCATCATGCCTGTCCACTCGATAGACTGCTCACCCTCGTATGCGAAGTAGTTAGCCAAGAAGAACTCGTAGAGGTAGGGAGGGTTAACCTGTGCGGCGAAGCCCATGAAGTAGTTGTAGTCGTCCTGGAAGAGCTCCTCGGGTGTTGTAATCTGTGCTGATAGGAAGTAGTCCACCTCCGACATATATGCGATGTAGGCATAAGCGTCAGTTGAGGGCTTGATAAGTGTCGAGCAAGAGGTTGATGTGCTTGAAGTTACCGAGAGCTCAAAGGTGATAGCCTCGAACTTAGCCTGCTTAACCACGATGTACTGAGTGTTGGTGTTGGGGTATGTAACGCGGATGCGAGTCTCGCGAGCGCTATTCTCCATGTTCTTTGCTACGTTGAACGAGATTGCGCCCTCGCCTGCTACGAGGTCTGAGAGCCACTCTGCCTCGGTAGTTGCCACGATGTCGATACCCTCGATGCCATTATTTATAACATAGGTAACACTCACCTCGCCACCCTCAGAGTCCACCTCTACGGTGTTGTTGTCGAGGTTGTTGAAGAGGATGCTGGTGGTTGTGTCCACAACATCTACCTCCTTCTTGTTCTCTGTACAAGCCGTAATCGCTGTGCAGCATACTGCGGCAAAGAGAACCAAAAATAGTCTAAATTTTCTCATAGTCACAATTATAGTTCTAAGAATTAGGTTGTTTTCTATGAGCAAAGATATGACTTTTATTGTCGTCGTGCAATAGCAATGCGCTATAATTTAACATTTTTTCTCAATAATGGTTAATTGTTTTGCAATTTATTATTATATTTGCCACTTGAAGAGGTGTTTTTTATTAAAAATATTGTAGAACTCACCACTTTATATGTGAGCGTGGTGTGCGTTTGAGGTGTGATAAAAATAGAAAATATATACTAGACAAACTAAATTTTTAACTAACAAATTCTATGAGAACACTTAAGAATTTTTTGATGTTGGGTCTTATGCCCATCATGGCTCTTGCTCTCGTTGTTAGCTGTACAGAGAACAAGGTTGAGGAACCCAACAAACCTAATGGTCCAGTTGTAGAGAAGGACTCAAAAATCAAATTGGGTAAGACTACTGTTTCTGCAAGCCTTGCAGGTGGTACTTACCTCATTGAGTACACTATCGAGAACCCCCACCAGGGTGAGAAGATCTCTGCTGAGGCTGCTGAGTCTTGGGTTAAGAACTTCAACTATGGCATCACTGGTGCTCTTGGTTTCGAGGTTGAGGCTAACCCTACAGATGTTGAGCGTGAGTGTCTTGTAACTGTTAAGTACCGCTACGCTGAGGATGTTGTATTCACAGTTAAGCAGGGTGCTGCTGTTAAGGCTGGCTTCGCTTTGGAGAACGTAACAGCTACTTACTTCGACTACACAGTTGATGTTATCCCCGAGAACAAGACTTTGCCTTACATCGTGATGTCTGCAACTCCTGAGTATGTAGTATCTTCTGGTTTCCAGACAGGTCAGGACTACTACGAGGATGACATTGCATACTTCTCATGGTTGGGTCAGTTCTACGGTATGTCTGCTGCACAGGTTATGCAGTCACGTGCTAAGGTTGGTGACCAGCGTGGTGTAACCGTTTCTGGTGCTACTTCTGGTGTACCTTACCGCTTCTACTGCTACTACTTCGACTACGACTCAGGTGCATTGCTCTCTGACGTTCAGATCTTCATCGTAGAGACTCCACGTCCTGAGATGATCGACCTCGAGTTCACTATGGAGACTGAGATCGTTGATGGTTGCTTGGTTAAGGCAAACGTTACCCCTAACGCTGGTTTCGAGGGTGACTACTACTTCGACGTATTGAACGAGAAGCTCATTAACTCTTACTTGGAGGATGAGGTTATGGGTGAGTTCCTCACAACTCCTGAGCGCGTTGTTGAGTACTGGTGGTCTAACTCTGTTCAGTCTATGATGCAGGATATGTCTGTTGACCAGATCATCGCTAACTACACTTGCCAGGGTACAAACCCCGATGGTACTCCTAAGAGCTACTACGAGTTCGAGCTTTTGGCTAACTCTACATACTACCTCTTCGCTTACGCTATGGAGGCTAACGCATTCTGCGGCTCTAAGCCACAGCTCGTGAAGATTGAGACTGGTAGCGTTTCAATGTCTGACAACGTGATTACTCCTGAGGTGTCTAAGGTTACAGCTCGTACAGCTACATTCACATTCACTCCTACAAACGATGACTACTACGTAGCAGGTTGGGAGAAGGCATCTGACTGGGCTACATACGGTAGCAACGATGCAGAGCGTCAGCAGTACCTCATCGAGAACTTGGATTACTACTTGCTCAAGGGCGTTCAGACAACAAACGTTCTTAACCTCGAGTCTGATACTGAGTACGTTGTTTACGCATTCGGTTCACGTGGTGGTGTAGCAACTACTTCACAGATCTTCACTACTACATTCAAGACTAAGTCTGGTGAGGCTGGTAACGTTCAGATCTCATTCGCTGACCTCGGCTACTACGATGCTTCTGACTTCGCTAACCACCCTGGTTACGAGTACCTCGCTAACTACTCAGGTATGGCTATCCTTCCTCTCGAGGTTCAGTTCTCTGATGAGGAGCACGGTGAGTGGTTCCAGGTAACCTACGACTGGACAGGTCGTTCAGACGTTTACACAGACCAGCAGTACATGGATACTCTCGTATGGAACATCAACGAGTATGGTGGTATGACTGCAACTCACACTTACACATTCCTTGAGTTTGGTAGTGAGTATGAGATCGCTGCTGTAGTATTGGATACTGAGGGTCAGTTCTCAAGCCTCTACCGTAAGTGGGTTGCTCCTACATACGATGGTTGCGGCGATGCTGCTGACTACGTAGCTTGGTGGGATGCTTACCAGCAGAGCCAGGGTCCTGGTCTCCAGAGCCTTGTAGTTAACGAGCTCTTCAAGCAGAAGGGCGAGAAGGGTGAGCGCGTATCAGAGAAGACTTTCGAGTCTAAGCGTGAGGTTATGGCTGCAGACGAGGTTATCGTTCGCCGATAAAGCCGTCTAACAAGGCTACTTTGGCGTTGCACTCGCTCTCAAAATGCTCATTTACGTTGAGTAAACTCCGCTTTTTCGAGCTTCGTGCGCCTAAAATTAGCTCTTGTTAAACAACTTTATACAAACCAAAGGGTTGTGCATTTGCACAGCCCTTTTTTTGTTTTAGGGGGGGATTAAGGAGTTTAAGGAGGTTAGGGTGTTTAGGGTGTTTAGGGGGGGGAGTAATGTGCA
>JAFYWG010000008.1 GCA_017558115.1 Alistipes sp.
GAGAAGATGCAGGTTATCATCAACACATGGTATGGTGGTGAGATGAAGAAGGGTATGTTCTCATACATGAACTACCTCCTTCCTTTGAAGGGCATCGCTTCTATGCACTGCTCTGCAAACACTAACGAGAAGGGCGAGACAGCTATCTTCTTCGGTCTCTCTGGTACAGGTAAGACTACCCTTTCAACAGATCCTAAGCGTCAGCTTATCGGTGACGACGAGCACGGCTGGGACGATGACGGCGTATTCAACTTCGAGGGTGGCTGCTACGCAAAGGTTATCAACCTCTCTAAGGAGAACGAGCCCGACATCTGGAACGCTATCCGTCGTGACGCACTCCTCGAGAACGTTACTGTAGACGAGAACGGCAAGATCGACTTCACTGATAAGTCAGTTACCGAGAACACTCGTGTATCTTATCCTATCTACCACATCGACAACATCGTAGAGCCCGTATCTAAGGCTCCTGCAGCTAAGAAGGTTATCTTCCTCTCTGCTGATGCATTCGGTGTATTGCCTCCCGTTTCTATCCTTACTCCCGAGCAGACTAAGTACTACTTCCTCTCTGGCTTTACTGCAAAGCTCGCAGGTACAGAGCGTGGTATCACTGAGCCTACTCCTACCTTCTCTGCTTGCTTCGGTGCAGCATTCCTTTCACTCCACCCCACAAAGTATGGTGAGGAGCTCGTAAAGCGTATGCAGGCATCTGGCGCAACTGCTTACCTTGTAAACACTGGTTGGAATGGTACTGGCAAGCGTATCTCTATCAAGGATACACGTGGTATCATCGACGCTATCCTCGATGGCTCAATCGACAAGGCAGAGACAAAGCAGATTCCTATGTTCGACTTCAAGGTGCCTACAGCTCTTCCTGGCGTAGACCCCGCAATCCTCGATCCTCGCGACACTTATGCTGATGCAGCAGAGTGGAACAAGCGCGCTGAGGACCTCGCAGGCCGCTTCGTTAAGAACTTTGCTAAGTTCACAACTAACGAGGAGGGTAAGGCACTCGTTGCAGCTGGTCCCCAGCTTTAATTTGTTGTGATAAGGGGTCATTCTTGCCCCATCACTAAAAGTAAGACCCCTCGGGCTGTACTCAGGTACTATCCCGAGGGGATCTTCTTTTGTAATAGGCCAAGCCTAACCCCTTCTGACAACAAATTTTGGTCACGGGGATTTTTCATGTCAAGTCCACATCTGCAACCCTTCTAACGCTAAATTGAGGTTAGAGCGCTAATCACGGTAGCGCATAGGGAAGTTTGGGTGTTTAGGGAATTTAGAGAAATTAGGGAGATTAAGGAAGTTAGTGTTATAAACAACCTACTAACTCTCTAAATTCCTTAAATTCCTTAAACTCCTTAATCTCCCTAAATTCCTTATCCCACCCCTTATCCCCCCCAAAAAAAATCAACTTTTTTTTCCTTCTTATGTCAGAAATTGCGAACTTTGGTGTCATAAGCGTAGAAAGCTTTAAAAACAATGACTAACCAAGAGTTCGAAATATTCGTTGAGCGCACTCGCCCAAAGCTCCTCGCCATAGCACACCAATATCTTAGTGTTACGGCCGATGCTGAGGATGTCGTGCAGGAAGCACTCCTGAAGCTCTACGCCATGCGACAACGCCTCGACACATACCATAGCGTCGATGCCCTATCAGTGGTGGTGGTCAAGCGCCTTGCTCTTAACGTTCTACGCCACGAACAACGACACCACGAAACGACACTTGACGAGCGAGTAACATCCTACGAAGAGCCACCATCCGAAGAGCGATATATCGAACTACTTCGCGCCATTGACGCTCTTCCCGACAAGCAGCAGATGATACTGCGCATGAAGCACATGGAGGGTATGGACATCGCAGAGATTGCCGAGCTCGCAGGAATGAGCCACGACGCCATATATCAAAACCTCAGCCGAGCACGCCGAGCAATATTAGAACAATTCAAAAATCGCAAAAATGGATAAGCTACACTACATAGAGAGTCTCATAGAGAAATTTCTCGAAGGTCGCACGACAAATGCCGAGGAGCGCGAACTATACGCATGGTTTGCAACGGCAGACGTACCCAAGGAGTGGAGCGACCTTAAGGCGATGTTCGCATGGTATGCCGAGGGCATGCCCGAGCAAAAAGCAACTGCACTGCCTAAGCCTCGCATAATGCTCCGTCACAGGTGGTGGGTAGCAGCAACAACTGCTGCGGCAGCATGTGCAGCCATAGCAGTCATCCTTTTTCCAAGTAGGCAGACAGACTCCTCAAAGCATACCTATAATATATATGAGGGTAGCTACATTGTCGAGGCGGGCGTATGCTACGACGACATCGAGGTTATTGAGGATGACATCGAGGATTTGTTCGCTCGCGCCGA
This sequence comes from Alistipes sp., assembly GCA_017558115.1. GTDB lineage: Bacteria > Bacteroidota > Bacteroidia > Bacteroidales > Rikenellaceae > Alistipes. The sequence continues at coordinate 2,368 of JAFYWG010000008.1, forward strand.
ACTTATAGAGTTGGAGGCAAACGAGCTTATAGCATGGGCAGACACCAATTTTTAGTAACAATGCAGCGCTGTATATAAAACAATTAACAAAAATGAAACGATTATTTTTTATTGTAGCACTCCTTGTGGCGACCGTCGCAGAGTGCAGCGCACAGGAGAGGATAGAGGCACTCCTCAAGCGCGACATGCAGAGCAATAAGTATGGCCAGGGACTGCGCGTTGCCGTAAAACGCGACCCCGAAACTGGCGAGATTATTAAGCGCGTAACGGAGCTTACGGTAATTGACGACAAGGACTTGGCCAAGGAGTTTATCGAGGCCTTCACCGCGGAGCGCGACATGGCCGATGTATGGGAGGAGGAGGCAAGTGGCAAGATACGCCTGATAACTGCCATATACTCAAACCCAAAGCGCATCTACCGTCTCGACACCAACGGCTCATTGGTGACGGTATACGAGCAGATTATATATAAAGAAGAGTAAGCAATTAATTTAAGAGTTTAGAGTTATGAAGAAGATATTTTTTATTCTGATGTCTGTAGCCGGCGTTATGACTACAGCACAAGCACAGAAAGTGGTAAACATAAGTGCAGCTACAAATCACACCATTGAGTACACCACCGCCGAGCTACGCCAATCCGAGATTAAAGAGTTTATCTCTACCTTACCCGCAACCGTCACAATTACCGACGAAGATAGCGATATAATTAGGGTTGCTGCACCAACGAGCGTATTTCCCTATCTAAAATTTGATTTTAGAGACGATACCTTCGCTATCTTTAAAGACAACGATGCCCCCAACAAGGTTATCTCAACTCTCAACCAGAACTGCCATATCGAGGTTACCATCCCCTCTAAGAGTCTACGAAGCATTACCAACACCTCCGATATGCAACTCTACTTCGTGAGTGGAAAGTGCGCAGATAAACTAATTATCACCAACACTTTGACTATGGGTATCATTACTACCGATATTACAGCAGAGTCAAGTATGGAGATATACAACACGGGAACAATGACCATGAAGGTTGATAACCTAAACACCAAGCAGCTATTTACAATGAATACAGGTTACCTATATATGAGGGGTGCTACAACTGCAAAATCAGTCCTACAAAATTCATCGGGCATAGAGAACTCGCTCCTTAATGTAGACTGCCAAAAGTTGGAAATTGTTACCACGGGTGAGGGCATCATCGAGTTTCACGGCGTAGCAGATGATGTAACCGTTGCCAACATGGGCAAGGCAAAGATTTAGACCTCGAAGCTCAATAGTATAGAACCATAATGAAGCAGAATAATAAATAGATAATCGCATGATTATCTATTTATTATTTATTCGTACTATACGACTTTATAACCATGCCCACGCCGACAAAGAGCAACAGAGCGAAGAGCACCGTGTCGGCATGCAGACGATCGAGACCCATCGCTACAGACAACGCCACGGCAAGCACGGGTTGGATATAGGTATAGGTGCTCGACATCGTAGGCTTAAGATAGCGCAACGAGTAGTTGAGCAATAGGTTAGGCAGATAGGTGGGCACAACAAGAACAAAGGCTGCCGCCGCCCACAACTTTGCGTTCATATCCGAAAAGTCACTATCTATGACCGAGTCCATGCCCATGGGGAGCATCACAAGAGCCGAGATTGTATATATGGCTCGTAGCACCGTTGTGACGCGGTATTTCGATACTACGGGCTTGAAGAAGACCATATAGAGAGCCGTGACGCAGCCACTCGTTATCATCATTAAGTTACCCCACAGCTCCGACTTCTCGTGCGAGGGGCTATCGCTCGTCACGACCACAGCCACAGCGCCCGCACAGCCTATGATAAGACCCGCCACCTTACGCGTAGTGAGCCTATCAACACGTGCCAAGACCGAGACAACAAGCACTATGAGCGGCACGATGGTGGCGATGATAGAGCCATCGATGGGCGAGGTGCGCGAGAGGCCGAACATCATCATAACCTTACGCACCACACCCATAAGTAGCGCCGCAAGGAGTATAAGAGTCCAGTCGCTGCGTGCTATGCGCTCGCGACCCTCCCATATGACAGGTATCCACGACAGCAGAGCCGCCACAATAAGCGATGCCGTAACCATAGCCAGCGGCGATATGTACTTACCCAACAATAGATTATAGAATGGGTAGTCGCACGCCCATACGAGGTTGCAAAAGATGAGGGCTACATGTGCCCGTATAACGCCTTTATTCTCCATACTATGCGCATGGGCAAATTCTGCGCCAAAGCAAAAGGGCTCAAAAAGGCATATACTTACCCTTTTGAACCCTTTAGAACCCTTTAGATTACTTATTATATCTCAACCAAATGGTGCTTAATAGCATAGACCACAAGATTCGCCGTATTCTTACACCCCGTCTTTTCGAGGATATTTGCTCGGTGCTTATCCACGGTGCGCTTCGAGATAAATAGTTTGTCGGCAATCTCCTGATTCGAGAGGCCGCGGCACACCTCAACAAGAATCTCCACCTCGCGATCTGAAAGTGCATCCTCGACCGAAGTGTCAGTGAGTGTCAAGCGGCTCATGTTACGCGTGAAGGAGCCGAGTAGCGCAGTACTAAAGTAGCTATCGCCAAGCATCACGGCATCCACAGCAGCGTAGACCTCGTTAATATCCGAATCCTTGAGCAGGAAGCCCGATGCTCCCGACTCGAGCATAAGTTTGTAGTAGTGGTCGTCGCCAAACATCGAGAGGGCGATAACATGGAGATCGGGGCGCTGCTGCAGCGCACGGCGCGTGGTCTCCACGCCATTTATGCCGGGCATAGATATATCCATGAATACCACCTCGACATCCAACGTGGGCAACAGCTCAAGGAACTCCTCGCCACTACCCACATCGGCAACGACAGCGAGGTCATCGCGCATAGACAACAACCCACGGAGTCCCGTGCGGAAGAGCGTGTGGTCATCGACCAACGCTACGTTTACTCTTTTTTCTACCATATCTCTTACCATATACTTGTTCGTAGAGGTCCTCAGCGAGCTGCACTATCTCGCCCGTTGTGCTCACCTCAATATGTGCGAGCATGCCAGTGCCAGGCTTCGAGTCGAAGCGTATCTTACCGCCTAAGGAGGATATGCGCGACTTGATATTCGAGAGTCCCATGCCGACGCTCTCCACCTCCTCAAGGTTAAAGCCTTTGCCGTTGTCGCGGTAGTCGATGACGATGTTCTTACCCACCTTGTTTAGCTCCAACACTATACGATCGCATGCCGAATGCTTCAACGAGTTATTAACAAGCTCACAGACAACGCGATAGAGAATAACCTCGATATTTGAGTCGAAGCGTTCATCCCCAAGGCGTGTGCGCACCTCAATTTCGCGGTTGTGCATAGCACCCACCCTCTCTACGAAGTTCGTGATGCCGTACACTAAGCCGAAGTTATTGAGCACATGTGGTGAGAGGTTGTTCGATATCTCGCGCAGAGAGCGTATCGCCTCGTCGATAACTGCCGAGGTGTTATGCAACATCTCGCGGCTCTTGTCATCCAAATCTGTGCGGTTGAGTGCCGAGAGCGACATCTTAGCCGACGAGAGCAGAGGACCGAGGCCGTCGTGCAACTCGCGTGAGAAGGTGGCACGCTGACGCTCCTCGGTGCGAAGCACAGCCGTCATAAGCCTATTCTCGAGTTCGCGGCGCTGCTGCGTAACCCTATCTACATGGCGAACAAGTAGATAGGCAAAAAGCACACTCAACGAGTAGCTCACCGATATAAGGATGTTTATCCATGCGAAGGTTAGGTTCGAGACACCCTCCCTATCGAATATGCCGAGGTCGAAGCTACGCTCCATCGTGAGCATCGTGAGGCCCACGACGCAGCACACCCACAGCGCCTTATACTTTGTGTGGTTGACAAGGAGCAGCGCCATGACCATTGCCACGAGCTGCATCAATATCGAGACTATCGTAAGTATCTCAACACCTGTCATATATCCTCACTATTACTTGATTAAGCCATCCAAACTCTTAAGCATGCGGTAGTCGGTCATATCGACCTGCACGGGCACCACGCTCACGTACTTATGTGCCAATGCCCACTCGTCCGTGTCCTCAGCATCGGGCTCAGCATTCTGGAATGCTCCCGTAAGCCAGAAGTAGTCTCTACCCTGTGGATCCTGGCGTGCGTAGAAGTCCTCTCTCCAGAAGCCACGCGTCTGGCGGCAGAGGCGTATGCCCTGAATCTCCGACGCGGCACAGCGAGGCACATTGACATTGAGGCACAAGGGGCGAGGTAGCGTAAGTTCATTCTCCAATATAGCACGTATGATACGTTCGCCACACTCCACAGCACCCTCAAAGTCAGCATCGGCGCTATGGTCGTCAACCGACAAGCCCACCGAGGGAACACCATAGAAGCTACCCTCGATAGCAGCGCCCATAGTACCCGAGTACATGACGTTCACCGCAGCATTCGAGCCATGGTTGATACCCGATAGCACGAGGTCCACCCTCTTACCCTCAAAGAAGTGGTCGAAGGCTATCTTTGCGCAGTCTACGGGAGTACCCGAGAAGGCATATATCTCGACACCCTCACGCTCCTCAACGCGACGCATGAAGAGCGGTGCATTTATAGTAATTGCCTGGCTCATGCCACTCTGCACCCTATCGGGCGCGATGGCTACTACCCTACCAAAGCGCGAGGCGAGCTCCACGGCATGACGAAATCCCTTAGAGAGGTAGCTATCGTCGTTAGTTACAAATATTAAACGTTCGTTGTTCATAGTCAACATTTTATACTAAACACCCATGCTCATGTCGTTATCCGACGTCGAGGCATCGAGGCGTACTGCAATCATAATAAGCAGCGAGAATGCCAAGAGCGACGAGCCTCCGTAGCTCATCAGCGGCAATGGAATACCCATTACTGGCATCAGGCCGATGGTCATACCTATGTTCACTATCACGTGCAGGAGCAGCATTGCTGCCACGGAGTAGCAATATACTCTACCGAAGGGCTCTTTTATGCGCTCTCCCATGCGCATAAGTCGCAATATAAGGGCAATGTAGAGCGCCACCACCACGAAGCACCCAATAAAACCCCACTCCTCGCCCATGACGCAGAAGATGAAGTCGGTATGCTTCTCGGGCACGAAGTTGAAGCGCGTCTGCGTACCCTCCAAGTAACCCTTGCCCACGAGACCTCCCGAGCCGATAGCAATCTTCGACTGGTAGACGTTATAGCCCATATCTTGAGTATCCTCGACCATACCCACAAAGATGCGAATGCGGTTCTGCTGGTGTGGCTCGAGTTTGGTGAATAGGTAGTCGCTTGTAGGCACAAATATCATGGCGTAGACAAAGAGCACGATGGGCCACAAGAGGCTAAGCGTGTGGGTCTTAAAGACGAAGAAGAGCAACACCACGATAGCCAACAATGAGGATATCATCAACGCCATATAGCCACTCATCGAGGTAAATGCCGCGAGGAGTATCGACGCCAAAAGAATGATAAGCACAAAGCGCAGGTGGCCAATAAATGCACCATGCTTCAAGTAGCTATACCCCGCAAAGAGCAGCAGGAGCACCGTAAATATCACCACGGGCTCGAAGATTAGCGCCACGATAAATAGGAAAGCGGTGTATATCACCGGGAAGTAGATATACTTCGACAAGCCCTCGCGGAAGAATACGAAGATGAAGGCTCCAAGCACGAGGCCCGAACCCGTATCGTTCTGTAGCACAATAATTGAGAAGGGGAGCATAATCACAGCACCCACCTTTATGAGGTCTATCGGGCGCTTGATGTTGAACGAGTAGTCGCTCATCACGCGCGCCATCATCAGCGCCGTGGCAATCTTGGCAAACTCCACGGGCTGCACTCTGAAGCCTCCGAACTCGAACCACGCCTTAGCACCATTCACCTCGCGGCCAAACAGCAGTGCCGCAATGAGCAGTCCCACACCAACGACATAGGAGGGGATAGCAAACATGTGAAACAGACGACGGTCGAGCAATAGGACCACCACTACAACAACCGCCGAGATACCAATCCATAGTGCCTGCTTCATGTAGTTGTGGCTCAACGAGAAGAAGTTGTCCGACTCGGGGTCGTACGATGCCGAGGTGATAGTCACAAGGCCTATCAACACGATAGCAATATACAAAAACATCGCCACCATGTCGACCTTGCCAAAGAGCGAGTTGCGCTGCTTTGACGATATGTTATATCCTGAAATCATATCCTAAAGTCCTTGTTACTTATTACGTTGTGCGTCGTACTTACGCTGCTTCTCGTCGTAGAGGCGATAGTTGGGCTTGGCGTTCTTCACCCTCTCCACAAGCTGTGGTCGCTCCACCTTACCCGTGAGGTACATCTCCTCAATGAGCGAGGCGATGGGCACCGCAATAGCCGAACCAAAGCCACCATGTTCAACATATACCGAGATAGCGATCTTGGGGTTATCCTTCGGAGCAAACGAGAGGAACGTTGAGTGGTCAGCATACTTCTTGTTGTTCTCCGCTGTACCCGTCTTACCACAAACATCCCAGCCAGGCAAGTATGCCGTACGCGATGTACCCGACACATTCACACTTCGCCACATACCCTCCACAATAGGCACGTAGTGGATGGAGTCGACCATCGTATAGTGTCGCTCATAGAAGCGAGCATCGATAGAGTCGCGCCCCTCGATACCCTTCACGAGGTGAGGCGTGTAATAGTAGCCACGGTTAGCAATGATAGCGGCGAGGTTAGCCATCTGCAATGGTGTACATCCCATCTCACCCTGACCAATAGAGCACGAAAGCACCGTACCATAGTTCCAGCGGCCATTATATCGCTTGTCGTAGTCCTCAGGCGTGGGGACATTACCCGCACCCTCACCATAGAGGTCTGTGCCGAGCTGACGACCAAAGCCGAAGCTATATACATAATCGTTCCATACGCGGACACCCTCCTTCACGCTGCCATACTTTGGGTTAGTGATCATATCCTTGAATACCTGACAGAAGTAGGCGTTGCACGACTGCGCCACGGCATCTCTCAAATCGAGGGGCGAGGCGTGGGCATGGCACTTCATAATACGGCCACCATACTTATAACCCATGTTGCACGAGTAGCGCATGTTGGGCGTGAGCACACCCTCCTGCATGGCGATGAGACCCTGCACGAGCTTGAACGTTGAGCCTGGAGGATACTTAGCCTTCACCGAGCGGTTGAACTGTGGGTTGCGCTGGTCGTGAAGCAGATCCATGTAGTTGTTACCGCGCTGGCGACCCACCAAGAGGTCGGGATTATAGGATGGCGACGACACCATAACCAATATCTCGCCTGTCGAGGGTTCGATGGCTACTACCGAGCCAATCATGCCCTCCATCAACTCCTCGGCAAACTCCTGTAGGCGAACATCGATAGTCGAGATAAGCTGCAAGCCACGCTCGGGTTGGATGTCATCCTTACCCTCGTTATATGGGCCCACAATGGCACGATGAACATCTATCGAGTAGTACTTCACACCCTTCTTACCACGCAACAGATCCTCGTATGCCGACTCCAAGCCATTGGTGCCGATATACTCACCCGCAACGTAGTTGTGTAGCTTATCCACCTGCTCCTTGCTTACCTCGCTGACATAGCCCAAGAGGTTACCTCCCACCTTGCGGGGATACTCTCGCGCCGTACGATAGCGGGTGGTGATACCCGTGATGTTCATCTCATCGAGGCGCAGCTTATTGTCCTGTGACAAGTAGCCCGCAACGAGAATTGAGGCACGAGGGCTCTGACGCGCCTCACGTAGGGACTTCTCAAACTTCTCGGGTGTTACATCGAGGAGGCTTATGAGGCGTGTGGTATCGAAGCCCTCCTTTGGAAGGTCGTTGTAGACAATCATAACGTCGTAGCACGAGCGGCTCTTAACGATATACTCGCCATTGCGGTCGAGCACCTCGCCACGCATAGGGAACTCCACCACGCTCTCGATGCTATGTGCACGCGCCCTCTCCCTGTACTCCTCGGCATTGAACTGCAACCACATCAAACGGCTAAGCAACACAACACCCACAGCCACAACGATAGTGCGAAGGATGTTGTAGTACAATCTACCCCTATTATTCATTACTTTACGACGATTTTAAGGGTAAATATTCTGATGATAGGCCATGCAATAGCCGCCGAAAGAAGCGTGCTAAACACAATCGTTGCAACAAGATGCAACGGATGTGCAAACGACATCGACTCCAGGAGGAAGAATAGCGTGTGGTGAATGGCGAGCATCGTTGCCGTGTAGCCCATAAGCTGACCATGGCTCAAGCGCGATAGGAGCGATGTCTGGTCACCCTGCTCTATGCTACGACGTGTGGTGAGGAAGAGCATCCAGCGACGTAGCATCGCCAAGGGCACAATAGTAGCGGTATAGAGACCCGCACCACCGAGGGCGAGGTCCATAGCAAGACCTACGAGCGTACTTATGAGCAACACCCATATCGTGCGCCACTCCATCTGTAGGAGTATGACTATAAGCGGAAATATCATGGGACGTAACCACATGGCTATAGAGAGCTCATCGAGCAGAAAGATCTGCACGACAAGTATCGCCAGCGACATCCATAGATATGATAGATTCTTTAACATTTACTTAATCGTTTTGCTTCGTGTTACTTCTCAACCGAATTTAGTAGGGTCTCCAACTCGCTCTGATCGCGGTTCTCGACTATGAGCAGGTTGCTCAAGCACTGCATGTCGGCAGCCAACTCCACATCTACGCTATATGCCGTCTGTGAGGCGTTTATCGTAGTGCTCTCTATGGTGCCAATCACTACATCTGTGGGCAACTGCTCCGACTCGGCATTAATCACCATGCCCTGCTCTGGCTTAGCATAGAGCGATAGCTCCACACCCGTAACCCTGTATCGCGATGTAGCCTCCCAGTATACCGAGCATACGTAGCCGTTAGCAACTAAGCGGCCACCAATCTTGAAGAGGGTGTTTAGTAGTGGCATAACCACGGCATAGTTCTCCGAGCACGATACCACCTTACCCACAAGCTCCTTGTTGGGGGTTATGACACCCATATTCTCGCGAATGCCAGCCTCCGTGCCCCTATCCACCACAATGTAGTTACGGTTACGGTTCGTAGTCATTGAGACCACACGCACGGGATGGTAGCAGAACTTCGAGTCGATGCTGTCGATAATAGGTGCGTCAACATCCCCTGGCATAAGTTCCGCAAGAGCGATATCTCTACGCTCAAGTTCCTCCTCGAGGTATGCCACACGCTTTGTGAGCTTACTATTCTCCTCAGGTAGTGACATGAAGTTGCGCACGTCGTTTACAGTGCTACTCACTGCGCCCCCCACAGCCGTGGTGCGAGCCAAGATTTTTGACTCGTTGTATGGCGTTGCCGTGGCATAGTACCATAGTGCCGCGCCCTCGATAAGCACAAAGAGCATCACTATGTATATGCGCTTTATGAACTCTATAAGTCGATGCATAATTTTGTCTGAAAGAGGCTGCCAAACACGCATGCCGACAGCCTCCCTTTTGAAGTTGTTGCGACAGCACTCTGCTGCCCCATTATCTCATTTCTACTCTCTACCTCTCAGACTACTTCTCGCCACCGAGCAAGAATGAGAAGTTACCAATGTTCTTAAGTGCGATGCAGGTACCGCGTGCGATAGCGCGTAGTGGATCCTCGGCGATGTGAACTGGAAGACCCGACTTCTTCGACAAGCGCTGGTCGAGACCCTTGATAAGAGCACCACCACCCGCCAAGTAGATACCATTCTTCACTACGTCAGAGTAGAGCTCAGGTGGCATAGACTCCAACACCTCCATAAGGGCGTTGTCGAGCTTCACGAGCGACTTATCCAAAGCATAAGCAATCTCGCTATAGTTCAACTTAACCTCGTGTGGCATGTTGGTGCGCATGTTCGAACCTGTGAATACGTAGTCCTCAGGCTCGTTCTCCAACTCGGGCACCGCAGCACCAATGGCACACTTGATATTCTCGGCCGTACGCTCACCGATACGAATCTCGTACTGCTGACGCACGTAGTTCTGAATGTCGTTAGTAAACACATCACCCGCAACGTTGATACTCTTTGAGCACACAATACCGCCCAACGAGATACATGCGATCTCCGAAGTACCACCACCGATGTCGATGATGAGGTTACCCTCTGGAGCCTCCACGTCGAGGCCAGCACCCAAAGCTGCGGCCATAGGCTCGAAGATGAGGTATATCTCGCGACCGCCAGCATGCTGTGCTGAGTCGCGCACAGCACGAATCTCGACGTTTGTAGAGCCCGAAGGAATGCAAATCATCATGCGGAGCGAGGGTGCGAACATACCACGTGTACCGCTCACCTTCTTGATCAAACCGCGAAGCATGAGCTCCGTAGCCTCGAAGTCGGCGATAACACCGTCGCGCAAGGGGCGGATAGTGCGGATGTCTGAGTGTGTCTTACCATCCATAAGGCGCGCCTTATTACCGATAGCCATAAGGTTGCCTGTCTTGATGCTAAGCGCAACAATAGAGGGTTCGTCAACGACGACCTTGCCATTGTGCATAATGAGTGTATTGGCCGTACCGAGGTCAATAGCAAGCTCCTGCGTAAGTGAAAAAAGTCCCATATCTTTTCGTTTTATTATTTTTCAGTTTTAGGGGCATTGGCAACAGCCACACAACGCTACTGTGGCCAACAATAGACAAAAAGTTTCGACACTCAACACCATGGTTGCATGTCGTAACAAATTATCTAAGAGCAAGTTATGCTTATTCATAGAATAAGCCTCGCTAACTCACTTGCAAAGATAGGAAAAAGAAATGGAGAATTTGCAAGAGTTTTAACTTTTTTTTATTAATTTTGTCTATAATTTTTCGCCTATGAAGACAGACAACACACCCCGTTGTGCCGTACTGGGCTACGGCAGTTGGGCAACAGCCATCGTAAAGACGCTCACCGTAAACCACCACCATGTGGATTGGCTCGTGCTAAACGAGGAGATTCGTGAGTCGCTACAGATGCGCAGTCGCAACCCTAAATATCTCCCCTGGTGCTATATCGACCAAGAGTTCATCACCCCCTCAGATGACATCAACGCCGTAGTGCGCGATGCAGAGATAGTCATCTTGGCAATGCCTTCGGCATTCTTTAAGAAGTTCCTCGAGCCTCTTAGCGAGAGCCTTGCAAATAAGATTGTGGTGTCGGCAGTTAAGGGTATCATCCCTGGCGACTACCTCACCATCGTCGAGCACATGAACCGCTACTACGACGTTCCAATGGAGAACCTTGCCGTGGTGACAGGCCCCTCACATGCCGAGGAGGTGGGTCAGTGCCAGCTATCATACCTCACCGTTGCATCCGAGTCGTTGACTACAGCGGAGAGAGTGCGCAACGTACTTGCTAACGACTTCTTCCGCTGCTCGGTATCGAACGACGTACTTGGCGTAGAGGCTGCTGCTATCATGAAGAATATCTACGCTTTAGCCGTGGGTATGGCAGTAGGTTTGCGCTATGGCGACAACTTCCTTGCGGTGCTTATCGCAGGCTGCTCGGCAGAGATGAAACGCTTCATCGACGAGGCTGTTCCGGTTGCAAATCGCGACATAAATGCTGCAGCATACATGGGAGACCTTTTGGTTACATGCTACTCGCCCCTCAGCCGCAACCGCCGCCTCGGAACACTCCTTGGTAAGGGCTGCTCCGTGAAGAGCGCATTGAACGAGATGACAATGGTTGCCGAGGGCTACTACGCTGCCGAGTGTATACGCCGTAGCTCTATGCGCCGCAACATAGATATGCCCATAGCCGACAAGGTGTGGGAGGTGCTCTACGAAGGTGCTTCAGCGCGCGATGCCATGCAGTCATTGACACAGATTTTACGATAAATAACATTAGTAAACTCAATACTTTACGACTATGAAATTGATTAACTTCGACGCCAAGCATTCAGGCGTAACTATTACCAACGATATGCAGGCTGCAGCAAAGCGCGCTAACGACCTTTTGCACACTGGCGAGGGTGCAGGCAACGACTTCCTCGGTTGGGTTAACCTTCCCTCTTCAATTAGCGACGAGCACCTCGCTGAGATCAAGGCCGTAGCGGCTAAGCTTCGTGAGCGCGCAGAGGTGGTTATATGTATAGGTATCGGCGGTTCATACCTCGGTGCAAAGGCCGTGTTGGAGGCTATGTCTAACTCGTTTGAGTCATTGAAGAAGAAGCACGACAACCCCACCGTTGTATTTGCTGGCGAGAACATCTCGGAGGACTACACCTACGAGCTTATGGATGCCGTGAAGGACTACTCTATTGCCGCTATCGTAATCTCTAAGTCGGGTACTACTACCGAGCCTGCTATCGCCTTCCGCCTCGTTAAGGCAGAGATCGAGCGCCGCTATGGTAAGGCGGAGGCTGCTGAGCGCATCGTGGCTATTACCGACAAGGCACGTGGCGCACTTAAGACCCTCGCAACGCAGGAGGGATACCCCACATTCGTCATCGAGGACAACGTGGGTGGTCGCTACTCAGTACTCTCACCCGTGGGTCTTCTTCCATTGGCCGTTGCGGGCGTAGATGTAGATGCTTTTGTGGAGGGTGCACGCGACATGGAGCGTCTTACAGCACAGAATATGCCTATCGAGGAGAACCCAGCAGCGCAGTACGCTATCGTGCGTAACGAGCTCTACAAGGCGGGTAAGAAGATTGAGATTTTGGGTTCGTATGAGCCTAAGTTACAGTATATTGCCGAGTGGTGGAAGCAGCTATACGGCGAGAGCGAGGGTAAGCAGAATAAGGGTATCTTCCCCGCAAGCGTGACGCTTACTGCCGACCTACACTCTATGGGTCAGTACATCCAGGAGGGTGAGCGCACACTCTTCGAGACAATCATCTCGGTTAAGAACTCTAAGTACGAGGTGAAGGTTGAGAGCGACGAGGCTAACCTCGACGGCCTTAACTTCCTCACAGGCAAGCGCCTCTCAGAGATTAACAAGATGGCGGAGCTTGGCGTGCGCATCGCACATATCGACGGCGGCGTGCCCAACCTCACTATCGAGATTGAGCGCATCGACGAGCGCACTATCGGCCAGTTGCTCTACTTCTTCGAGAAGGGTTGCGGCATAAGCGGCTATATGCTCGGCGTGAATCCATTCGACCAGCCCGGTGTTGAGGCATACAAGAAGAATATGTTTGCGTTGCTCGACAAGCCTGGCTACGAGGCTGAGTCTAAGGCTATTAAGGCACGCCTATAACTCTATAACGCAAGAGGCATGAATTGCAGAAATTGTGGCTATGCCATCTCCTCAACCTGTGTGGAGTGCCCAAATTGTGGCAGCCCATACGGCACTGGAGGGAGATATTGTCAGGAGTGCGGCGCACCATCCGACGGTGCGTCGTGCCTCTGCAAGCACTGTGGTTGCGAGTTGCGCCGCACGCTTAAGGATGGCTCACTCCCCGTGGCATCGTTCAAGGAGGCTGTGAAGGTCTGCTTCAAGAAGTACTTTTCGGGACGCGGCAGAGCAAATCGCGTAGAGTACTGGATGTGGTGGCTCTTTGTGCTTATCGCCACAGCATTTATCGTCGTGGGTTGGATTATGCTACCCATACTCATCATCCCAACGCTTAGCGCTACGGTGCGACGTCTGCACGATGTGGATAAGAGTGGATGGTGGATGGTGCTTGGAATCATTCCTGTAGCCAACCTCTACCTCATCTACATTCTCACACGCAAGGGCAGCGAGGGCGATAACCGCTACGGCATCAGCGCCGAGGCGTAGTCCACACCTTATATATAATAGTAAAGGGGATTGTTCCATTGAACAATCCCCTTCGCTTTTACATCACGGCGTAGCTAACTATAGTCGCTATGCTTCGGCGTAGCTCCTTGATGTCGCTTGCTGCCCCCTCTGCATGTGTGCGGTTGGTTAGGATGATAATGGCCATCCTCTGCGCCCTATCAATATGGATGCTTGTGCCCGTAGCGCCCGTGTGGACATATATCGAACCTACCTCGCCCTCCTCCAACGCCTCGAAGTTCGACGAGAGCCTATCCCACGCCATCGTACGTGTGGTCTCTACACCTTCTGGGATGGTAAAAAGCATCTCGACAGCCCTCGACGTGAGCACCCTCTCGCCGTGCCACTCGCCGCCATTTAGTAGCATCGCAACATATACTGCAAGATCTTCAGCCGTAGAGAAGAGGCCCGCATTGCCCGACACTCCCGCCATAAGTTCACGCGCCAAGGAATCATTCACCACACCGCGCAACTCCTCGTCAGCTCCCACAGCAGAGGTTGGAGCACAGAGCAGCGCATACTCCTCGTTGGGCGTAAAGCAGGTGTTTGTCATCTGCAAAGGCGCAAATATATTCTGAGTGGCATACTCAGCCAATGACACTCCCGTTAGGCGTTCAACTATCTCACCTAACAAGATGTAATTCAAGCAACTATATTTACACATAGTGCGTGGAGCCCCCATGCGTTCCGACGTCATGATATACTCCAGAAGCAACTCGCGGCTAAACTCCCTATCGGGATAGTCCTGCTCCAAACGCGAGAGTGCAACATATGGGCGCAGACCCGACGAGTGCGACATAAGGTCGCTGATAGTGGCATACACCACCTCCTTGGTCTTGGGGTCGACATAGTCCTGAAACTCTGGAATAACGGCACTCACACGCTGCTCAAGGCTTACTTCTCCACGCTCCACAAGCTGCATGATGGATGTAGCCACGGCCACAGGCTTCGTAAGCGATGCAAGGTCGAAGCGCGCGTCTACAGTCATAGCCTCGCCGCCACGCTCCCTATTGCCAAAAGCCTCAAGGTAGGCAAGCTTATCCTCGCGCACCACAGCAACTACAGCGCCCTCAGTTGCACCCATAGCGATATACTCCTCAACCTTAGGTGCTATGTAATCGAGGTGGTACGAATCGAGACCAACGCTCTCAGGTTCAACATGTTCAATGGCTGATGCGTAGATCTCAGTCTGAACCTCGTCATCACCCTTTCCCATGCCATGAGCGATGACATAGATGCCTGCCGCGACAAAGAATAGCGCAACGACAGTCCAGAGCACTATACCTAAAAAAACTCGTGAATTCTCCTTCATAGAGGACTCTTTTTTATTAAACGCCAAAAACCGGATGCTGTCACCCATAGAGGACAGCACCGGTCAAAACAAATATTTACACTAAAGTAATACCCTAATTAGCAACCCGTTTGCTAATTAATATATTACTAATTGCTCTATCGTACCTTAAAGTCGGGGTCGGCCATCTGAGGAATGGGCTTGATGTACTCGCCCGCCTCGAACTTAGCACGCACAGCCTTGAAGGTATTGATTGTGTACTCCACATCCTCCATAGTGTGTGCCGCAGTGGGAATTACACGGAGGATAATCTCGCCCTTAGGAATCACAGGGTAGATAACGATAGAGCAGAACAAGCCATAGTTCTCGCGAAGGTCGACAATGAGGTTTGTACCCTCCTCGTTGCCACCCTTCATGTAGATAGGTGTCACGGGCGACTGTGTAACGCCAATGTCGAAGCCGTTGTCCGTGAGACCCTTCTGCAATGCGCGAGTAATCTCCCATAGCTTCTCCTGATACTCGGGGTGCTTGCGAATGAGGTCGAGACGCTTCAACGCACCGATAACCATAGGCATGGGCAACGACTTAGCATAGAGCTGCGAGCGCATATTGTAGCGGAAGAGGTTGATAAGCCAACGAGGACCCGCAACAAAGGCTCCGATGCCGGCCATAGACTTCGCAAAGGTGTTGAACAACACGTCAATCTGATCCTGCACGCCGAAGTGGTCGCCAGTACCCTTACCATTCTTACCCATAGTACCGAAGCCGTGTGCATCGTCCACCAAGAGGCGGAAGTTGAACTCCTCCTTGCACTTAACAATTACGTCCAAGAAGCCGAGGTCACCCTTCATGCCGAATACACCCTCGGTGATGACAAGTACACCGCCATTCTGCTTGTCCGCAAGCTCCGTAGCGTGCTTAAGCTGCAAGCGCAACGACGCCTCGTCGTTGTGAGCATATACGAAGCGCTTACCGGGATGCATGCGCAAACCGTCGATGATACATGCGTGGCACTCCTTGTCGTAGACCACAACATCGCGGGGCGAGAGCAAGCAGTCGATAATAGATATCATGCCCTGGTAGCCATAGTTCAAGAGGAACGCATCCTCCTTACCCAC
>JAFYWG010000002.1 GCA_017558115.1 Alistipes sp.
CTTTGTCGTTACGCTCGCTCTCAAAATGCTCATTTACGTCGAGTAAACTCCGCTTTTTCGAGCTTCGCAAGCCTAAAATTAGCTCTTGTTATACAACTTCTCACAGAAATGGGGTTGTCCACTTTATTGTTGGACAGCCCCATTGTGTTGATGGATGGTTTGTCATTCTTCGCTCTCGTTCAGAACGACAGAGTCTATTTAATACTTCACAATCTTAACCTTGCCACGATGTGAGAAGGTGATCTTGTTGCCCTTATCGTCAGTTACGTAGTACTGGATACCATACTCATCGTCGCCATAGGCAGTGATAACCAATGCGCCATCGAGTGCAGGTGCCATGTTGGTCTTGTCGATGAAGCCCAACCAGTCGTATCCCAAGTAACCGTATGAGCCCTCGTAGTAGATACCCTCGTCGTTAACCTCGCGTCGTGTGCCAATCTCAAATGTCATAGGCTTGTGCTCGACATTAGTGTCGGGGCGGTAAGTACCTGCGGGAAGAGTGATATTACCGTCGTTGGGCACGATGATGTCGAAGCGGAAGCCCCAGTATGGCTCCCATGTCAAGTCGGGGTTCGATACGTTGTAGCCACGCAAGCGGATGAACGACACCTCGGTGTTGTTGTGGTAGTACTCTTGGTAGTAGTCAGCCTTGAATGACCAGTTGTCGTCGGCTACTATCTCCATGTCGCCCTCGAGAGTTGAGTATGGGTCGTCAGACAATGGGGGTGAGTAGAAGTAGTTGTCGATGACTACGGGGCCTGTGTACGAGCCAGTGATATGCTTGCCATTGCCTGTCATAAGGTCTACGCTGATGGTCTGCTCGAAGCCCTCGCTTGTGACGGTCACAGCACCTGAGAGCACAGCACCATAGTAGTAGTTGCCATTCTCGTCCATCACGCGTGCTGCAGTACCCATCATGGTCAAGCCACCGAGGCTCTCGCCCATGTTGAGCACATCACCCACGGGTGTGGTGTAGAGCTCGTTATTCATAGAGACGTTGTAGACGCCGTCGGGGAGCATGGGGTTCATGCCCTCAAGCTCGGGTGATGTGAGCTCGAGGCGTACCACGATGCCGCCTGTCTGTGCGCTATTCTCGTCAAGCTCGCAGTCGTAGAGCTGCACGCCAATCATATCTGCGCCGCTGATATATGCCGAGCCGCCATCGCGCTTAGCGTAGATGCCCACGAACTCTGCGTCGTAGTCCTCCTCCATCCATGGTGTAGGAGCGGTGAGAGGTGTAGATACCTGAATATAGATGTCGCCCTCGTAGCGTGCCTTAAGCTCTCGGCCATCCTCAAATTTGTAGTCGAAGTTGATGATGTAGGTGGTTACAGCGCCTTCTATCACCTCTACGGTCACGGTAGCCTCAGTTGCAGGGCTGGTGAGTGCCGCGCTATTGCCATCGTTCTCGACTATGTAGGTGTAGTATGGGTCGAGGTTGCCGAGCTTCTTCTCGTTGTCGTTGAGGGTGTATGTGCCAGCAGGGATGGTCACATAGTTGAGGTCTGCGGGCTCGCCATAGAATGCGCAGTAGAAGATGATGTCATCTCCGTATGTTGGGATGATAGTGCCATCGGGAGCCTCGAAGGTCTGACCACTGCAGAGACCGAGGTAGTAACGGTCGGCACCTAAGCCCTCGTAACCAGGGCGGAGTGTACATGTTAGTGTCTGCTTTGTAAGGATGATAGTGGGGTCGTTTGCACCCAACTGCATTACGGTAAGTGTGCGTGACTCAGCACCATCATATGCCACTGTGAGAGTTGCCTCACGAGTCTCAAATGCCTCGTTTACAACAACATCGAAGCTGATAGCCTCAGCTGCTACTGTTACGTTCTCAATCCACTCAGCCTCCTCAGTTATGGTGAGTGTTATGCCCTCTACAGCGTTCTTGATGGTGTATGCCACAGTGATAGTCTCACCCTCGGCAATTGCCTCCACGCTCTCCTTATCGAGCGCGATAACGGGTTGCTTAGTCTCGGGCTTTGGCTCCTCTACGGTGTCGTTACAACCCACGATGAGGGCACAAAGAGCCAATAGTGTAAATAGTTTTTTCATAGTTTTGTGTTTGGTTAATTTATGTGTTTTAATGTGTTATAATAGCTCAATAAGTATGTCAACATCCTCAGCTGTTGTGCTCCAACTCGTTACGAAGCGCACGATGCTATGTGTCTCGCCACGTGCTCCCCAATAGTCGAACGATGCCTCGTGGCGTAGGCGATCGATAACCTCGTTGGGTAGGCGGAAGAACTGCTGGTTGGTAGGCGACTCGATAACTATTTCGTAGCCATTCGCGCGAAATGCCTCGCGTATGCGTAGTGCCTGCTCCACGGCATGGCGGCCAATGGCGTAGTAGAGGCCATCGGTAAACATCGCCGCGAACTGCACACCCAACAATCTACCCTTGGCAAGCAATGCGCCGTGCTGCTTAACCAGCGGGAAGAGGTTTTTTAGGAGCGAGCGGTTGGTTACGACAAGGGCCTCACCAAAGAGCGTTCCGAGCTTCGTGCCTCCAATGTAGAATACATCGGCCACGCGCGCTATGTCTCTGAGTGTGAAGTCAGCACCCTCGGCAGCAAGGGCATAACCCATGCGAGCACCATCGATATATAGTGGTATGTTGTGTTTGTGACACACGGCACTCACCGCCTCCAACTCCTTAAGCGTGTATACCGTGCCATACTCCGTGGGCTGCGATATGTAGAGCATGCCAGGTGCCACCATATGTGGGTATGTCTCGTCGGCATAGAACTCTGTTATCAAGTGCTCCACATCCTCTGCACGCACCTTGCCGTCGTAGTGGGGTAGTGTGAGCACCTTGTGTCCCGATGCCTCAATGGCACCCGACTCATGCACCGCGATATGACCACTCTCGGCTGCCAACACACCCTCATGACGCGCCAGAATGCCATCTATGGCTGTGGCGTTTGTCTGCGTGCCACCCACAAGGAACATAACCTCAGCCTCTGCGCAGCCTATCTCTTGACGTATCAACGCCTTGGCATGTGCTGTATATTGGTCGAGACCATAGCCTACGGTGTGCTCGAGGTTTGTCTCGAGAAGCCTCTCCAATACCTTAGGATGCGCCCCCGCAGTATAGTCCGAATTGAAGTATATCATTGTTTTATACGGTATTAGCGTCTAAATAGTACAGCTGTCGTAGATGCACTGCCGACATAAGAGAAAAACTCCTCGGCAGGGTCGCACATATCCTTCGATAGCATGAAGGGCTCAGTGTAGAATATCTCGCTGAGGTTGCCACTCTCATCCTCGGCGATGCCGGCAAACAACCAACGCTCCTGGTCAGAGTAGCTGTAGTACATATCCATAATCTCGGGGTTGTTGGCGTAGTCGTACATGAGCAAATCCTCGAGGAAGGCCTCCTCGGAGTACTCTACGCGCATCCACTCCTCGTACCACCACATATAGATTTTGTCTGTTGGGATGTTGGTCTTAGCCTCGACGATAGCCACGCACTCGCAGCCAGAGAGCATGCTCTTATATGAGCTATCAAGAGCGATAACCTCCTGTGAATCAAATAACTTCACAATCTCGATACTCTCGATATATACCTCACTTATGCCTGCCTCCAACGATGTGAAGCGGTGCGAGAACATATCGGTTGTTGGGAGATTATTCTCTACACCAAATGCCACTACGACATACTCTGTTGCGGGCATAAGGGGTGTCAGCTCCTCGCTAAATGTATTCTTGAAGATGGCGGGGTCGAAGTTCTCGATAATGAACATCATCTGTTCGTACTCACTCTCGTAGGGAGGCAACTGCGATGCCGCAAGGAAGACGCAGGCATACTCCTCACCCTTCTTCGAAGGGGTCACGGTGAGCATGGCGTTATACTGCGTGATGTCGCTTACCTCAATCGCGATAGTAAGGTCGCTCTTCTTGCTCTCGGCAGTTACAAAGTATGCGATATTGGGCTCCGAGCAGAGGATGGGCAACTGTTCGGAGCTTACAGCGAAGCAGATGACCATATAGCTGGTATCGGGGTTGAGACGCTGGTTAAATGTCACCTTGCCGCTATGACAGAACTGCTCAGCAGGGATGCCCTGGTTGTTTATAAGCTCGTTGAAGGTGTCGATGGTTGTGTTGCGGAAGTGAGCCAAGTACTCTGCACCAAATGGTGCGCCCTCGGGGAGGTAGAAGGCATTGGTCTCGGGCACGATATAGCTGTAGTACAAGCCATCGTAGTTGTTAGGGACAATTGTCACATCCACGCTATTACCCTCTACATTTGCCTCGATGTCGAACTCAATGCTCTGCAGCTCAGGTGCTGTGGTGGTGATAACCTCGTAGCACACCTCGGTAGTAGCCTCGTAGCTCTCACCTTCTATATTCACGCCGTAGCAGTAGACAACATACTCGGTGGCGGGGTAGAGGTTAGTGACCTTGTAGCCTATCTTGTCACCTTTGACAAGCCACTTCATGCCCTGGAGGAAGTCTCGCACGCTAATGCCATAGTAGTCGGCATAGTCGCGAAGCATGGCGAGATCGTCCTCGATAAGCTCCTCGCGGGTGTCGATGCCATTAGCCAAGAAGTGCTTCTTCTCGGCAAAGAGCACAACATACTCCACCTCCTTGTCCTCAGGGATGATATTTAGGCTTAGCTCCCTATGTTTAACACTCTTACTTTCAAACGCAAAGGCCTTAGCCTCGTCGACATTGGGCTTATCCACTTGCTGGGGTGTGTCGTTGTTACATGCCACAGCGAGTGCCACGGCCATAAGTGCGACGATGCTCCTAAGAAATAGTCTCATAATTAACTCCTTTATTCTATTAACCATAATGCAAAGATAGAAATAAAATCCAAATTTTTGAAAACTTTTAGGACAACGACAGAAAAAAATTGTTACCTTTGTAGGAAGCATGCCCCTTTAGCATGCCACAACAATAACCCATTACTCATGAGCGATATTTACACCATTCAGATTCGCAACAGCGTGGAGAGTCTGTTCAGCTACTTGGCCGAGCGCACCACAGAAGATGAGTTGTCGCGTATTCGTCGTGCCTACGACCTTGCAGCAGAGGCACATAGCAGTCAGAGCCGCAAGAGTGGCGAGCCCTATATCATCCATCCCATAGCAGTGGCGAGCATTGTTGCCAAGGAGCTCGAATTGGGCGATAACCCCATCATCTCGGCATTTCTGCACGACGTGGTCGAGGACACCGACTACACCGTAGAGGATATTCGCGAACGTTTTGGCGACGACGTGGCATTCCTCGTAGATACAGTAACAAAACGCAAGAAGGATAGCTATCAGCACTCTAAGCAGGTGGATAACTATCGCCAGATATTGGAGTCGGTGCACTACGACATTCGTGCGCTGCTCATCAAACTCGCCGACCGCCTGCACAACATGCGTACGCTCGACAGCATGCGCCCCGACAAGCAGATGAAGATTGCCGGCGAGACCGACTACTTCTACGCCCCTTTGGCTAACCGCCTCGGACTATACCACATCAAGACAGAGCTCGAGAACCTATCGTTCCGCTACCGCTGTCCCCGCGACTTTGCGGTGTTGGAGAGCATGCTCAATAAGGAGCGCGAGGCCGACAGATCACGTCTAACGCGCTTCACAGACCTCATTGATAAGATCATGCGCGAGAGGGGGCTCAACGTCCGCACGGAGATACTCTACCGCCGTCCCTACAGCATATGGCGAAAGATGCAGGCAAAGGGTTGCGACCTTAAGCACGTAGACGGCAAGCACTACATACGCATCATCTACCCACTCTCTGCCAATATGAGCGAGAAGACGATGAGTCTCCACATCTACTCGGCACTCACCGACCATTTCAAGGAGAAGCCAGGCAGCGTGGCGAACTACATCAATGCACCAAAGGAGAATGGCTACCAGAGCTTCCACGTAAAGCTCCTCAGCGAGCAGGGTATATGGGAGGAGGTACACATCTCCTCTGAGCGCATGTTGCGTAACTCACGCCTCGGCTGTGCTGCAGAGTGCACAGAGGAGAACGTGGCAGCATGGCTCGAGAAGTTTAAGTATGTACTTCAGGACGTAGCGGACGATAGCCACGACATGGAGTTTATGGATGGCGTGACATCGTCCTTCTACAATGACGACATCATGGTATTCACGCCCAAGGGTCGCGGTGTAATCCTACCTAAGGGTGCCACAGCCCTCGACTTCGCATTCGAGATACACAGCAAGGTGGGTGCACAGGCCGTATATGCCCGCATCAACGGCAAACTCGAGTCACTGCGCACGATACTTCATCGTGGCGACTGCGTAGAGATTGGCACATCAGAGGATGCCAAGCCAGAGCCCGAGTGGATGGGTCATGTATCTACATACCGCGCTAAGCGCTACCTACGTGGCTACTTCGCAAATCAACCACGCCTCGAGTACAAACGTTGCGAGAAGTGTCACCCCCTACCAGGTGACGAGGTTATAGGCTTCCGTGAGAGTGACGGCACAACCACGCTACACAAGCGCGACTGCCACATCGCCATCCGCATGGCATCGCAGTATGGCGACTCGATAACCAGCGTCAACTTCGATGAGAACCCCGCATTCCTATACCCCGTGCGCATACGCATAAAGGGTATCGACCGCTACCATCTTATGAGTGACCTTATAGACTGTATTACAGACAAACTACACCTCACCATGTCCTCTCTTGCCACCGAGAATATCGATCGCATAGCGATATGCACCATAGACTTCTCGGTGCATAGTCTCAGCGAACTGCAGTTGGCAATGGAGTCTATAGGAAAGATACAAGGCATAGACGAGGTTATGCACATCCCAATATAATTTCTTGTGATAGTGGCGCTACTTCGCCACCTCAATCATTGGACTGAATGGAATGTACGATAAGTACTAACCATCCAGTCCAATTTCTTTATCGGCGGCAAATTAGTGCCACTCTGACAAGAAATTAGGTTGCGGGGCTACCAAGTGTTGTGACAAAACGACGAAACGACGAAACGACAAAACGACGAACAGAAGTCTCTGACAATATTTTCTGTTTGTCCGTTTGTCCGTTTGTCCGTTTGTCCGTTTGTCTGCTCGTCCGTTCGTCCGTTTGTCTGCTCGTCTGTTCGTCTGCTTGTCACTATGCCCCCCTCCCCTCTAAAACAAACAAACCACCCAGGGTTGCCCCTGAGTGGTTTATCGTTTAGGCCCAAAGGCCCTATGGCGTAAGATTACAACTTAATCTCGTTGCCAATGTACTGACGAAGGTTTACATCCTTCTTGCAACGCTCAGCGTATGAAGCGTCCTTAGCGATAGCTGACTTGAGCTCTGCAGTTGCAGTAGCCATGTCACCCTGCTTTGTAGCGATAACTGCGCGGAGGTAGTCTGCCTCAGCTGTAGTATCGTTAGCGATGAACTGCTTAGCAGCTGTGTAGTCAGCGTTCATTGTTGCAGCGATAGCAGCGTTGTAACCATCGAGCTCAGACTGTGCCTGTGCGTAGTTACCCTCAGCAGCTGCAGCAAGAGCCTTAGTCTCCTTAGAAGCGTTTGCTGTGTAAGCCTTAGCAGCCTCAGTGTTACCATTCATAAGGTTAACGAGTGCGAGGTTGTTGTTGATCTCAGAAGCGTTGCCACCAACCTTAACAGCCTGTGCGAAAGCCTCAGCAGCCTTCTCGCCCTGGCCAGCCTCAGCGTATGCTACACCAAGGTTGTTGTATGCAGTAGCACCACCCTCAGCAAGTGCAGCCTCCAAAACAACGATGTTCTCCTGCTCGGTGAGCTTGCCTGTAGAAGCAATGTGGAGCTTCTCCAAAACGTTGAGCTGGTTGAGCTGACCACCACGTACCAATGCGATCATCTCATCGTCAGTCTTACCAGTGATGTCAGAGCTGTTTACGAGCTGTGCACGACGCAACTGAGGAAGGATGTCCTTCTTCAAAGCGCTGAATACCTGTGACATGTTCTTGATCTGCTCCTCACGCTCAGAAGATGAATTGTAGCTGTTGAGTACAGAGAGGATAAGCTCCTTGTCCTCGATATCAGAAGCGGCAACAAGCTCCTTGAAGCCCTCCCAGTCCTCACCATAAGATGCAGCGTCGAGAGCGAGGCCCATCTCTGCGAGCAACTTCTCAGCAGCCTTCTTACCTGACTCGCTACGAGCAGCAGAGAGCTTATCGTTGAACTTCTCAGGACCATCAGGTGAAGCGTAACCGTTAACGTAGATGTTCTGCTTGATGCGGTCGTTGTTCAACTGCTCAGCAGCCTTCTCCTGGAATGCTGTAAGCTCCTCGCTCTTCTTAGCCTTGTTGCTCAAGTATGAAGAGTTGATAGCGTACATGTAGCTAGCCTTAGTAACCTCAGTAGTTACGTTCTTGTAGCCAGTAGCCATTGCCTGCATTGCCTCAGCGTAGTTGATGTCAGCCTGCAATGTGTTAACACCCTCAGCGATAGTGAGACCGAAAGCCTTCTTCAATGCCAAAGCCTCAGCACCACCAGCAGCCAAGATAGCAGCCTCCTCCTTAGTAGGAGTAGCACCATTGTTGAGGTTTACCAAAGTAAACTCCTTGCAAGCACCCTTAGGACACTTGATCTCAGCGCGGAGCTGGAGCTCGCTGCATGCCATACGCTCGTCGTAGGGGAATGATACGTGCATAGTGTACTTGCCACCATTCTTCTTGTCGATAACAGTGTAGTTGTCATCAACCTTTGAACCCTGGAAGTACTGAGTAGTACCTACTACCTCGCCACCCTCGAATACCATAACGGGAGTAACCTTCAAAACAGCCTTAGCGTTGAAGTACTTCTCGGGGAACTCAACAGTGATGTCTGCATCAACAGTACCATTATTCAAAGCCAAAACCTCAGGAGTGCATGTAAGCTTTACATCGTCCTGGTTCTTAGCCATCTTCTTGAAACAGTTACAACCTGCAAGTGTCATAACTGCAACTGCGAGCACAGCGCTCACCTTGAAAAGATTCTTCATAGACATTAAAATAGTTAAGTAAATAAAATTTATTGGTTTCTTTCTGTTTGCTTTAAAGTTTAACGTCTGTGGCGCTATACTTATTTATATATATAGCGCACACGGACATTAATATCTACTAGTGACGCTCACGACGTGGGCCGCGCTCACCGCGCTTCTCACCCTTGTCACCCTCGGGACGTGGCTTACGCTCGCGGGGCTCGCGCTCTACCCAACCCTCGGGCTTGGGAAGCAATGCCTTGCGTGAGAGCTTAAGCTTACCAGTTTTTTGATCCTTGGCGATGAGCTTAACCTCGATCATATCGCCCTCCTTGAGGCCTGTCTCCTCCATAGTCTCGAAACGCTTGTAGTCGATCTCAGAGATGTGGAGCAAAGCATCCTTACCAGGGAGAATCTCTACGAAGGCACCGAAATCTACGATAGAGCGAATCTTACCGTTGTATGTCTCGCCAATCTCGGGAACTGCAACGATGCCCTTGATGCGTGCCAAAGCTGCGTCCAAAGCCTCCTTGTCCTGACCGAAGATATCTACGATACCCTTCTCGTCAACCTCAGTGATGGTGATTGTTGTGCCAGTAGTCTTCTGAATCTCCTGGATAACCTTGCCACCAGGGCCGATAACAGCACCGATGAACTCCTGAGGAATAGAGATCTGTACGATACGAGGTACGAATGGCTTGTAGTCCTCGCGAGGCTCAGCGATAGTCTCAACCATCTTGTTGAGGATGTGGAGGCGACCCTGACGTGCCTGCTCCAAAGCCTTTGCCAACACCTCGTATGAGAGGCCATCAACCTTGATATCCATCTGTGTTGCGGTGATACCGTCGCGTGTACCTGTCACCTTGAAGTCCATATCGCCGAGGTGGTCCTCATCGCCCAAGATGTCCGACAACACTGCCCAGCGGCCTGTTGCAGAGTCTGAGATAAGACCCATTGCGATACCTGATACGGGCTTGCGCAACTTAACACCTGCATCCATAAGTGCCAAAGTGCCGGCACATACAGTAGCCATAGATGATGAACCGTTAGACTCGAGAATATCTGATACTACACGTACTGCATAGGGGTTCTCCTCACCAAGTGGTACCATGGGCTTCAATGCGCGCCATGCGAGGTGACCGTGACCAATCTCACGGCGGCTCAAACCACGTGCGGGACGTGCCTCACCAGTTGAGAATGGGGGGAAGTTGTAGTGCAATACGAACTGCTCTGTACCCTGTACCAAAACCTCGTCCTTCTGCTTCTCGTCGAGCTTAGTACCGAGAGTTACGGTTGTGAGTGACTGTGTCTCACCACGAGTGAAGATTGCAGAGCCGTGTGCGCAAGGCAAGTAGTCGATCTCGCACCAGATGGGGCGAATCTCGTCGGTACGACGACCATCGAGACGCTTACCCTCGTCGAGGATCATGTTACGCATAGCCTTCTTCTGAACATCGTCGTGGAAGTACTTGTGGATAAGGGGAGCCTTCTCCTCGAGCTCCTCCTC